>CAYXJG010000099.1:0-14609 GCA_964465285.1 uncultured bacterium
TGTTTAAGGGGCAAAAAGGTCGCCTCAGGCGACCTTTTTGCCCCATTGAATTCCACACTGAGAATTGCTGCTATTTTTTCCTGAAACTTGCCCAGTCGTGTGGTTTATGGACTTTATATTTAATTGTGACCCCCTACTTATAGCGCTGTGCAAGCGCATTAAGTACAGTGTGTTGAGTGGCGGCGCTGAGCGCCGCCACTCAACACATTTGGGTGTGCTGAACCAATTGCACACCGCCATATCTCTTTAGATACGACTTGGCAAGTTTCACGCAAGAATAAGGGTTTGGGGCGCGCCCCAAACCCTTATTCTTGCGTTGTGAATTTGAGAACTTTGCCAAGTCGTGTTTAGAAATATTCTGTAGCTTCTGAGAAAGTGAGGAGAGCGTTAAGGGCGATCGCTCCTTTTGCTGTCATCATTTTTGAGAATGACAGGCATCTTTCGTTTTGTAACGACTAAGATGGAAACAGCCATTCAGCTTGCAAAGGGGATGATGTAAGAAATTATTGTCCTGCCTTAATGCATATTTGAGATTGCAACGATACAGCCATCTGGAAACCGCTTATGACATCAGGATTGATCGAGCCTATTTTAACGGGACACCCCCACGGGCCGACTGTTCAACATCTGCCTAACGGCCTGACGGTTATTGCAGAGCAGATGCCTACGGAGGCTGTCAACTTGAGTTTATGGCTTAACGTTGGTTCTGCCGTTGAACCCGATCCGATTAATGGCATGGCTCACTTCCTGGAGCATATGATTTTCAAGGGAACCCACACCCTGAAGAGCGGAGAATTTGAGAGCCGAGTCGAACAGCGGGGCGCTGTCACCAATGCCGCAACGAGCCAGGACTACACCTATTACTACATCACGACAGCCCCCCAGGACTTTGCTGCCCTGACGCCGCTTCAGGTAGATGTTGTGCTCAACGCCGCTATTCCTGAGCCCGCTTTTGAGCGGGAGCGATCAGTGGTGCTCGAAGAAATTCGCCGCGCTAACGACAATCCTTCTCGTCGAATGCTCTACCGTTCTATGGAAATGGCATTTGATCAATTGCCCTATCGTCGGCCTGTGCTAGGCCCATCGGATGTGATTGAACATTTGACAGTGGAACAAATGCGGGACTTTCACCAAACCTGGTATAAGCCATCGTCTGTAACGGCTGTTGCGGTAGGCAACTTGCCCACGGAAGAACTGATTGACATTGTGGTGGATAGCTTCGATGGGGTTGCTCCCTGCACAGCCCTGCCCGAATCTCCCGCTCGAGACTGGCGTCCCACTCAGCCTGCTCAGTCGTTAGACCCGAGACATACATTGTCGCCCGAGGAGCCGTTTCAATCGATTGCGCGTCAATCCTACATAGACGAAAAGTTGCAGCAGGCAAGGCTTGTTCTCATCTGGAGAGTTCCCGGCGTGCTGTCTATCAGCGATACCTATGCCCTGGATATGCTGGCATCAGTCTTAGGCCACGGACGAACATCGCGCATGGTGCGCGATTTGCGGGAAGATCGGGGACTGGTGTCTAGCATTAGTGTGAGCAATATGACCTTTGCAATGCAGGGAATGTTTTATGTCTCTGCCCAACTTCCTGAGGAAAATATTCCAGCGGTGGAAGAAGCAATCGTTCACCATATTCGAGATGTGCAACGCCAGCTTGTAGCGGAGTCCGAGATGAATCGCGTGCGCACGCTGGTTTCTAATCGGTACATTTTTGGGAATGAAACCCCAAGCAATCGGGCAGGTCTATACGGCTACTACCAGGCGATCGCCGGAGACCTGGAAACAGCCTTGCATTATCCTTATCGCATCCGGGCGCTGGATATTGACATGCTCCAACACGCCGCCCAGCGCTACCTGTCACCAGATGCCTATGGAGCAGTCATCGCTCGCCCAGCACGCTGAGCTTCTTCTCGATTGCTGGGTTATGGGGCTATGACAATCGCCCATCACAGGCTTTCAGAGCTCTCTCTTCTAAGGCTTCCAACGATTTGAAGAGGGCGATCGCCGAATGATAGGCTTCTTTCATCAGGATGTCTTCCTCCTCTGGGTCTACGATGACATCATCTGCGACCAAACTGAGAGCACCCAGCACAGAATTCAGGTTATCCCGCATGACGTGGGACGTCTGCCGCATGGATGCTTGATGTAGAGCGTGGAGATCATGGGGTTGCTCAATGTTCCCCTGCTGAGTAGAAAACTGCATAGCATACAGCCGTGCATAATAGCCATCCTGGTCGAGCAGCTCTTGGTGGGTTCCTACTTCCACGACTTCGCCCTGATCGAGGACTGCAATTTGGTGAGCTGACTGAATGGTAGAGAGGCGATGGGCAATCACCAGGCTTGTCCGCTCCTGACTCAGATTCTCAATGGCGGTTTGAACTAGCTTTTCGGAGACCGTATCCAGAGCACTTGTGGCTTCATCTAGAATTAGAATTTCAGCGTCCTTCAACAATGCACGGGCAATGGACAGGCGCTGCCGCTGTCCCCCCGACAACATGACGCCGCGATCGCCAATTTGGGTGTCTAAGCCTTGGGGCAGTTGAGAGACAAAGTCAAAGGCGTTCGCCCGCTTCAGCGCATCGATAATCTCCTCATCTGTTGCGGCAGGCCGGGCATAGGCAACATTATTGCGAATTGAATCATTGAATAAAAATGACTCCTGGCTTACGATACCAATTCCCCGACGCAAGGAACCCAGATCAAAAGAACGTACGTCTTCTCCGTCGAGGGTAATACGCCCCTCATTCGGGTCGTAAAACCGGGGCAGCAAATCCGCAAGGGTGGACTTGCCTGCCCCTGATTCTCCCACCAGAGCAAGAGTCGTGCCCTTGGGTAGGGTTAAGCTCACCTTTTTAAGGGAAGGGCGATCAGTTCCTGGATAGGCAAACGAAACATTCTCGAAAGCAATTGCCTCTCGCAGTCCTTGAAAAGGCGTTTGGCCACTTTGCATGAACGGCTTATCGCTGGGATTTAGAAAATTGACGACAATTTCAACACTGGCAGAGAGATTAGCAAAAAGGCTCCGAGATGAATTGAGCTGCGACAAAAACGGCAGCAGGCGGAATAGAACAACCAGGTAGGTTAACAAAAGGGTAGCGATCGCCGTTAGTTGTTCAGCAAAAAAGATGCGGCCAAAGGCGACAATTCCGATCAGCGACGCGATTCCTGCCATCTCACTCACAGGGGCGATCGCCGCCGAATTTGCCTGGGCTAGAAACTCGATGCGTTCCCGCCTGCGAATCAGACTCACTAGCGTGTTATATTCCCGTGATTCGCTGGCCACTTCTTTGATTAACCGAATTCCAGTGAGCGATTCGGTAAGCCGCACAGAATAGGCTTTAGACGCCTCCGAAAGCTGCTTACCAAAAGCTTTTGATCGGTTGATAAACAACTGGTTTAAAGCAACTACCACGAGCAGTAGCATAGACGCCACTATCGTCAACTGCCAGGAGATGGCAACCAGCAGTCCTCCAAACACAAAAACAGTAGTGGCATTAACAAGAATCCTTAATGCCGCACTCACAGCATTCGCTGTGCGACCGATTTCATTGTTAATGCGGTTTAGAATATCGCCAGCGCCCAACTTGTAAAAGTAGTCAATATCGACTGCAAGGATCATGCCCAGGGCTTCTTCTCGCAGATCTGACGTTAAGCGCTGCTTGAGAGAACTTGCGGTGACTATATTGGCATAGGAGGTCAGGTTCTTCAGCCCAATGGCTACCAGTACCGCCCCTGCCATCACAAGCAATCGATAGGTTGGAGCAACGGCATCAAAAGGACTCAATAACGTCCTGAGGAAAGGTGGCGTGTTCCCAATGTCTAAGTCTTGCCCTAGCAAACTCAGCACCACAGGCACAATGAGCGCCGTGCTGACGCCGTTAAACAGTGCGCTTGAAAATCCCAAGCAAACCGCTAGGAGCGATCGCAGAGGATAGCGTTTCGCAAGGCTTAAAAGAAGGCGGTTTCGAGACATAGGGCAATGGAGGTGAGAAGGGAGAAAAGGGCCAATAGGAAAGAGAAGAAATGCCAAGGTCGGCTCTGATGTCTGGCTGTGGGGTGTAGTCGCTGACGTCATGGGTTCACTGGCCTCACGAATTCCTTGCCCCCGCTCAATGAGGCAGGTTTGGGCCATTCAAATAGACTCCAGAAGAGTAGAGAGGTTTGCTGACATGGCTTTAATACTGTAATCATCAACGCACCGCTGGCGTGCGAGCTGGCCTTGATGCAGGGCGTGGTCGTAATTCTGAAAAATTAGGGCGATGGTCTCTGCCATTTTCTCGACGTGACGAGGCGGCACCACGTAGCCCGTTTCCCCCAAAATTTCTGGAATATCTCCCACTGCCGTTGCCAGAATAGGCTTTGCCATAGCCATGCCATCGGTTAACTTGAGGGGAAACTGCGCTTGGGCGGCGGGCACATCCCGCTGGGGCACCACCACCACATGGGCTGCACTGACAACCTCGGGCATTCGTTCGTAGGAAAACTTTGGCAGTTGAATGATCCACTGTCCCCATTTCGCCATCAACTGCTGATCATAGTCATCATAGGGACTACCCCCAACAATGACGAGTTTTATGTCTGGCTCGCTCAGCTTCTCTAACGCTGCTAACACATCCTCCAATCCTTTATAGGGACGGGGTGCCCCTGGAAACATAAGAACCCGGTAGGCAGACAGCCCAAATTTCTCTCGGCTTGCTGTTGCATCATACCGACCCGGATCAAACAGAGTAATATCTTTCCCATTGGGCACATATATGCCGCCAAAGCGATCGCGCAAAAATCGGGTATGGGTGGTGATGTGCTGTGCTTGGTTAACCCATGACTCCATCCATTTCAGATATACCGGATGGTCAGGGTACCGTAAGGCCCCGTTGACTTGCATCATGTCTCGGGCGAGCTGCTGGGGAGAAGGGCGATAGGTGAGGCGATCGCCCCCATGCCAGCTCAGTTCCCAATCATCGATATCTAGAATCAGCGGCTTGCGAGTAACCATATGCTTCAGCAGGCCCAGACCAAAGCTTGTCGGTTTGAGCTTGTAGGCATAAATCACATCACCGTTCAACCGTTGCATGAGTTGGCGGGCAGAAGCAATGAAGCCAGGGTAGTGTTCCATCGGCACAACTTGAAACATTGCATCGGCTGTAATATTGGGCGCACTCTCGGTTGCTGGAGAAAACCCAAGAATTTCGACGGAATGCCCGACTTGCTGCAAGGCCTGGGTCAAAAGAAAGGGGCGCACGGCACCTCCCCAGCGCCCCGCCCCACGATTTGATAAATCACTAACAATCAGAGAAATGTCCAACGCTCAACCTCTTTATTCTCCTGGGCTCATTGCAACCACCGAGTCGATAATGAACATCTGCTTCAGACCTAATATGCCCAAAAGCTTCTAGACAAGTGCAGAACTTCATATTTATGTGGCGGTGGATCAATTGAAGCGCACCCAAAATTTTTCCCGTGACAGCGCTCTGCGCCGCCACGCAAAAAGCTGTATTGAACACGACTTGCCAAGTCGTGTGGATTGCCCAAAGTCTAGGTGAGGAAATGAACGCAAAAAAATTCGCCCTAGATGTTAGCGAAAAAGAAAGCCTGGGAACACTAGCCACAAGATTAACAGAGCAGTTCCCCGGTGTTAGCCGCACCGGGTTTTTTCATGGCAATACACAAAGATGCGGTTAATGTGAGAGGGTTGGGCGATCGCCCCCACGATGATGGGAATGGGCGATCGCCCGCTTGCATTCGGGTAGATGCAACCAACGCCCCAAACCAACGCCCCAATGACTTGCTTGATAACGAGGTAGCCATCGCCTGTGGGAATCGCCGACGGGTCAAGTTCTACCCATTCAACCGCGCAAAGACGGCAAAGCAAAGTCCTACCCAGTCAAACAATTGATTCGTTGTCAAGGAGAGCAGGAGTAATGGCACTAGAAAACTATGACTTTGACGGTTTTGTACTCAATCTATACGTTGATGAGCAGGGGGATTGGTTAGCCCACTTTCAAGACATCCCGACAATTTCTGCCTTTGGCGATACGCCCCAAGAAGCACTGGAGGAGCTTAAAACAGCGTGGGAATTGGTTAAGGAGGATGGTCGAGAGAAAAATCAAGCCATTCCGACACCTCAGAACAAAGCGTTGTCCTCTCAGGTCGGTTAGAGACACGACTTGGCAAAGTTCTCAAATTCACAACGCAAAAATAGGGGTTTGGGGCGCGCGGAGCGCGCCCCAAACCCCTATTTTTGCGTGAAACTTGCCAAGTCGTGTTAGAGAGGTTGGTGGGTTTTACCTAAGTTGATTTATCTGGGAAAAGTGTAATGAACTTGGTTTGCTGAGTGGCGGACTCTACCAGCATTTTTAGGCTGAATAGGCGATCGCCTCTGCTGAAGGAAGAAGGGTGATTATGCCCCAAACATATCCAGTTGCCCATCCCCCTCAGACACCCGCCGCTTTGATGTCGAGGATTTGCGCCGGGGGGCAGCCTTGCCGTTCTTACTCGCAGCCCCATTCGTACTGGCTTTCTCTCCTCGTAGCCCTACGGCAATGAACGAATGCTGCTCAATCTGCCCCATCACCTGCTTCGCCCGCTGAATCACCGATGCAGGCAGTCCAGCTAAGCGCCCTGCCTCAATGCCGTAGGAGCGATCGGCTCCACCGGGGCGCACCTGATGAAGAAAGATAATCTGATCGGGCATCTCCTTCACAGTTACCTGGTAGTTCGCGACGTTGGGTAAGATAGCGGCAAGTTCGTTCAGTTCGTGGTAGTGGGTGGCAAAGATGGTTCTGGCTCGGATGTCGGTCGCCAGGTATTCGGCTACCGCCCAGGCGATGGAGAGACCGTCAAAGGTAGCGGTGCCCCTGCCGATTTCATCCAGCAGCACCAGGGACGTAACCGTGGCGTGGTTGAGGATGTTGGCGGTTTCGTTCATCTCGACCATGAAGGTGGACTGTCCGGTGGCGAGGTCGTCTACGGCTCCGACGCGAGTAAAGATGCGATCGCACACCCCCAGTACCGCCCGCCGAGCGGGAACAAAACTCCCCACCTGGGCCATCAGCTGAATCAGCCCCACCTGCCGTAAATAGCAGCTTTTGCCGCTGGCATTCGGCCCTGTCAGCACAATCAGGTCAGGAGCCGTCGTCTTGGGTGTCGCCTCATCCGGGTTCGTGTCTTCTGGGTTCACGTTTTCCATGAACGGCACCGCGCCATCTGCTCCCATCTGGGTACCGTTGGGCACAAAGAATCCTGCTGGGAGAGACTGCTCAACGACGGGATGCCGTCCTGCTTCAATGGCAATGTCGCGGGTCTGGGTCAGGGTGGGGCGGCAATAGCCCTGGTAGACAGCCACTTCTGACAGTCCTGCCAGCACGTCCACAGCGGCGATCGCCCGTGCCACCCGGCGAATGGCGTCGGCATGGTGACTCACCTTCTCCCGCAACTCCACAAAAATATCGTACTCCAGCTTGTTGATGGTTTCCTTGGCGCTAAACACTCGGCTTTCCCGATCTTTCAGCTCTGTGGTGATGTAGCGCTCCTCATTGGTGAGGGTCTGCTTCCGCATGTAGTCATCGGGCACCTGATCCAGTTTGGACTTGGACACGCTCAGGTAATAGCCAAAGGTCTTGCTAAAGCCCACCCGTAGGGTCGAGATGCCCGTGCGATCGCGTTCTGTGGCTTCCAAATTGGCAATCCACTGCTGGTCGTCTGCAATTTGCGATCGCATGTCGTCCAGTTGGACATGGACATCAGGACGGATCAGGTTGCCTTCCGTCAAGCTCAGGGGCGGATTTTCCACCAGGAAGGCGTGGAGGTGATGCCCCAGGTCTTCCAGTTCGGGGGGGGCGTGCTGGAGAGCTGTGAGGTAGGGGGAGTGGGCGATCGCCACTAGGTGGGCCAGATCCGGCAGCTTCACAAGGGAATCCGCCAACGCAACCAAATCCCGAGCATTGGCCGTGCCGGACCCGGCTCGCCCCGTGAGCCGTTCCAGGTCGTAGATTTGCTTCAGCATTCCCTGCAGGCTCTGGCGCAGGGCACCGTCGTCGATGAGTTCCTGCACCGTATCTAGTCGGGCATTAATGCCGTCTACGTCCAGCAGGGGTTGCAGCAGCCATCGCCGCAGGGCGCGGCCCCCCATGGCGGTCACCGTCCGATCCAGCGCCCACAGCAGGGAGCCGTGGAAGGTGCTGTCCCGGACCGTCTGGGTGATTTCCAGGTTGCGGCGGGTCTGGTGGTCGAGCACCAGGTATTCCGTCAGGGCGTAGGTGGTAACAGGATGGAGCAGAATGGCGTGTTCCTTCTGGGTGTCTTCCAGGTATTCCAGCAGGCCGCCGGATGCCCGCACCGCCAGGGGCAGGTGCTCACAGCCCAGCCCCTCCAGGGAGCGCAGCCGGAACCGCTGCAAGAGCCGCTGCCGGGCTTCGGTCTGGGTGAAGGGGGTCTGGGGCCGCAGGGTATAGCAGAAACAGGACGGCAGGCCATCGGGCAGGTGGTCGGAGCGTTCCCCCGGTCGCAGCAGGCTGCCCAGATCCGGAGCATTAGTGGGCAGCAGCACCTCCGAGGGCTGGAGCCGCATGAGCTCCTGGGTGAGGCTGTCTAGCCCCTTTGCCTGGGTCGCAAGAAATTCCCCGGTAGATACGTCGGCATAGGCGATGCCCCAGTGATCGCTCGCCATCACCACCGCCGCTAGGAAGTTGTTTTTGCGAGCGTCCAGCATTCCCTCCTCCAGCACCGTGCCAGGGGTGATGATGCGAGTAATTTCCCGCTTCACCAGGCGACCCTGAGCGTCGGCAGGGTCTTCCACCTGGTCGCAGATGGCGATCGCATAGCCCTTCTCCACCAATTGCGCGCAGTACCGCTCTACGGAGTGGTGGGGAATCCCCGCCAGGGGCACCCGCCCCACGGTTTTCCCCGCCTCCTTGCTGGTTAGCACCAGTTCTAACTCGCGGGCTACGGCGATCGCATCTTGAAAAAAAGTCTCGAAAAAATCGCCAATGCGATATAGCAGCAGGGCATGGGGATACTCGTCTTTGATCGCCACGTACTGCTGGAACATGGGAGTTAGGGCGTCCCGGTTAATGCTGCGGTAGTCGGTGTAGCGAACCGTATGCTTCACCAACCGTTCAGGCAAATCGTGAAGCATATCAGAGGCGTCTGGTTGCGTGGATTGGGCAGAGGACTTAGAGGACACGATTGGGGAGGAGGACTTCTCGACGGGGTTCACCATAGCCAGTTATGAGAGCGGTAACACAGTGATGCGCGGTTTCACTGGAGGTCGGGTCGGCACCTCGTGTGGTACCCCTACGCTAGATGTAGCGGCTGACGCTGACCTTCCGAGGGAACGGCGCTAATGCAGTGCACTAATAGCATACGCTAACGCATTTGAGACCCAGAACAATACTTTCTAAGAAACTTTGTAAGCAATCTTTCTAGCCCCCGGCATCCACGGAAATCCAGAGATGCCGGGGAGTATACTTGTCCTATCTGTGGTTCGCTGAGCGATAGTGACTTTAGAAACAGCGTCGATTCATTGCGATCGCCGTTATTTTTTGTGATAATCATTAACAACACTTAACTTTCTAATATCACTCTAATGTCACTAGGGCACATACTTTCATGACTGGGTTTATTAAAGGGCTATTCGGCAAGAAGCAGCAGGACGCCGCGCAATCCAACGGAGACGTCTCCTCGAAGAAGAAAGGGTCGTACTATCTAGACCCGGATGACGCTAAGACCTTTGGCGACATCGACTACATGCGTAAATCTAAGACCGTCAAGCGTACCTTTGCGAAGGGAGATGCTCGGGTTCGCCAGATTTCTGCGATGGAAGATATTGATGTCAACGGGAATGTGACGCCGTCTGCATCGGCGTCCAACAGCATGGGAACTGCTCCTCAATCCTCGTCGCAGTCAGCGTCATCACAGTCATCGTCTTCATCCTCAGCAGCATCAACCCCCTCCTTCTCGGCTCAACGCCAGCGCCGTTCATCGGACTCCAGCATGGATATGTTCAGAAACATGGCGAAGGAAATCCGCAAGAAATAAGGTGCCTATCGCTCGGCGACCATTGATCTATTGTGCATGTCCTTGATCTGCCGATAGATCAGGGATTCAATAACGTTCAATTCGCGTGGCGCAGCGCGGCGATGCCGCGCTGCGCCATCAACATGAGCAGCAGGTTTCACTTTGGAAAGCGCCGCGCTCCATGGGCGCTCACTTGTACACATCTAGGGGGCAAAAGGGCCACCTTGGGCGACCTTTTTGCCCCCTAGGTTTTCATCATGAGAACTGTTGCAAAATAACGATTACAATTATCGCCTGTAGCTGTATCGAACAGGAAGCAGGTATGGAGATTACATTGCTCATCGCGGCGCTGATTGTAGCGTTTTTGGTATTTACCTGGCTTGTCAAAGTGATCAAAGCAACTGTCTCTACAGCATTGACCACTGCAGTTGTTGTGCTCGCGTTCCAACTGCTGTATGGGTTGGGCTTCCAGGAAATTACCCAAACTATTGGTGATTTTTGGCATCGGGTCTGGCTAACCGTCACAGGAAGCCTGTAGTTGCTTTAAAGAATCGTTAAGTTCGGAATCGAAGGATTATTGGACAACGCAGAGGGCGTATTGGGCCACGCGCAGAACCATCTCATCAATCGCCTGGCGGCGATCGCCCCCTGACTGGGTAGAGTGGTTAACAATCATGCTGATCACCAGTGGTTCTCTGTCTAGAAGAGTGAGATAGCCTGACAGGGAAGAGATCCCCGATAGCTCTCCCGTCTTGCCCAGCAGCCTCCCCTCCACATCGGTACCCCGCAAGCGGTAGCGCAGAGTGCCACTGACGCCTGCGATTGCCAGGGATTGTCGATAGACCTCGGCATCGGGATGGTGTGCCATCGCCTGTAGCACATCCACCAAAGTCTTGGGACTGACCAGATTATGGCGGGTCAATCCAGACCCATCAGCCAGGGTATAGCCCGCTGGGTCAAGGCCCAGGAATGCAAGCGTGTCTTTTACCGCACGGAGGCCCGTGGTCAGGGGCGACAGAACGGCCTCATTTGATGAGGTGCCGACAACGCCCACCAGACGCAGCAGGGCTTCAGCATAAATGTTTTCACTGGCCTGGTTCGCAGTCACCAGCAACTCGTGCAGGGGCGGCGACAGGACATGGGCTACTTCCGGGGCATGGAGTGGAGGGCGGATGTTATGGTCCAGCGTCGTCCTGCTCTGAAGGTGAGGGACGGTCAAGGCGTCGTCTGCTACGGTGATGCCTGCGGCTTCTAGGGACGCCTGAAACTGGCGCTGCCCATAGGCGATGGGGTCAGGAATGGCGATCGCCGACTCATCGGGGAGAGACCCCACCGCCCGCTGCCCATAGACATACAAAATGGGACGGCTCAGGTCGCGGCCTACCCAGGTAACGCCAGAGGCTGAGGCGGGCACCGTCACCGCCTGATTCACGATTGCCCATTGCGCATCCTCCACTGCATCAAGCCACTCTACCCGCACGGGTTCCCCAACTGTGGTGGGATAGGCAACAACGCGCAGTTCGTTGCGGTTGAGAATGAGGCTGGTCACCGGAGCCCCATAGCCCGCCTGCACGTCTTCCCATTCCCAGTTGGGGTTCACCGACTCTGAAGCAAAGTAACGGTCATCTACCCGTAGCTCTGCCACTCGCCGAATGCCGCGATCGCCCACCTGCTGCGCCAAGTCCGCCAACGCGGCATCCGTCAGGCTAGGGTCACCCCGCCCCACCAGCCGCAGCACCGCCCCGTCTGGATTAGCATCATCTGCATACACCGAGGTACGGATGCGAAAGTTCGCCCCCAACTGCTCTAAGGCGGCTGCCGTGGTCAACAGCTTGACATTGGACGCCGGGATGAAGAGGCGATCGCCCTCCCGGTCATACACCACGCGGGGGGGATTCGATGCCGTTCCCACTGTCTCAACCCGAATGCCCCAGCGGGCACGGCGGAAGTCGGGGTGGTCTATGATGGTGGTGATGGCATCTTCCAGGTTTGCCTGGCAACGCTGATGGGTGACCTCAAGCGTGCTGCCCCTGGATGGCTGGACAGGGATGAAAGAGGGGGCGATCGCCATCAACAGGGCAACTCCGATCGTTCCAATGGGCCAAGACCCAAGTCGCTGAGAAAAGCAACCATTCATGATCGTTTCGTGATCGTTCAAATTATGCCTTAGAAAATTTATGGCTCAGAAAATCCTTTCAGACTTTCGTCCAGGGGTTTGCAAAAATCAGCCACTCCCATCTGCAACACACAGATCATCACGGGAACTGTCAGCTTCACAGGTAGGGTGGTTTCTGTGGCAAGGGCTTCCACCACAGGCAGCAAATTCCCGTTATCCAATTCTTTTCGCAGGTCTTTGCGGCACAGGGTTGCCCGCCACCGCTTTGCCAACCCCTCAAGCCACTGGTCGCTGCGGTCAGGTTCCTGCCCCACCTGGAGGGCGATAGAGATAGCGGCGTCTTCCACATCGCCCTCACAATCTTCAATCATTTCTAGGGCCATCATGGCCTCAGCATGGGACGAAAGAGCTGAGCGATATTGGGCAATCTCGGCAAGGGTCAGGTTTTCCATGCAATGTCTGTAATCGGGCTATGAGCCGCCAATAGGAGTCGTTAACAAATCAAGCACTTCCCTGAGTATATAACGTTCCTAAATGATTTCTGAATAGATATTGCAGTATAGGAGGCTTGTAATTGAAGCCGGGAAATCCTGGATGGGCAAGGAGCCAGAATCTAGGAGTCAGAATTCAAGAGGGAGCTGGCTTCTGGCTCCTGTCTCCTGAATTCTATTCTTGGGAAAACTTCCCGCCTTGAGGAAGACGCCGTATAGGAATCCTATTTGATTCCTGAAAATATTCCTAAAAGCGGAGGCGGGCTGCGCCTGCCCCCACCTTTAGAAATCAAACAGAATCGCTACAGAGAGGAATAGTATTACACCAGAGAAGAGAACACTTTACTCAACGGGTCTGTCTTACGACTTGGCAAGTTTCACGCAAGAATAAGGGTTTGGGGCGATGGCAATTCTCCTGTTGCCTCCAGACTCACCTCTAAGCCTGTCTCTGTCGCGTTGAGGCTGATGCTGGTAATCTGAACCGTTGCTTGAGCGAGGATGTCTAACTCTCGCTGAGGGTCCTGCTGATTGATCTGAGATATCCATTCATCAACGGTGGTTGCAGGTTGTTCAACGTCGGAAAGGAGGGATGGCGTAGATAGGGTAGAAGGGGGAAAGGGTAAGGGGGCAGGATGTTCTTCCTGGCTTAACTCGTTCATTGCTCTGCTGGCTTGCTCTTCCACGGTTTCACGCCCCGTTTCTGCTCTAGCTGCTGATGCCACTAGCAGCGACAGCGCACCTGCAATACATGTCCAAAAGCGAACTTGATTCATCACCATCACTCCACACACCGTAATATCGAATAAGCGAAAGCAAGGCATTGAGAAGCCTTCGTTCTGCAAGCCCACGCGCGTCAATGAGAATAATTGGCAAAGAGTTTACTGGGAAATCGAGGGGTGTAGAAGATGAAATTGCGCCTGTGACGAAATATTTTGCGCCCAAAACGGAATATGTGCGTTAGCGAAGCTTACCGGAGGTGTCGCCCCCTCATCATTCACACGCTAAAATTAGCTCACGTTATATAACAGGTTGGGCTGATGATTCCTCTGATCCTGGAAATGGAAACCGCCGACATTCATCTAAACGATGAGCAGTTTTATCGGCTCTGCCAGGTCAACCGAGATTTGCGACTGGAGCGCACCGCCGAAGGAAAACTGATTATCATGCCGCCAACGGGATGGGAAACTGGAAACCGCAACTCTAGATTGAACCAGCGTTTAGGTAACTGGGCAGACAAGGATGAAAGGGGCTTGGTGTTTGACTCGTCCACTGGCTTTATCTTGCCCAATGGCGCGATTCGATCGCCCGATGCGGCATGGGTGAAACGAGACCGTCTAGAAGCACTCTGCCCCGACCCCAACCGATTTCTGCCACTCTGTCCAGATTTTGCCATTGAACTGCGCTCTGCCAACGATGAGATCAACACCGTGCGCGCCAAAATGCAGGAATATTTGGACAATGGAATGCAGTTGGGTTGGTTGCTTGACCCGTATGAGCAGCAGGTTGAAGTGTATCGAAACGGACGATGCTCCGAAGGAGAGGCTAAGCCAACGGTTGAGGTGTTGAAATCTCCAAAAGAGCTATTGGGGGAGTCTGTGCTGCCTGGGTTTGTGTTACGGCTTGATGGAATTTTGTCGTAGCCAGTTCACTACACGATTTGGCAAAGTTCTCAAATTCACAACGAAAAAATAAGGGTTTGGGGCGCGCTCCGCGCGCCCCAAACCCTTATTTTTTCGTGAAACTTGCCAAGTCGTGTTCACTAGGGATCTGCGGCTAAAAAAGATACCGAAAGAAAAGAGCAGCGGGCGCAGCCCGCTGCTCTTTTCCGGGTACTTTATTTTCTTGCAAGTCCCCTATATTTTTCTATCCTCAGCGGATGACGGCAGCAATTCTCATTTTAGAAAACTTCGCGCCCTATGGGCGCTCACTTGTATCACTTGACTTTTAACAAAATCGCACCAAATTTTCTGAAAGGCAGGCACAGCCTG
>CAYXJG010000100.1:0-7533 GCA_964465285.1 uncultured bacterium
CCTGGAACACTGGGGTGTCCTCGTAAAGTCGGTCAGCGGTTACCCAAAATTAGTGAACTGTAAGACAGATTCCTTTCAAACGTCTCTGGTGTATCCTGCCGCCCTGAATTTCCTGCACCAGGTAACCTCCACGACTTGGCAAAGCTCTCAAATCCTTCATTCCTTCATAAGCTTTGCCAAGTCATGTAACCTCTACAAAAGTAGGCATCAAGGCCAACTGTCTCAAAGCTGGATTTGACAACGATTCCCTTTCACATGTTCTCGCTGCTGGAGTATGCATCTACCCTAATAATGCAGGTCTATAAGTGTGTAATACATCCCTGCAGATGTTAGGATGCAATATCATGATTAAGACGATCTCACGTGTCAGCCTGGAGAGGTGGCAGAGTGGTTGAATGCGGCAGACTCGAAATCTGTTTTGGGGTCACACCCAACGGGGGTTCGAATCCCCCCCTCTCCGTCAAAATCCTCGATATACCTTTCATTCAGCTCTCGCTCACCTGAGCAGTTTTAAGCTGATTGAGGGTGAATATAGCCAAAAAACTGGGCAATTCTTGGGCAACTCTCATGGGTATCGAAGCACTCGTCGCAGACATCAACCAACACCTCTCTCGGGTCAAAATTCGGATTAGAGGCAAAAAATATCGATCCGTGGCATATTTCCCCCTAAACCGGGAGATGGGCGATCGCCTAAACACTATGAAATCGTATCAGGCTGCAATGCTACTGTTGCAGGAGGCATAAAGCTTGCCAAGGCAAAAGCTCAGGAGATTGACAGTCTTCTGATGCTGGAGAAGTTTGATTGGTCTCCATACCTGAAAGGCAAATCTGCTCCTGCTCAGACGATTGGGGACTGGATTCAACGCTTTGAGGCTGATCACTGGTTAAAGGTGCCCCAGGAGCCATCAAAGCTCAACTCCTACCACAAGGACTATCGCCTCAAATTCAACCACTTGCCTACGGATGAAGAATTGAAGGTCGATTTACTGAAACGAATTATTTTAGAACGCACTCAACCCGGCACCCGAAGCCACAAGGTCTATGCAATGGCTTATCGGCGACTGGCAGAATTTGCAGGGTTGCCCGATGCCTCTGAATTGGCAGAATTAGAGCAAGGATATTCCTCAAAATCTGTTACTCCCAGAGACCTGCCTAGTGATGCTGAAATTGTCGCAGCCCGAAGCAAGATGAAGACACCTGGTTGGCTCTGGGTTTACGATGTCATGGCGGTTTATGGGTTACGCCTCCATGAAGTGTTCCGTCTTGGTATTGAACGACTTCGAGAAGAACCCGCACTGCTGGAAGTTTTAGACGGTAAAACAGGGCGGCGCTTGGTCTTTCCCATCGTTGCCGACTTTTGGGAGTTTGATGCCAAAACGGTTCAACTGCCAGGAGTTGAAATCAAAGGGAAAAACAACAATCAACTGGGGATGAAGGTTTCTCAAGAGTTTCGAGAAGCAGGAGTCGAGTTTCCACCCTATAACCTGCGCCATGCCTATGCCCGTCGAGGCTATGAGCAAGGCTTTCCGCCGGAGTTTCTCGCTCGCTCGATGGGGCATAGCTATGATGTTCACACGAAGATTTACAAAGCCTGGATTGGTGAGAGCTTTGCCAAGTTGTGGAAAATAGACACTTTGGCTTTACCCTGCACTTTACTTCGATAGAATTGAGCATATCCGCTACTTTGAGATGAGTGACTGTCATGACGCAAGCCTCCCTCCTTACCCCAACCTTTGGTGAGCAGCGAATTGTCTACTCAGGCATTACCTGGGAGCAGTTCAAACTAATCCAGGCCGGGTTCGCGGAGTCACCAGGCATTCGGCTCGCGTATTACAACTATATTATTGAGATTCTGATGCCGGGACGTGAACACGAAATGTTTAGCCGGTTGATTGGGTTCCTCATCGGCTTATTCTGTCTGGAACATGGAATTGAGTTTGAACCGACCGGATCGATGACGCAGGAGCGAGAAGGGGAAGTCTCTGCCCAGGCGGATGAATCCTATTGCTTTGGAACGTCTAAACCCATTCCAGATTTAGTGATTGAAGTGGTGGTCACCAGTGGCGGCCCCGATAAACTGGAGCGGTATCAGGCGTTAGGGGTGCCTGAAGTCTGGTTTTGGCAAGATGGGTTGTTTAGCCTCTACCGTCTCCGTGATCGTCACTATGACAACATTGCTCAGAGCGAGATTCCTGAACTGGCATCCCTTGATATGGATGTCCTGACTCGCTGTGTGCTGATTGCTCAAACATCTCGTTTGACAGCATCCAGGGAATTTCGTCAAGCACTCAAAAGGTCATCTAGATAATCTAGATAATCTTTCGCTGGCCGGGTGGAATTGCCAGGATCATCTCGAATTTCAGAATATGGATCTGCCAGGTAGGAGTACTTGAGTCGGGATCTTGAATATTTCGGTAGTGTACGCCATAGGTTAAGTCGCCCCGCTTATTTGTGGCTCGCATCCGTTCGGCTCGTTCAATTTCAGCGATGATGCGATCGCGACTTACCCCCAACAGGGGAGAGACTATCCCAGGGGACAGCCACAGCCCTTTGATGCCATAGGTTTCAAGGACACGCTGCACCCATTCTTGCTGGGCTTCAAGCAGGCTCAACCGTTGGTGTGGCTCTGCCAGATTCAGTTTGGACATTCGACTTGGCAGAGTTCTCAAATCCATGATGAAGGACTGATACCAATTTTCGATTTTGGATTTTCGATTCTGGATTGGCAAACCTATAGTTGACATAGGTTACGGGTTAGCTATCTGTAGTTCTACTTTCAAGAATTGGTATAAGGGCTCTGCGGCTAAAAAAGATACCGGAAGAAAAGAGCAGCGGGCTGCGCCCGCTGCTCTTTTCCGGGTACTTTATTTTCTTGCCAGTCTCTAAGGGTTTTGGATGCGCTGTGCGCCTAAAATCTTTAGTCCTTCGTGAACTTTGCCAAGTCGCGTTTAATCAACTTTTGGGCTTCTACGGCAGTTTGATATTCTTCCATTTCCAGTAGGAACCGTTTATGGGCTTCTTGCTCCAGCTTCATGAGTGGGTCGAGGATGATGCGTTGGGAGGGAGTTTTCATGCTGCCGGAGTGGGCGACGATGGCAGACCAGAAGACTATCGGCTGGGTATATTGAGCACTGGCTTTGGCAGCAGTGCCGATGTGACTGGCGACGGCAGGTAAGAGAGTCGTGAAAAGAAATTCAGGGGCCGTGGGCATGGTCTGGGCAGCATTCATCAGGGCGATGGCAAATCAGGGTTCCGGGTAATCTCTCAGATCCAACACGACTTGGCAAGTTTCACACAAAGATAGGGGTTTGGCGCGCGGAGCGCGCGCCAAACCCCTATCTTTGTGTTGTGAATTTGAGAACTTTGCCAAGTCGTGACGTCAACCAAACGGCTCGTAGTGCGTGTGGGCGATTTTCCCTGGGAGAGACTAGAGTTTCATCGGGCATGGCTTCGCGATCGCCAACGCTCCAACCCAAAAACATCACGTCCCAAGTACAAGCAGTCGATTGAAATTGAATGAGGTTAGGCGTCACAATGTAGTAAGGAGTTGTAAGCAATCGCCAGACGTTGATGGAGTTCTCTGATGACACTAACTACGGCAAAATGGTCGCTCGACGAGTATCACCAGATGATTAACGCAGGCATCCTGAGCGATCGCCGGGTTGAGCTACTAAATGGAGAAATTGTTGAAATGTCACCAGAGGGGCCAGCCCATGCATATCTTGGAGATGCGGCTGGAGACTATCTGGAATCGCTGCTTCAGGGACAAGCCAAGGTTCGAGAAGGACGACCAATTACGCTATCTGATGCATCAGAGCCTGAACCTGATATTGCCGTTGTCAAACCTCTGGGGCGGGTTTATCGCCAACGACATCCATATCCCGAAGATATTTTTTGGCTGATTGAATTTTCGAACTCTAGCCTAGCGAAGGACTTAGATGCAAGGCGACTGATCTATGCAACTGCTGGTATTGCCGAATACTGGGTCGCCAATTTGAAAACATCGGAGCTCACCATCTTTCGTGTCCCAAATCAGGGCGATTATCAGTTCCAAGAGACACTCCGAGGAGGAATGATTCAGCCCTTAGCGTTTTCAGATGTTGATATTTCAGTCGCTCGGTTGCTTGACCTCTAATCCATATCCATCTGAGCGTTGCGAGGCGATAGGTTCTATGACGCGGGTCATCCCCCCCTTCCTTTATCTGACGAAGAACCAGGGTAGAAGTTAGAGAATGTACTTCAGACGCTAGCATTGCAGTGTGCTTAGGGACTTGCAAGAAAATAAAGTACCCGGAAAAGAGCAGCGGACGCAGCCCGCTGCTCTTTTCTTCCGGTATCTTTTTTAGCTGCAGATCCCTTATCTCAGGGCATAACTTGGCAAGCTTCACGCAAAATAGGGAGTTGTGAATTTGAGAACTTTGCCAAGTCGTGCTTACAGTCATCTGCTGTATTAAAGCAAGGCATTTCTTGAATAACTTTGATCAATTGATTTTGGATATGTACCTATGCAGAATTAATTACAAACAAGTTTCCTAGGGGCACACCCCGACGGGGTGTGCCCCTAGGAAACTGTGTAAATAATTTTGCTCAACTACTTACTACCGATTTTAGGGCTTATTCTCGTTCACAAGAGTTCAACGTGCTTGGTTGCAGGTAAGGCGTGCTGTTCTGCGATGCGGTGAGCATCACTGTGCCGTCAGTGCCAATGTGCCAACCCTGGGCTTCGATAGGGGGCAGCGTTGCGGCGTCCGTAATAGGTTGGAGGGATGGGGCAATATCTCCCTGCGTTCTATCCGACGCCATCCAGTCAAGGGTAACATTGTCGGTGTTGAGTACATCGTTCGGAGAGGGGGGAAGGCCACCGCGTCCCGTTATCACAAAGCTGCCGAGGCTGTCGGACTCAGCGCCAGAGGGGCATGCCTGAGCCATTTGCTGGCTGGCGTCTACCGGGGCGGAGGGCAACACGGCTGTACCCCGGCTGGGGTCTACATCCGGTTGATTCAAAATGACGACGCCCGGTGCCCCAAATTGAGAACTGGCGTCGATGTCATTGGTGCCGTTGCCTGGAATAGCGATTCGTTCCTCCAGTCCCAGAATGCTTCGAGCTGTGATGGTGATGTTGCCGCCCTGTCCTTCGTTGGCTCTGGCGATGATGTCGTTGTCCTGGTTGGGGACGCCAATCACAAAGCCATCGCCGGTGGTGATGGTGATGTTGCCCCCGTTGGCCTGGTTCAGGGCCTCTGCTGAGATGAGGCTGCCGTTTTGCAAGGTGAGTAAGGATAGCCCATCCAGGGTAATCACGGCGCTGTCGTCACTGCCACTAATTCCCGTCACGGCGGTGAGTGCTCCGTTGTCAAGTTGAATGGTTTGGGTGTTGATGGTGAGGTTTCCAGCTTCCCCGGCAGGACTGCTGACAGTGATGCGGGAGTCGTCGGAAACGGTGAGGGTGGGGGTGCGGAGGGTGAGGTTTCCGGCAGTGGGCGGAGGGGAGGCGGATGGAGGGGAGGTGGGTGAGGCAGTGGCTTCGACGGAGAGGGTGGAATTGTTGGTGAGGGCGATCGCCTCTGATGTGGTGATTCGTAAGCTTCCGGCGCTTCCCGTTTCGGTGGATGCGCCGATGGTGCTTTGGGTGTCGAGGGAGAGGGTGTCTAAGCCCCGGAGAATCACATCGCCTCCTTCGCCCACAGTGGTGGAGGCGGAGATGTCGGACTGGTCGGTGAGGGAAAGCTGGCGGCTATTGATGACGAGGCGATCGCCGTTTCCAATGCCCCTGGCTTCGGTAGCGATGCGGCTCTGGCCTGAGAGGGTGACGGTGTCTACGGGCGATCGCCCTGGGTTGATCAACACCTGTCCCCCCTGGCCGTCTTCGGTGGCGGCGGTGATCTGGCTTCTCCGGGTCAGGTGGAGGCGATCGTCCAGGTTGAGGCGAAGGGTTCCCCCTCGACTCTGTTGGGTCTCGGCGGTGATCTGGGACTGGGTCAGGGTGAGGGTGGAGGTGGTCACGGTCAGGTCTCCCGATCGCCCCTCTCCCTGGCTGTTGACCGCAAGTTCGGCGTCCTGAGTAAGGGTGATGCGGGGGGCTGAGAGTTGAAGGGTGCCGCCCCGTCCAGTGCTGGCGGCTCCCACCCGTGCTTCGATGAGGCCCCCATTGGAGAGGGTGATGGCATCACGGGTACGGATGTCTAAGTCCCCGGCGCTCCCGTCACCGAAGGTGGATGCGGCGATACTGGCGCTATTGTCAACGGTCAGGTTTCCGGTGCGGAGGGCGATCGCCCCGCCCTGACCTGTCCCCAAGAAACTCACTTGTGCTCCGATAAGGCTGGGGCCAAAGGTGTCGGAGAGACCCGAGAGGCGAATGGCATCACGGGCACGGATGGTCAACTCACCTGCATCACCGACCCCTGCGGTAGAGACAGACAGTTGTGCGCCGCCCTCAAGGGTCAAGGTGTTAGTGGTGATGCGGACATCGCCCCCCTGTCCAGTGGCAGGGACGAGAGGTTGCTGGGGATTGGTGATGCCAGTATCAAACACGTCAGCTACTTCGGCGAAAATGCCCGTGGAAAAGAAATTGTCCGTGGCTGGGTCATTGGCATCGGTGGGCGGAGTTTCAATCAAATCGATGGTGCGGGCACGGATGCGAAGTTCCCCGGCGTCGCCCGCGCCAAAGGTAGACACCTGAAATTTGCTGCCGTCCTGAATCACCAGCCGTCCGGTGTCCAGGATCAGGTCGCCGCCATTCCCGGTGCCGAAGCGTCCGTCTGGGACGACATTAACCTGGGCAAAAATTCCCCCTGGAAACAGGGGGGGGTCGCCATTTTCCCCTCGGGGGCCTTCGCCCTGGAGCACGGTAGATTCGGTGGCGTCGATCGTCAGATTTCCGGCATTTCCCACGCCCGTCGTGGAGGTGGAAATTTGTGCGCCATCCCGGACGGTGAGCTGGGGAGTGATGATGGTGAGGTTTCCCCCGACCCCGGTAGCATCGGGATTGACCTGGGCTACGATAAAGCTGGGCGATCGCCCCGGTGAGGTGCCTTCAGCCAGCACGGACTCGGTGGCGACTATCTGAAGATTTCCGGCATCTCCCGCCCCGAAGGTGCTGGACGATACTTCACCGCCATTGGCAACCCGGAGGCGATCAGCGGACAGGCGAATATCCCCCCCCCGTCCCGTACCCCCTGCCAATGTTTCGGCAGCGACGAGACCGCCATCGACGGTAATCTGCTGGGCATTCTCAATGGTCAGCGCTCCCGCATTGCCCGTATCTGTGGCGCTGCTGCGGATGGTGGCATTCTCCACTGTCACCACGGGGGCACGGAGGGTCAAGGCTCCGCCCGATGCAGCTCCCCCAGCGGCAGTGGCAATGAAGCCCCCCTGAGACACGGTGATGGCATCACGGGCATCGACTGTTAATGCGCCAGAGTTGCCCTGGGAGGTCGTCGGGGTATCTGCTCCATCCAGGGCCTCGGTGACCGCAGGTAGGAGATTGGGAGGAAAGAGGATGAGCGTGGGGTCGAAGGTCTGGGCGTCGAAGGT
>CAYXJG010000100.1:7633-14598 GCA_964465285.1 uncultured bacterium
GTCGAAGGTCTGGGCGTCGAAGGTAGAAGTCAGGATGCCTGCCCCGTCCTGGATGGCCAGGGTTCCCGTGTCGATGGAGAGGGTGCCGCCGTTGCCTGCCCCCAAACTGGAGGTGGCGATCGCACTCCCCAGATCCCGAACCGTCACGCCCTCTCTTGTAGTGACGTCCACATTGCCCGCATCCCCTGACCCGATGGCGATGGTGGCAATCGCACTACCGTTTTCCAGTGTTAAAGTATTCGCATCAATCACCACATCTCCCCCCGACCCGGTTCCCAGGGACGTAGCGGCAATGGCAGCAGTGTTTGCCAGAATCACATCGCCGGTCGCGTCAATTCTGACCGTTCCCGCATCGGCATCCCCCAGGCTCAGGACGGACAGGAACGCACCATCCCGCAACCTCACCTGATCCGCCCGAAGGGTCAGGTCGCCCGCATCTCCTGTATTGATAGAATTTCCAGAGGAATCTACACCGGGAGAGGAGGTCGTGAGAAACGTACCTGCGGCCATATCCAGGGTTCCGGTTTCCAAAATCAAATCTCCGGCGTCTCCCTCTCCCAGGGTTGCCGTTCCAATAGCAGCATTGGGTGACAGAGAAATATTTGATGCCCGAAGCCGCACATCCCCTGCATTGCCCTGAACCAGGCTATTAGTGCTAAGGAGGCTACCCGTACCCAGTACCAGTTGTCCACCTGCGTCAATGGTGATGGTGCCAGATCGCCCATTACCAATGCCACTGCTGCTCATGGTTGTGGCGTCTCCGGTGGTCAGATCCCCCTGCGTCAGAAGAGTGATGTTTCCTGCAAAAGCAGACGGGTCGGGTAGCACATTCGTGGCGGCGATCGCCCCATTGACCACCAAATCGCCCCGCGAGTCCACCACCACATCCCCGCTGTTGCCGGGAAAGCCAGAAACGCTCACATCTGTGAGGATGTTGCCAACTCGGATGTCCCCCCCCGGCAGCGATCGCTCCGGCTCATATTGGGTAGACAGATAGACCAGCCCCTCTGCCGCTCCAGCCCCGAACATCAAGATAGAATTCACATCAATGTCGGCGCTCGTGGGGATTCCAGCAATGGCCGGGGGCAGTGGGAAGAAAGTGGTCCCGTCTACAAAGCCTCCCCCCGCACCCGTTAGCCCCAGAGGTAATCCCAGGGCATCAGGACGCACACCAGCACGAATATCCACCGTGGGCTGTTGATTGCCAGCAATTTGCAGCACCTCTCCATTGGACAGGGCGATTTGCTCCGTCAGCCCTGCCGCTGCGTCAGGACTGGTGATGGTGATGGTGCCGTCCACGGTGACGCTGCCCCCTGCCAGAATATGCAACGACGCCCCAAAATAGCTGTCAAACCTCACATCTCCGGCGGCGCGAATGACCGGATCGTCCTCACTGCCCCAGGCACCGGGCGCGGTGTCCAATTGCTCCACCCGAAAAGACCCGCCACTCCAGTACTTGGCATCGCCATTGATGGGCGTTGCGGACTGCAACACCAGATCTCCCCCGGCAAAGAGGCCGCTGTCGGGATGGCTCAGCACCACAATGTCCACCGTGCGATCGCCCCGCACCTGCAACGTCCCCTGGGACAGCGCAATGAATGGAGACTGCATATCATCCCGGATGCGTACTGTATCCAGCCCCCGAAGGATCAAATCGCCCCCCGCCCCGATCTGTCCCCGCAGATCCAGAGTATGGGCCTCCAGGGTTACGTCCTGTCCTGCCGCCAGCACCCCCTGATTGCGAATCGCCCCCATCGCTGCCGTGCCATGCTGCAGTCCCGGCGTCACTGCCACCGTCAGCAGGGGTGGGGCATCGGGATTCACCGCACTAAACGTACTGCCATCAGGAAAGGTGAACCCCTCAGCCGTAGTTGCCACAAACGACCCCGCCACATCCAATCGGGCATTCTCCCCAAAAATAATGCCGTTGGGGTTCAGGAAAAAGAGGTCAGCCGACCCATCCACCCCCAGCGTCCCCCAAATATTCGACCCATCCGTTCCCGTCACCCGGCTAAGGATGGCCTCAATTCCCGCCGGATTGCTGAAATAGACCCGCTGGGCCTCATTCACATTGAACTGGTTAAAGCTATGGAACAGAGCGCCTCCCCGCTCCGCCCCCCCCTCAATGCGGTCTGCCAGCGCCCCCCTGACCCGGCGATTGGGTATAACACGAGAGGATTCCACCCCCAGGGTATCGTCCGGAATAATTTGGGCGATCGCCCCCTCCATCTCCCCAAGTAAGATCCCTAACACCGTCATCAAAGCAACCCAGGGCACCGTCCCCAGAGACGAACCATTCGAGCAATCGGCTTTGCTCACGTCTCTGCGACTTCGACCAAATGCTTCACCCATCGAGAGTTTCGTATGCTTCATGTCCAGCATTCATCCAAAATCTAAAATCCAACATCCCTACAACCAATTCCCAATCAACACCACCGCAGCCCAAAAGTAAGGAAGCTGATATTCTGGGTTTTCCAGCAACGCCAACTGCGCCTGTCGCAACGCATCCGCCTTCGTCTCCCGCTCCGTTGCCAGGGCTTGATACAGTCGCTCCATGAGCAACGGAGCGGCCTGGTCATTCAGTTGCCAGAGGGTCGCAACCGTACTCCGGGCACCCGCCCGCACCGCCACCCCCGCCATGCCCAGGGCCGCGCGGTCATCCCCATCCGCCGTTTCACATGCACTTAGCACCAGCAGCTCAATCGGGCGGCGACGGCTAATGTCCGTGGCCTGGAGCAGTTGGTTCAGTTCGTTCACATTGAGGCGATCGCCCCAGGTGAGAATAAACGTGTCATCCAGGCTGGAGCTAAATTTGCCGTGGGTGGCAAGATGCACCACAGGAAACGGCAGCGCATTAATGGCATCCTGCAACGCTGCATCGGTAAAGTCCTGGTTGAGTAACTTACGGCTGTCGGGCACAATGCGCTGAATTTCAACCAGTTCGTTCACCACACCCGGTAGTGCAGAAAAATCCTGGTGAGACTCGCTGATGCCCCCCATTAGCACATTCAACCGCTGGGGTGAAATGGGGGAGGATTCTAGCAGTTGCAGACTGGGGGTGAGAGCGATGCTGTAGCGTTCCACTAGGTAGCGATCGCCATCATACAGCACCGCCATCGGGATGTTCCGCAACACCCCATCCAGCACGAATACCAGGGTTGAGATGGCGCGCGCCTCCAGTTCCGCCTCAAGGGGATCAATCAGCCAACCATAGAGTTGTTCTGCCAGGGGCACCACCCGCCCATTCAGCGCCACCTGCTTGAGGGATGCGAGTAAGTCAGAAGACACCGTGGTCACCTCCCCAGCGGTGACGCCGGAATTGGTCATATGGCGAAGGATGCGATCGCCCGAATCCCCCGAACTGCTGCCAACGGCGGGGGGCAAACTGACAATCACCTCCAGCCGATCCGCCAGGATGATGGGGTAGATGACCGCTGCCCGCTGATCCACCTCGTCAATCTGAACTTCACGGGCATCCAGACAGGCTTCCCGGAAAAAGTTGTTGAGTTCCGCCAGTTGCAGGGACTCGATGGTGGCGCGGGCCTGCTCCAGCTCCATCTGGGACGGTTCCGTCGTGGGGTCAAGCAGCAGGGACACCAGTTCTCGATGAATAGGTTCCACACTCTCTCGGAAGGAAAACTGTACCTCCGGGTTAATCGCCACCAAGTCATTGCGGAGTCCTTGCAGGTCGGCGATCGCCGTTTGGTACGAAGCGATCGCCTGTTCCCGTTCTCCCTGCTGGGCATGAATTCGCCCCAGGAGCCACTGCCAGAGATAGGCGATATCCGCTGCATTCACCTGCTGAGCCAGTTTCAGGGCCTCCTCTGCCAGGGGTTGGGCTTCCGCCTGCTGACCTGCGGTCTCATAGAGTTCTCCCAAACTGCCAACCGCGAAGGACTCCATGCGGCGATCGCCCAGGGTGTGGGCCTGTTGGCGGGCAGTGGCGAGGTGGCGGGCAGCGAGGGGGAAGAGGTGGGTGAGTGAGGGGGTGGCTTGTTTGAGGGTGCGGGCGAGGTTGATGCGGGCGGCGATGGTGGGGCGGCTGGGGGGAAGGGCGTTGATGGCGTCGGTTAAGGGGGGGAGTTGCTGGTCGAGGGCTGGCCAGTCCTGGCGTTCGGAGAGGATTCGCACCTGGTTGAGTTGGGCCTGGATTTGGGTGAGGGATGGAGAGGCGAGGGGTGCTGACTCTGACGGCTGGGCGGTTTGCTGAGCGGCCTGTTGATAGTGGGCGAGGGCAGCGTCGAAGTTGCCCTGGGCCTGGGCAGTGTTGCCGAGGCTAAGGTGGGTGGCGGCTTGTTCGCTGGCTTGCTGGGCTGGATTCGAGAGGGTGATGGCGATCGCCAAACTTTCCTGAAGAAGGGCCTCAGACCGTTCCAGTTCCCCAACTGATCGCAGGGCATCGCCCAAGCTCCGCAGTGCCCGTGCCTGGGGTGCTGAGGGGGCTAACAGATTGGGCTGGGATGTGTCGATCAGGGTGTCCAGGCGGGCGATCGCCTGTCGGTAGAATCCTAATGCCTGGAGCGCTTCCGCCTGGTTGATGCCGTTCAGGAGACGAGCCGTTTGAAGCTCAGCATCTTCTTCTGTATGGACATCTTCTGCATCGACATTTGAGTGGGTGTAAAGATCGGCGGCGGCTTCCCAGGTGGCGAGGGCCGATTCCACCTGCCCCTGGCGAAACTGGAGGTGTCCCTGGGCATCTAATGCCTGGGCCAGGAGGAGGGGCTGATTCAGTGCCCGAAAGCTGTCCAGGCTGGACTGGATGGCGTCTTCTGCGGCCTGCCAGTCTCCCAGCGCTTGATAGACGAGCGATAGATTCCGCTGGGCGATCGCCTCCCCCACCCGATTTCTCGACCGCTGATAGTCCTCAATGGTCTGCTCCAACACCGGAACCGCGTCTTCATAGCGCCCCGCTTCATAGAGCGATCGCCCCTGCCCCAGGGATGACCCAGGAAATGATGATACAGGACTCGGAAAAAGCGACAGGACAAGGCAAAGCAGAGCTGTCAGTACGGTCAGCAGCGCATAACGGCCCGGTCGAGACCGAAATCGTTCCCTGAATAGCCGCCCTGGGCGTTGAAAGAGATCAGGGCAGCGGAAGGAAGATTGGGAGCAATTCGGAGGGTGGGGCGATCGCATCATCAGGAGTGCCTAGGAGGTTTCGGGCAACACAACCAGTCATACACACACACCACAAAAGGCATGGGATTATCATCACTCTCAGTATGCACCTGAGTCTGTCAAACCGTTGAATCCTACATCACCCTGATAGCACTTTTCGGAACCAGACCCCGGAACCAGACCCCGGAACCAGACCAAAGGCATTGTTCTGAATCAAATCACGACTTGGCAAGTTTCACGAAAAAGTAGGGGTTTGGGGCGCGCTGAGCGCGCCCCAAACCCCTACTTTTTCCTTGTGAATTTGAGAACTTTGCCAAGTCGTGAAGGAACTAATCTTTGAAACCGCCACACCGTTTTAAGGAGTCTGGGTATTCAACCAGAGTCAAGACCATTGTCAAGATTGGAGACCTCTAGAGACTGGACTGATTGTCTTCCAAACATAAAGTCGTTTGCAGTTAAGCAAACATGAAGTCGTTTGCGGTTAGGCTCACGACTCCATCTAAACTCAGCAGGGGACGTTGGAAATTGGGCTTATTGTCACCCTTGAAGTTTCCGTTAACGATGGTGCTGCCTCCAACCACGTCGATTTGAATGTAGTCGTTGAACGGATCGCTGCTGCCATGGGTATTGTTGGGAAATAACGCGCCCACATCCAGCTTGTCGATGCCGGCAACAAAGTCTGTGATGAAGTCGGTTCGTTCGTTGTACCAGGGGCCTTCATAGCGGAAGATATTGCTGCCGCCGCCGCCCGTGAGGGTGTCGTCAGCGCCGCCGCCAATCAGGATGTCGTCGCCCGTACCGCCCGTCAGGTTTTCGGCGGCATCAGTACCGACGATGGTTTGCCCTACGGCATCTGTCGCGTCATCATCGGCAAGGGCTACAACCGCTGTGGTCACTCCGCTGAGGCTAATGTTGCTGTCGCCACTATTGACGGTTTCTAGGTGAGGCTGATGGTTTCTTCTCCTTCATCCAAATTGTCATCAATGACGTCAACGGGAATTGACGCATCAGTGGCTCCCTGGGGAATGGTAACGCTGCCGCTTAAGGCGGTGTAGTCCCCGTCGGGGGTCGCATCGCCGCTGACGGTGTAAAAGACTTCCACATCATCGGCGGCGGCCTGGCTGAGGCTGACGGTGAACTCGCCATCGGTGATGGGTTCGAGGGCGTCTTCGGTGGGGGCGATCGCCACGGTGATGGGCTGCGGTTCGGGCGGTTCTCCCCCTTCCGTCAGGATAAAGTTGGCAGGCGAGAGGTCGGTGATAGAGACTCCCTCTAGCTTCACGAATGTCCGGAAGAAGTCTGGTTTGGAGTCCCCCTTGAAGTTGCCCTCCACAATGACGCCACCGTTGTCTTCGGTCAGACGAATGTAGTCTGCAAACGGCGTGGAGCTGTTGTGATCGTTCGTGTCGAACAGGGCAAATAGGTTGATGGCGTCCTGGGCGGGGGCGAAGTCAGTGATAGTGTCGGTGCGCTCTTCCCACCAGGGGCCTTCGTATCGAAAGATATCGCTGCCGCCCCCGCCGGTCATAGTGTCTTCGCCGCCACCACCAATGATGATGTCATCGCCGTCGCTACCCACCAGGTTGTCTGCCTCGGCAGTGCCTTCAATCACCTGACCGGGGTCAGGATCTGCGCCATCGTTGTCGGTGATGGTTACAACTGTCTCTGCAGGGCTCGCCAGCTCGGCGTTTCCGGCAACATTGTCGAAGGTTAGACTAAAGGCTTCGTCATCTTCAAGCTCAACATTATCGGCGATGGCGATCGCCCCTTATTGGGAAAGTCGCTTCTTTATCCATCCAACGGACTCCGCACCCCAAACCCACCCCGATTCAGCACATGGGTATCAA
>CAYXJG010000101.1:0-14565 GCA_964465285.1 uncultured bacterium
CCTTGCCCCCCTTGAAAAGGGGGGAATCACGTTCAAAGTCCCCCTTTTCAAGGAGGATTTAGGGGGATCAGTATTGTTCCAGCGTGTTATCAAATACTTTTCAAACATTCTCTGAGGGCGAGCTAAGTGGTTACTTTCGTTCCTCATAGCGGTGTGCAAATTGGTTAAGCACGCCCAAGGTTTCAGTGTCAGGTTTTAGCTGCGGCCTGTGACATAGAGCCCATCAACAATGACGGATGGTGTGTAGCATGAACCATTCCATTCTGCATCGTTGCCTAAGCGCATTAACTGCTGGAGAGCCGTATAGACGTTGCCCGCGATCATCGTGTCCTTGACCCGGCCAAGAATCTGCCCCTTCTGCACGCGAAAGCCCAAATCCACGTTCACTGAAAAATCTCCGGATATGCCTGCACCGCTGCCCAGCATCTGATCCACAACGATGCCGCTGTCTAAGGAGGCGATTAGAGCATTGAGAGATTCGGTGCCCGGTACCACCTGGAAATTAAACAGCCCCGGTGTGGGATAGCTGCCTAGTCCAGGACGAAAGCCGTTGCCTGTGGTGCCGCTGCCGAGGGATCGCCCAACTCGCCGATCGGTGTAAAACAGTTGGAGTTCCCCTGCATTGACGAAGGTGATGGGTT
Source organism: uncultured bacterium (assembly GCA_964465285.1). Lineage (GTDB taxonomy): Bacteria > Cyanobacteriota > Cyanobacteriia > CAKZMO01 > CAKZMO01 > JBCCWF01. The sequence continues at coordinate 642 of CAYXJG010000101.1, forward strand.
TGGTCGGAGTGCCCTCATCATCAAAGGGACAACTGAACGGCCCAGCTTGGGGAGCCTGGGAAAAGGTCAGCGCCTTTGAGGTTACAACCTGTCCAACGCGATCGCTCCAGGGCGATGCCTGTTCGACCACGCGCTTGCCGTTTAGCGCTGACTGCACCGTACCCCACAGCATGTCTGCTGCCTTGGAGGTAAACAGGACGGGCACTCGTCCTTGGGGGGGGCGGATGTTATGCTCTGCCCACTGGAGCCGCTGGATAATTTGTCCTGCAACATGGGCCGGATCGAGAAAGATGCGCTGGGTTTGGCCGTCTGAAACCGTGAGAAAATCATCGCCCCGCACCCATTCTGTAGACACGTAGCAGCTAAGGGTCGTGTCGGTGTAACTACAGTCCAGGCCATTGGAGTTGAGGAGGCGTGTCGTTTCGGCTTCGCATTCCCACTCCGCCGTACATAAAGTTTCAGGATACTGCTCCCGAATCAGGGCGATCGCCTCTTGGCCCCAGGCGATCAGTTGATGGACATCTACGGCTCTGCCCACATTGGGATAGAAGGTCTTAGTGGCAGGAGCCAACTCGATGTCTTCGGGATCGTTTAAGTCTGTGAGGGCGATCGCCCGGTCAACGAATGCCTGGGGGTCAACATTGCCGTAGGCGACGGCTAATCCAGGACGGCGATCGCGCCAAACCCGCAGGGCAATGCCTTCAGACTGGATACTCTCCAGTTGTTTAAGACGGTTGCTCTCAAAAAATACTGGACGGGCTGTGGAGTGAGAAAACAGTACGTCTGCAGCTTCAACCCCTGAGGATCGGGCTCGATCCAAAAGCTGTTCAGGCAGAGACGCGGAATGGGAAAAGTCAGACGCCATAATCCTCAGTAGGTGCTTCAGGCCGTTAACACTTCATCATCGGGGATGATGGAGCGTTATGCCAGATTAAGTTCCTGCATCAGCCAAAAACCTGCAAACGCATCGGACTCCGGATCAGACTGCACTGCCAGGAAGTGAACCCCCTGAGCCTGATGTTTTGCGGATTCAAACTGATCTCCTTCTGCAACCAGGGAATCCGTTGCGAGAGGTGCTAGAATCCAGGCTTCGCTGACGCCTGTTTCTAGAATGAGCCGGGGGGGAGATTTTCCTTCAGCCCCCATAGCCTCAATAAACGCAAGCTCTAATCCAGACATCCAGGCAGCAAGGGGCTGTGCCCGCGAAGAAAAGATGAGTAGTCCGGGAATGGGAGTCTCCGAGGAAATGTCTACCAACTCCAAGGGGAAAGCTTCGCCAAACCCGATGGTCCAGTCTGGCATGTCTGCAAAAGCAGAGGCAGGGAGACTCACAAACGTCCATTTCTCCCCTTCCAGGGCATCAGGCAGCGGCTGGGGCATGTTTAGCGGATACCCCACGGAAGGATTGTTGCTTTTCTGATAGTTGGGCAGGGTCGGGTAAACCTCAGTCATACGCTGCTGCAACCACTGATATAGGACAGGGGTGCGACGGCTGGCATAGGCAGGAATCCCTGCTTCCTCGCTCCCCTTTACAATCATGTTATTCATCTGCCGCCGAAAAAAGCGAATCCGGTCGGGGGGGGTAGGAGCCTGTTCAATAGCCTCCTGAATAGCTCCCTTAAGCCAAACTGAGTTGACCTCTGTATTGCTGCAAAACTTGGAATACTGAAACAGCGAGTCTAAATCAGTTTGAACATCTGTAGGGCTTTCACAGATAAGGACTTCCCACCGCTTTTTTCCCTTGTCGTCTAAAACAGGGCGCGAGTAAAAGTCGAGTTCCCAAATTACAGGCATGGCTTACGTTAAGATGCATAGTCACTGTTTCTAGTCTACGGCTCTCGCCAGACATTTTGCGTTACTCTAGCGCATTGTAAAATTCACCTACCCAGGGAATTTGTACTAAGTCTGCGAAGGATACGGAACGCCGCTCGTCCAGCTCTCGGATGCGCTGTTTTTCTGCGTAGATCTGCTGCTGATACTCACGGCAAAGATCAGGTGCGGTCGTGACATTGGTCTCTGACCAGAGCTTGCGAAAATGCTGGTAGCGCTTCTCACACATGGTTCGCTCTAGGCAGTCGGCAGCAGCTTGGATGACAAGGGGCGCACGGAGCAAGTCCCGTTCGGCTTTTTCATCCAGTTGAAAGAGGTGAATGACCCCGTTTAGGACTTCAGGCATCTCTGCCAGGGCGTCCTGAAGCTGATCTCGGAGAGTTCTAGGAGTGGTGGCGATCGCCCCTCCGGATGCTTCCCCGGATACCTCTCTCAATGCTCTCTCGGATGCCCCGCTCGATGACCAATTGGATCCCCTAGACACCCCCATCGCCGCTGATTCTGAAACAGCATCGAGAGGCTCTGCTGAAGCCGCCTGGGCGTCCAGGTCTAGAATTTTTCGCCAGAGCAAGCGGTGGTGAGACAGGCTGAACTGGAGATCCCGTTCCTCTAGGGCGGTGATGATGGCTGGCCGATAGCTGGGTGCGTGAAGATAGAGCCGTAGCAGCACTGCTTCGGCGGCTTCCAGGGTGCCCATCGGCAAAGTGGGCACCGGGGCTCGGGGCATTTCTGCCCCCTCGGGCGATCGCCGACGGCGACGGCGTACCTGGGCCAACAGATTTTCTGCGAGGAGGGGCACTAATCGGCTGTCTCCCCGGCTCAGCACTTCAGCACAGTGGCGCACATAGTGGGTGCGGGTAGTGGCATTGCTGATGGCGCTGAGCAATTCTACCAACTGCTGGGTGACCTGATGATTGTGGTCGGCCTGACCCAGGTCTTTTCCGTCAAGAATGCGCTGGATCTGCCAGTCGAGCCAGAGAGGAGCAGCGTTGACGAGATCCTGGTAAGCATCTGCTGACTGGGTTTTGAGAAATTCATCGGGGTCTTTCCCTGCTGGAATCGTGAGGATACGCAGTTGTAGATCACCCCGGTAAACCAGGTCAGTCACTTCGCTAATGGCGCGCTCAGCGGCTTTTGTCCCGGCGGCATCGGCATCGAAGTTGAGAATGATGTGCTTGGATTCGGTGTAGCGGAGGAGATGCTTCACCTGAATTTTGCTGAGGGCGGTGCCCAGGGAGGCTACGACGTTGGTGATGCCCGCCGCGTGGAGGGCAATGACATCAAAGTACCCTTCGACCACCACAGCACAGTCGGCTTTGGCGATCGCCCCCCGGGCCTTATCCAAAGCAAACAGAGTGTTCCCCTTGCCGAACAACTCGGTGTCCGGCGAATTGAGATATTTCGGCTTGGCATCCCCCAAGGCTCGCCCCCCAAAGCCAATTACCCGTCCCTGCCCATCGTGGATGGGAATCATCAGGCGATCGCGGAACCGGTCATAGTAGCCGCTTTTTCCCTGGCGCGGAACAATAAGCCCGGCTTTCTCCACAAGCTCGACAGGATAGCGTTTTTGCTCCACTAGGTAGCCATAAAGGGTCTGCCAACCCCCTGGCGCATAGCCCAGTTGAAAGTGCTGAATCGTTTCTTCGGTCAGCCCACGGCTACCCGCAAGATAATCCAGAGCGATCGCTCCCTCTTCCTGCCGCAAAGCATGTTCAAAGAACCGAGCCGTTAGAGCTGTAATTTCATAGAGTTGCTCACGGAGGGATAGCTGTCGCTGAAACTCTTGCCTCTTGCTAGGTTCCAGAGTTTTGACCGACACCTGGTAGCGCCGCGCTAGATCCAGCACCACATCGCTGAAGGATCGCTTTCCCAGCTCCATGAGGAACTTGATGGCATTTCCCCCAGCCCCACAGCTAAAGCAGTAGTAGAACTGCTTACCGGGACTCACGCTAAAGCTGGGGGACTTATCATCATGGAAAGGACAGAGGCCCACAAAATCCTTGCCCTGCTTTCGCAAAACGACATGCTCAGAAACGATGTCAACAATGTCAACCCGGTCTTTGACCTGGTCAATGGTATCGGGGTGGAGGCGGGGGGTACTCATACCAGTAATAATAGGGCCAGATGGAGAAAAGGGCGATCGATACCGCTACATCTAGCGTGTTCAACTGATGTTGTCAAATCACGCTTTATGAAGCACGAAGCGATTCTGAACGGTTTTACAGGCGCAATGCTCAAAATTGAGGTTTAATTTCCATGATGTCAATCGTAATTGTAACGGGGTTGTAGCCCATGGGACGGATCTTTATCTCTGCGGGCCACGGCACCCTGGAGAGCGGTAACTCTGACCAGGGTGCCATTATGGGTACCATGACCGAGGCAGTAGAAATGATTGCTTTACGGGATGTATTGATGGTAGAACTGCGATCGCGCGATCGTACCCAGGACTCCGAAGTGATTGCCGTTCCCGATGAGTTGAGCTTGGAGCAAACCATCCGCTGGATTAATATTCGTGCCCAGCCCGGCGACATTGCCTTAGAACTTCATGCCGATGCGTTCTTGAATCCAGACACTAAGGGGGCTGCGGTCTATTACATTGCCCAGAACGATGAGCGACGGAACCATGCTGAGCTCATGCTCTTAGCCCTGGTTCGCCGTGTCCCAAGGCTCTCTACCCTGGGCGTCTGCCCCGACACCGATACCCGCCTAGGCCAACTCCCCTTTTGCCGCTGGCTCGGAATTCCCTCTCTCTACCTCCACGTCGCCTGCCTGAGCAACAGCGAAGACCGAGCTCTGCTGCAAAACCGCCGCCGAGAACTGGCCCTGGGCATTGCTGATGGCCTTTCATCTTGGAGCCGCCTGGCCGCATCCGCCTTTGCTCCCGCCGAACACCCCGAACATCCCACCATTAAAATTAATGTTGATGGTGGACTGTATGAAGAGTTAGGCATTGTCGTCAATGGGAATGCTTACCTCCCCATTGATCTCATCGACCGCCTCGGTGTCACGGTTGCCCAGGCTCCTACTGTGAACCGGATTCGGTACCGAAACGTGGTGTACGTCAAAGCCATTGACTTACGAGATTTCAATCTGTCAATCAATGTAGACATCACGGCTCGTATCGTTACAGTGCGATCGCCCTTAGCCTTCCGTTCAGGGGAACTCGATGCCATCATGGGTCGGGGCAAAACGTCCAATGTCCATCTCGTGGTTTTTCTCAGAAAAAATCACGAACAGGTTCTAGATGTCTTTCCTGACCTGCCCAAGTTTTATCGAGAAGAAGCCGAAATTGAAGGAGTGAACCACGATATCGCCTTTAGCCAAATGTGCTTGGAAACCGGATTTTTGCACTTTGGCGGCGATATTAAGCCAGAGCAAAATAATTTTGCTGGGTTAGGTGCTTTGGGAGGAGGGATTGAGGGTGCCCACTTCCGCAGCCCCCGGCTAGGCGTCCGAGCCCACATCCAGCACCTTAAAGCCTATGCAAGCCAGGCACCCCTGGTGCAAGAGCTCGTCGATCCCCGCTTCCGCTGTGTGACGCGGGGAGTCGCTCCCCGGCTCGGTCAGCTCTCTGGACGCTGGGACGCCGATTTGGAGTATGGCAAGAAGATCATGGCAATCCTAAAACGGCTGTACGAACTGGCGGAACTCATGTGAGCATCTCTCCTAAAGCCGTTGATTAGCAAAATTTACTCAGGTGTCTGGTTCTAAGGGATTCGGGTCTGGGTCATCATCAATTGCCGCTAGCATCGACTCATCGATTTCCGGGTTGAGGTTGACGAATTCACCCAATAGCCGCTGCTGGGAAAAAATTCGATATTGCTGGAGCGACTGCCGAGACTGGGCATGATGATTCAACTTAACCTGCTTATCCATATTGACTAACGTGTAGTTAGTGCTTTCTGCATGAATCGCCATGACGACGTTAAAGATCTCGAAAAAGTTAACCACCCACTTGCAGTCTTCCTCAGGATACGCCTCGTAATAGCGGATTAAATCGGCAATTCGCGCTTCTAGATGAGTGCGCACGTAGGGACACATCAGCACAATCTTCAGTAGCACAACCACCAGCGTAAAAGGACTTCCCTGAGACAGCAGCATCAAAAAGATGGGCGAAGGTGATTCGTGATCCTCCGTTGTTAAGCAATCAAGCAGCCGATTCGATGTTCTAAGAACCAGAGCATCGTTGACCACTTTATCCTCATGCATGGGATAAATTTGGTCGAGCTTCTCAGCAATTTGCTTGTCAAAGGCTTTGATGAACTCGTCATCTTTCAAGGAGTAAATCAAATAGTTTTTTAAGCTCTTTTTGTAAAGCTGATAGTTTAAGTTCTGCGTTTGCTGCCGAAAAATATTCGCTAGATTTTCGTAGCTAAACATTCCTTGCCGCGCAATGATCGTTTTGATTAGTCGTAAGCTGTCATCACCAAGATACGTAGGGTTTTTGATGTCTTTTTTAGCCCTGTTCACGCCTTCCGATAAAACTGTATAGAAAGCAAGCTCAAACTTGAATTTCTCTTTTAACTTTTGTGACAAAGCGCGGGCCGCTTCTCGTTGCTCAACTGAATTGTTGAGATTGATGTATTGAGGAACTAGCAGATAGGAGGTATAGCGATCGCTCCAGTGTAATATTTCGTCGCGATCATACCGGGACGCAAAAAGTCGCAGTTCTTCAAAATCTTGGCTGTTTACAAAATTCTTGAGCCAGCCCCGCAACCGCTTTAGAATCGGTGCTTGGGTGTATCGATAAATGATGCTGTCAGAAAACAAGCTAATGAGATCCTGAATAGCCTTATGATTACGGCTTAAATCCCAATTATTAATGAGGATGTAGCACGACCGCTTGAGAGTGTACCTGAACTCTTGCTCATTGTTTGCAAAGACAATCTCGTAGAGAGCAGGCAGCAGCTCAGAGCTAGCAGTATTCACATGATGAATAAAAAGATGCTTGAATTCACTGAGCACATCTTCAGGGCTACAGGTTTTGACCGCTGACAACAAATAGTCATAGATAGCCTGCTGTGCTTGCGGAATATTCCGTTGGGATCGATCCAACCGTGAAGCAGACTCGTATGACGATGCACTAGGTAGTGATGTATTATCCGCTTGATTATTTGGTAGGCTGTCCCCAATCATCATTGTGCTCATACTAGTTTTCCCCGTAGAGAATTAAAGCTCTACTCACCCGATTTATGCACGTATCTTCATTGCATATCCTCATTGTGAATTTCTAGTTTTGAAAAAGCACATCTTAGGATAAGCATACTGTACGTATTCAGATCGTCTCTGTATTAACCTAGGGTGATCCACAACAGGAGGCAAACCAATTTCGGTTGATCCGGACATTTTTCCAAATTTCTACTGATCCGGCATGGCATCACAGACTAGGAGCAAGAACTAAATTGTTTGAACCAAACCTTGAAGAACGGAACTGCATCGCTATAAGACCTTGATTAAGGTATCGAGATATTTTAGGACTAATATAAATTGCTCGTACTTAAGAACGAGAATTAAGTAATTTGAATCCTTGATCCCTAGCAGATGCTTGAAGACAGTGGTGGGCTACGCCTGCCACCGCTGAAAGATTTGCGTAAGTTTTACCCCCATGAGACGAGTGGTTTGTCATGCTAATCTGCCCAGTTGACTAGTTGGTGCTGGATACAACGTGCGCCACACCAATCAGGCAACGTTACTTTATGAATGACTGAACCACCTTCAACTGGTGATATGACATCCAATAAGTAGCTTGGCATGATTAAAAACCAGATACAAAATCCTGCGCCGCCTGCGCAGCGGGCGGCGCAGGATTTTACGGGTTTTATAGTTAATTGTGCTTATCTACTTATGACATCCAATTGGTGATATGACATCCAATTGGTGAACTAGAGTTTTCCCTGCGGGAGAACTCTAGCTCACAGCCTTGGTAAGGTATGTTGAATTCTTCATTCTATTGCCCTCAAAGTGACTGAAGACAATACCCCTGCTAGCCCTGTATCATTAAGAACCCTATACTTTAAGTAATTTTACCGCTGATCTTAATCTCTCACAGCGTATGTTGTGAAGTCTTAACACCGCTGATAAGTACCCTGGCAAGATTTACGATCAGACACGACTTGGCAAGTTTCACGCAAAAATAGGGGTTTGGGGTTTACAATCAATTGTCCTCTGAATGGGGTATGCAAAACGCGCCCTATTTACCAAGCAAGATCTATATGTAGCGTTCCACATAGCATTCCTAAGTGATTTGTGAAATGAAATGTGAGAGTTAGGACGGGCTGCGCCCGTCCTAACTCTCACATTTCATTTAGGATTGTTATGGGTCAACTACGAGGGATTTTATTTTTCCACCAGTTTTTGTGGGTTTCTTCCACGCATATCTTTAGAAAAAAATGGGGGCAGAGGGACTTGAACCCTCACGACCGTTTAAGGTCAACGGATTTTCATTCTCCCGCAGCTTTCGCTGCTGCCACACCCAATACTGGGTGAGGCTTTGAGAATTGGACCCTCCCTTTACCCTCGGCTGGTTACGTTAGGGTAGCTCCCGTCGGGCCTCTGCACCTTCCGAATGACGATTCGGCTTGGCTCAGGATTGCCATGTCTGAATAGAAACGGTTGCGCTTCCTGAGAAGAATGCTGTCGGGCGCACTCAGCCCATCAGATTTAGGTTTCCCTGAGTTTGAGAGCAGTCACTTAACAGATTTCTCCGTTAAGGCTCAGTTTTCTAAGTCCGTAGCGTCTACCATTCCGCCATGCCCCCCCTCTGGTTCGTCAAATGACCAACAAAAGAGTACTCATCATTGCACCACTTATTGGCTTTACTTGCAACTCTGTTTGGTAATCTGTATATAAGATATAGCTTAGTACGGTTAAATCGCTGAAGTTGAGTCACTGAAAAGGTTCATTGAGTGAGATTGGCCCATGCGATGGGCTGGATACGATGCCTTTTGGGGCAATCAACCTCACGCATGAGTATTGAAGTGCTTCGTGTCACCGTACAATATATATTGTTGAACTCTACTTCTCGATCGTTTGAGTGCTAAAGGTCTATGGATATCATCACAATTGCTCTTTACGCCATTCTTGTGGGTGCCTATCTTTTGGCAATCCCCGCAGTAATACTTCTGTACCTAGATAGCCGATGGTACGTTGCAAGCTCAATTGAGCGCCTGCTAATGTATTGTTTCGTCTTCATGTTTTTCCCAGGTCTGCTGATACTCAGTCCATTTGTGAATTTGCGGCCTAGCCCTCGGGAAGTGTAGAGGGTATCAACCTGGGAAATAGTTCATGAGACGGTTGGATGTCATTCTAATTGGCTTAGGGTTGCTGTTGGGTAGTGGAGGTATATATGTCCTCTTCCAATGGATTGGTGTTGACAGCCTTGATGCAGGTATCTGGACTCAGGTTATTCTTGTGGCTGGGTTGCTGGGATGGCTCTCAACTTATGCCTTTCGTGCTTTGACGAAGACGATGACTTACAATCAGCAGATTAAGGACTATGAAGATGCTTATCTCCAGAAACGACTGGATGCAATGAGTCCCGAGGAGCTTACTCGACTTCAAGACGAAATTGAGCAAGAAAAGCAGGAACAGATAAAGCCTCAGTAGGCGATAGTAAGTTACTAGGCGAAGCGCTAGTAAAGCTATACAACCAATAAAACTCTGTGTCGCACACTGCGAAGGCGACACAGAGTTTTATTGGTCTTGTAGCTAATTGTGCTCACCTAGCTGAGTGAGTGTTTTGTAGACAGTAAGCGCAGCTATCTATCCCCAAAAGATTTGTATGGGTCTCATTGATTACTCGACACGACTTGGCAGGTTTCACGCAAAAACAGGGGTTTAGCGCGCGCTCCGCGTGCCAAACCCCTGTTTTTGCATTGTGAATTTGAGAACTTTGCCAAGTCATGTACTCGACATGAGAATTCATGAATTGATATCAATTGTTAAATTCTGTGCAACATAATCCTCTTAACTTTTCTCCTAAAAAAATTCTAGACTTCAGCAGTTTTCACTATGGAAAACTTCGCGCCCTATGGCGCTCACTTGAATAGGTTTACGGGGTAAAAAGATCGCCTTAGGCGACCTTTTTATTGCTGAAATTTCCATAATGAGAATTGCTATCTAGACGTTCCCCAAGTTGCAAAGTATTTATTTCTTGTGCTTTGCGGTGAATCTGTTGTGAATGTGGGTACACTCAAGTAGATACATTCCGAGACATGCACATCACGTTCAATAGGGTTTGTTTAGGATGGGGTTGCAAGGCGATTTTTCGAGTTATTTGGAATCAGGGAACTCTACAACACCCGAGGATCTGCTCATGACGATCCAGCAAGATTTAAAGGAGTTTCAAACCGATTTGGTTGCTCAACTCACCCAGGATGTTGGGCACCTTCAGACGGAGAAAGTGCAGTTATTGAGTGATATTGCTCAGCTTCGCCAACAGAAGCAAGCTTTAGAAAGTCAGACTCATCTCTCTTTGTCGCAGCAGCAACTGGCGCAGCAGCAAATCTGGGCAAAGCAATTAGCCCAGGCATTAGCCACACGGCTCTATTTATTGTTGTCTGATAAGCTTCAAAACCCTCAGGGATACGATCGCCACTCTATTCACACGGCGACGACGGCTAGTCGCTATGCGGTATCCGCCCAGGCACAGACGTTAGAAACGGAGCGATCGCTCACTTCCCTGGACACGGCTGTCAACCAAACCCTTTCGTCTCTCAAGCATGACCTTGACAGCTACCAGAGTTCCATCAATCAGCAGTTGAGCCGGATGCAGAGTTTGGAAAACCAGGGCGAAGCTATCTTGGATGCCCTGGTTAGTCGTCTCAACCAGCAGCTCCAGACGATATCAGCATCTCCGACCTATGCTCCACCTCATGGAGATGGGGCGAGTGGGCTACATCCTCAATTGCCCCCTCTGCACAGCACGGCTCAAGGGGCCGCCGTGAACTCTGAGGGCAGATTCAATAACGGTTTTCCTCAGGCAGCCCCAGCCTTTAATGGCTCTGTTCCTAACCCCTCATCATCTTACGACACGACGGTCGGGGGGTCGGGGTCGTTTTTCCCTGCGGGAGAGGCTAGTAGACCTGTTCCTCCTCAGCCTGCGCAGCCAGCAGCAACCGGGCAACCCCCGACGCCCCCGGCTGATCCTGTCCACTATGCTCAGAAGCGAGCACCAAAGCCAAATGTTTTTAGACAGAAATTAGCGACGATTCCTGCATTTCAGAAAGGATTGATTCTGATTTTGCTCTCTACAGTGGCTCTTTCATTGCACAATGTCGTGGTGCAGATTATTGGCAATGAGAGCAGTGTCTTCAACATTTGGCGATTGGGCGGCTACATCAGCCTGATGAGCCTTGATAGCTCGCTGATGATTTTGTGGCTGCGAATGCTGGTCGTAATGCCGCTGATGGCGGCGATCGCCACAACTCTTCATCCATCGACATGGGGTGATATTAAGCAGTTTGCCCTGTCCCGCGATCGCAAGCAACTCCGCAATGTCGTCAGTAGCGGATTTTTCCTGTTTCTGTCCCAGGTATTTATCTACATTGCCATTGGGCAAGTGGGAGCAGGGGTTGCCGTTACGATTCTGTTCATGTATCCCATTTTCACGGTACCCCTTGCCTGGTGGCTTTTTAATGATCGCCCTACTTCTCTGCGAATTTTAGTCATGATTGGCATCTTTGCAGGGGTGGTCTGCACGTTTTTGCCTAAACTGGTGACCACGAATCAAGTGTCGATGCTCGGCATCGGTATGGCAGTCTTTGCAGGTCTTGCCTTTGCCTGCTATTTGATTTCCATGCAGTTAAGCTTTAAGAAGCTGCATCCTGTCCCAGTCAGCGTCATTCAGTTTTTCACCATTTTCTCTTTGACTAGCATCATTTTGCTAATGCGTCCGGCGCAGGTAGTGCCATCTAACCCAATCGGATTGGTCATCGGAGGCATTGTGCTGGGTACGCTGACTCTGATGGGGTATCTGTGCAATAACCTTGGCGTGAGGTTTATGGGAGCAGCGCGAGCGTCTATTGTGGCGTCCAGTGGTCCAGTTCTGACCGCCCTGCTTGCGTTTCTTATCATCCCAGGAGAAAAAACCCGACTCGAAGCGATTCAAATTTTTGGTATTTTCATTGTCACTGCGGGCGTAACGGCCCTATCGCTGGAGCGGATGATTTCCCAGCGTCGCCTTGCCCAGAAAAAGGCTCAAGAAATAAAAGAGTTCCAACGTCATCCATCCCAACAGCCTTCATCTCAGCAGCCTCCATCTCAGCAGCCTCCATCCCAACAGCCTCCATCTCAGCAGCCTTCATCTCAGCAGCCTCCATCAGTATAGAAATCAAGGCTCGAGAATAAAAAAATCTAATTCTAAGTAACCCAACATAAATAATATCAAAACCTCAAAACCGAGGGAGCGCCCCTGCGGAGCGCTCCCCTGGTTTTTAAGTTGAGTTTATTAGTACCGACCTACTTAATTTTCAGGAAGCTACTCCCGCGCCTGGCTATACTGATCTTCGTTAACGTTTTTGAGGAGGCGATCGCCCACGCTGTGCGTTCTTGCTTTGGCCGTATTAACTTGGGCCGTTTTTATAAGCGCCTGCCCAAGAGATCCGATAGCTTGTCAGCCGTCATAACCCTTTAAATGTGCTAAAAGTACTATGCGACTGGCGTCAATCTGAAACGTCCTGAGCTAAAATTATGGCGCTTCTAGTGTGGCATTTCTGAGTCAATCGGTGCTGAGGCAGAGGCGATCGCACGTGTCCTATGCATAACGTCGTTGCAACCATCTGCTAAGGAGTTGAGCCTGTGAAGCTGATTGACTGGGTTGGATTGATTGCCCTTATTTTTTCCCTGGTGATTCTCTGGCAGTTTCGGCAGATCATGCTGCTGGTTTTCACTGCAACTGTGTTGGCGATCGCCCTTAACAGCTTGGTTCGTTTTCTCATGTACAAGCTTCGCCTGCAGCGGGTTTGGGCAGTTCCACTCACACTATTGTCGGTCTTGGTGGGGATGGCCCTCTTTGTTGGATTGGTGGTGCCGCCGTTTGTTGACCAGTTTCAGCAATTGATTTTGTTAGTCCCAAAAGGCATCGACCGATTACTGCAATGGGGGGATGAATATATTCAGAATCCGCCTCCCTGGATTCCCCAGCCTAACTTAGAAGACTTGCCTAGCTTTTCAGACGTGGTACGGCAGTTGGGTATCATCGTTCAGCGCGTGTTTGGAAATTTCTTTGCCTTTTTCTCCGGGTCAGTGGCGGTTGTGCTGCAATTGTTACTGCTGGTTGTGTTGACGATGATGTTTCTAGCAGAGCCTCTGGCCTATCGCGGCCTGTTGCTGCGGCTGTTCCCCTCATTCTATCGCCGCCGCGCCGACCAAATTTTCTCCCTGTGTGAAACGTCCCTCCTCAGTTGGATGGTCGGAATGTCGCTCAGTTCTATTTTTGTTGCAATCTGTAGCGGGTTAGGTCTAATCGTTTTGGGGATTCCCCTGGTTTATGCCCACGCGCTGCTGGCAGGGGTGTCCAATCTAGTGCCCAACATCGGCCCGACCCTCAGCGTTGTGTTTCCCGTCGCTGTGGCATTGCTGAACTCCCCTGGAAAGGCGATCGCCGTGATTATCCTCTACATCGTGATTCAAAACCTAGAGTCCTACTGGTTTAGCCCGTTAGTAATGCGCCAGCAGGTGTCTCTATTGCCCGCTGCTACCCTCATTGCCCAAATTTTCTTTGCTTCTTTCCTGGGGCCTTTGGGCCTGTTGCTTGCGATTCCCCTAGCGGTAGTGGTGAAAATCTGGTTTGAGGAAGCTTTTATTAAGGATGTGCTGGATGCAGTAAAACATCCACCCAGGCGATCGCCCCCCTCCTGGCAGTTGGCAACAGAGACCGCATCCCTCAGCACCTCAGAAGAAAGCCTACTACCCACTCACGATGTTGAGTCCCCCAGCGACAATCCTCCCTCCTGACTAGAGTCATCCTCACCAGAGAATACCGAAACACAGATAACACTAATTCTCATTAGGGATCTGCGGCTAACAAAGATACTGGAAAAAAAGAGCAGCGGGCTGCGCCCGCTGCTCTTTTCCGGGTACTTTATTTTCTTGC
>CAYXJG010000102.1:0-14557 GCA_964465285.1 uncultured bacterium
CGCGCCCCAAACCCCTATCTTTGTGTTGTGAATTTGAGAACTTTGCCAAGTCGTAAAAGATATACCCTTTCACTTTGATGCAATGACGTGAATGTATCGGATATTGGCGAACAGGGACTGCTGAGGAAACTACACCAGTTTTGCCCGGCATCTCTTGTGGGCGACGACGCAGCGCTCGTAGATGTGACGCCTGGCTATCAGCTTGTGGTGACAACCGATGTATTGGTCGATGGCGTCCACTTTAGCTTGGGGCGGGCATCGCCGGGCATTATTACCACGTCGCCCACCGATGCGGGTTGGCGGTCAACGGCTGCCAATCTGTCAGATTTAGCCGCTATGGGAGCCGACCCAATTGGGGTAACAGTAGGACTGAGCCTTCCGGGGGACATGCCCGTCCAGCAGGTAGAAGATTTGTACGACGGTATTCACCAGTGCCTCGCCTTGGTTGATGCCGTCATTGCTGGAGGCGATGTGTGCCGATCGCCCGTTATTTCCGTAGCGATCGCCGCCTTTGGACAAGTTTTGCCGGGCCATGCGATGCTCCGCACCACCGCACGACCGGGAGACGTGATTGTTGCCACCGGGCTTCACGGCGCTTCGCGGGCGGGCCTAGAGATTCTGCTCACCCCTGAAATGGCGCAAACCCTGACAGTGGGCGATCGCCACACGCTGATTCATGCTCACCAGCGTCCTCAGCCCCGGCTGGATGTGATCGCTGCCCTGAGAGCCCTGGATGCCTGCTGCCCTGAGTGTCCTGTCACGGGCATGGACAGCAGCGATGGGCTGGCGGATGCTGTGGTGCAGCTCTGCCAAAAAAGTGGAGTTGGCGCACGGGTTGAGCGTCATCAGATTCCAATGCCGCCGTGTTTTTCATCATGGCTATCTTCTGAGCAAGCCATGAATTGGGCGCTGTATGGAGGAGAAGACTTTGAACTAGTGCTGTGCTTACCAGAGGCCTTGGGGCGATCGCTTATCACTGACATCGGTGGCAGTGCCGCTATCATTGGCACCATCACCCGTCAGTCTGACATTCTGCTTGTAGACAGCCAGGGTATGCATCCTGATATCCCCCTCACTCAAACTCAAGGCTTCCAACATTTCTAAGGAACACGACTTGGCAAAGTTCTCAAATTCACAACGCAAAAATAGGGGTTTGGGGCGCGTTCCAAACCCCTATTTTTGCCTTAAACCTGCCAAGTCGTGACTAAAAATCACTACTAAGTAGTTGAGCAAAATTATTTACACAGTTTCCTAGGGACACACCCCGACGGAGTGTGCCCCTAGGAAACTTGTTTGCAATTAATTCTGCATCGGTACTTATTATTCTGGGCGTTGAGCCTCTACGTCGAACTTTTTTCCTGCCCCGTAAGAGTCGATGTCAATTGCTTCAGAACCACCGGAGACAAGCAGTTGGAACATAGAGCCCAACTGAAACCAGACCAGCAGCGCTGTTGGAAGAACGACGACAGAGGCCATCGCAAAAGCTACTAAATAAGAGAACCCAAAGACAGCAAAGCTAGACCCCACACAGATGAGCACGAAAATGGACAGCCCGACATAGGTCGTCAAAATATTCGGCTTTTGGTAGTTCACGGCAGGCTGAGACTCTCGGTTGGCATACCACTGGTTCACCTGATATTCCAGCATGTCTTTGAAGATAATGCCCCAGGTAACGGCAAGTAGCGTTGATGCCACCACAATAATGTAAATGGGTTTGAGAGACTCGGTTTCAGGGTTCATAGTGCTTGGTGGGGTGGGGAAATCAGGGTCAGATAGCCAACGATACCAGAGTATTAGCAATCTGCAATGCTTCAGTATATACCTTGCAAGGTCATAAACTTAGGGACTTGCAAGAAAATAAAGTACTCACAAGAGAGGGGCAGCGGGCTGCGCCCGCTGCCCCTCTCTTCCGGTATCTTTATTAGCCGCAGATCCCTTAGTCTTGGACTTGGGGAAATCCGGCGCTGCGCTCAGGATTTCCCCAAGTCAAAAATTAAAGCTGTAGCCTGGGGAAGTACAGCAACCCTCTGCACGGAGCGAAAGAAGGAAATCTCAGGAACAAGAACCAACATAGTGTGAGTCAAATGCCCTCATCAAGTCGATGAACACCATTAATTATAAAACCCGTAAACTCTGCGCCGCCTGCAGTGCGGGCGGCGCAGAGTTTACGGGTTTTTAATTGTGCCAAGTTACTTATAGGTGAATTTGATTCAGAATTATGCGGAGCCGATCATAGTCATCTTTCAGGAGCAGGCTAAGCATTCGCCCTGCTTTTACAAGCCAAGGGCGATCGCCCTTTCGATACTGGTAGGTGTTGCGAATAACTGCAGCAGTGAGGCTGTCTACAGGAGCACCCGGAACCTGAAGGAGCGATCGCAGAAAATCAAGCTGCTCACTGAATGTCACAACATCATCTGTGTCACAGGCCAGCACTGCTTGGTGAACCTGAGGTGGGCGGGGCGGCAGGTATTGGTAGACTGTAGACTGCTTTTGGCCTTCTAGATTGGGGCGGAAACCGACAATCGCAGCCCGAAACTCTGTTCGGAGCATCGCAAAAATTTGGGGCTGCTGTTCCCGCAGTTCTTGCAGAGACATTCCTAATGCCCTAGCTCGATGCACAGAATCGATGGGAGCCGTTGTTGAAGAATAGACTACAGCATAGATTTGATTGCCCGTATCCTCATCCACAGAGCGCACCCAACTGCCGAAGGGGGGCATCGTCGCATACGCTAAATCCTCTGGCTCTAAGCATTGAGCTAGAAATTCTGACGTGGAGGTTTCAATCACCTCAGCAATATGGTTGGGCTGACGGTTCTGATGGCTGAACAGGGGGAGAGGCAAGCGCATGGAAACCTAGCTAAACCGAGAGAGTAAATGTTAACGAGCGTTTTCTGGGTAATACCAATGTATTGCCTCAGTAGCCACCTGTCTATATCCAGAGCAAGCTTGAGATGTAGATTTATCTCTAAGGATCTAAGGATTAAACCAAACCAAACCATAGTGGCGCGGCGATGCCGCGCCACTATAATTCGATTCAAATTGCTTGATTTTCGTTCCTAAGGGAACAGCTTTTTGTGCTAGCACTCTGCGCTGCTACATTAGAACCTGGGGTATGCTTAACCGTTTGCACACTGCAAGACTGTCCCAGGCTACGTTTTGACCAGGGGATGAGAGCATCCTCTGGTGCGAGCAGGATGCTCCTATTCACCAACGAAGTATATGCTCTGAAAAGGGATGACTCTTGTCAGGGAAAAGGCCGAGGGAGCCGAAAACTATTTACCGCGTCCCTTCGTCGCATCAATAGGCTCAATCTCGGAGAGATTAAAGGTTACCAGCTTGTCCCAGTTGCCGCCCTCGAACAAAACAGCAGCCTTGCCATCGCTGATGCGCTGTACGAGTCCCTGAAATTCGTAGTAAATGTCATCTATGTTGGTTACTCTTACGGCTGAGCCAGGAAAAATCATAGCTATCTACCTAGAATGTTTGTGAAATTTGCGTTCGCTAGTGTTCATCACTCACTAGTTCATCACTCACTATAGGACAATGCCCCCCCACTGGGCAGAATTTTGGCAGGGGCGATCGCCTACTTTCCATCAAAATTTCAGAAGCTATCCCCAACGTTCTCTTATGTGGCCCATAGTTCGCCCAGCAGCGTCTATTCGGTCAACCACGAGACACAACTTGGCAAAGTTCTCAAATTCACAAGGCAAGAATAAGGGTTTGGCGCGCGGCGCGCGCCAAACCCTTATTCTTGCGTGAAACTTGCCAAGTCGTAACGAGAACCGATGCAGAGTCTGAAAGGATGCGAATACAGACTGCCTCCTTCCCAAACAACACTGATCTATAGCGCTTTGTACGCGCATTAAGTACAGCACACGTGAGGGGCGGCGCTCAGCACGCCCCGAGCCTCCATTTTTGCGTGAAACTTGCCAAGTCGTGTTAGCAGACTTCCGTTCTTAAAACCGCAATCGGTAACGGTGGTTCATGATGGCTTCCACCAATCCCACCGCTATAAAGTTAGACAAAATTGCCGATCGCCCGTAGCTGACCCAGGGCAGCGGAATCCCTGTGATGGGTGCAAGTCCAATGGTCATGCCGATATTAACTAACACCTGAAACAAAATCATCGACAGGACGCCAATGGCAATCAGCGACCCAAAGTTATCTTTTGCATTTTGGGCAATGATGATCAGGCGAAAGCAAATTAGCCAATAGATAATGAGGATAGTGATGGCACCAACGAAGCCCAGTTCTTCACCGATAGCAGAAAAAATAAAGTCCGTGTGCTGCTCTGGGATGAAATTTAGTTGGGTCTGAGTTCCCTGATAGAGTCCTCGCCCCCACACTTCCCCCGCACCGATGGCAATGCGGGACTGGATGAGGTGATAGCCGCCGCCGAGGGGGTCTTTGTCCGGATCAAGGAACAGAATCAGCCTGTCTTTCTGATACTCCTTTAGAAGTCCCCAAAAGACCTCTCCTAGCTTCCCCGACACCAGATTGACCGCTGCCGCCCCAACCATGCCGTACCATTTCCAGGGAATGGTGTACCAGGCGATCGCCACCATGCCCCCGACCCAGAAAAACCAGCTTGGCAAATAGACATTGAACAAAATCGCAGAAATTAGGGGAGACACCAGCAACACCAGCCACCCTGGATTGGCATTTGCCCAATAGAGCATTCCCAGCACAATAGCCCCAAACACCAGCGACGTACCCAGATCAGGCTGCAAGAACACCAATGCCCACGGTAGGCTCGTTACCAGTAGCGCCTTGAGCACGGCAGAAACTTTAGAAGCAGTTGTCTCATGCAAAACCCCGGCTAAGGTAATGATGACTCCCAACTTGGCAAATTCCGATGGCTGCACGTTAAATCCGCCGATGCTGATCCAGCGCTGAGCACCCAGTGCCTCTGTTCCTATCAGGATGACAGCCAGCAGCGATAGGTTGGTCAACCCGTAGATGATCCACTGCCACCGGATCAGTCCCTCATAGCGGCAGCGAGCAATGGAAAGGGCGATCGCTAGCCCGATAGCTCCCGCCAAAAGCTGCTGCCACCAGTAGGTCGGGTCACCTCCATTAATCTGGGTGCTGTAAATCATGACACTCCCTACACTCACCAAGGCAATCAGAAGAATGAGCAAAAACCCATCAATCTCCTGCCAAGGTCGTGTAATGGACTTCCAGCTAAATTGACGAAAGGAACGATAAAGCATAGCTCTCAACGTGCATCGAACGCATTAAACCCGTGGGCAGTCCCCAAAATCCCTACCGTTTTGCCACTGAAATAAAATCCAGTATTACCTGTATGAGTCCCGCCTGTGTTACCAGAGGGACTTGGGGAGGCCATGACCACGCTAGTTCCTGCTCCTTCATCCTCGTTCTGAAGGGGATGAAACAAAGCCTAACAAATTACAAGAATCATTACCGCAGTTGGAATGAGATGGGATACTCTGAGGTGCTATCAGGGTAAGCCTCTATCGAACCTCGAACCCGATGGGTGAGTCGGGAGGCCCCTAAGCTAAATTTTGATCCAAACTCCGAAAAGGAGTTCGGGATAACTTCTGTTTCATAGTGAGTAGTTCGCCAGGCAAGGCTTGCCTGGTTGACAAGTTGATGGCGCGCGCGGCATCAACTCGGTAATGTTGACTTGATGAGCTACTCGTTGACCAAGGAGATTTTGCCTAGTGAGTAGGGGAACGCTTCGGGCGCTTCACTCACCAGGCCATGATTCAAAGTTCGCTTGGAGAACCACTACGAGCAATATTATGGCTACAGACAAGGTATTTGGGTTGCCTCGCGTCAAGGTGCATCGACAGGCGTCGAACCCGGAAGAGCTATCCATCATTTCCCAGAGCAATGGCGAGCGCATCAACTGGGCAGGGTCTATTTTGGGCGTCCCCGATGTCTGGATGCATACCCAGGGCGAAAACGTAAAAGTTGCCGTCCTCGACACAGGGGTGGACCTCGACCATCCGGATCTTGCAGAGGGTATTGCAGGCGCAGAGGATTTCACGGGGGATGGTGTCGAAGATGTCAATGGTCACGGTACCCACTGCGCGGGCGTCATTGGGGCACGCATGAATAATACTGGATTTGTAGGGGTTGCCCCCAAAGCGGATCTTCTGGTCGCCAAGGTCTTAGCCAATGACGGTAGTGGAGCTTTTCACTGGATCGCTGATGGAGTGTTATGGGCGGTGGAGCAAGGAGCCGATATCATCAACATGTCTCTCGGTGGCCCGGTTTCGTCCCATCGGCTTTTTCAAGCCATTCATATCGCCTTAGCTAAGGGCGTCATAGTTATTTGCGCTGCTGGAAATGAAGGCTCTCTCTTTCAGAACAATATTGGCTATCCAGGACGCTACGGCGGCGTCATCACGGTAGCGTCTCATGACGAAAATGGCAACCGCTCTGGATTTTCATCTCGTGGAGGAGAAATTGATGTCATGGCTCCAGGCTCAAATATCTGGTCTACGTTTAAAGATGGAGGCTATGCCGAACTCAGCGGCACGTCCATGGCGGCTCCCTTTGTCTCTGGGCTGGCAGCGCTCATTGTCTCCAAGCATCGAGCGACTGAAGAGAACGGAACTCCCCTGGAAAACAACGAGGATTTGAAAAACCATCTGCTGTGGATGGCGGCTCACCCCGGCTATCACGACAACGAAGCAGGCTACGGACCCCTGCAGCCCTTCCAGTATTTCGGCAGAGCCATTCAGCTATAGGGACCCTGCTTAGGGATCTGCGGCTAAAGAAAGTACCAGGAGAGGGGCGGCGGGCTGCGCTTGCCGCCCCTCTCCTCCGGTATGTTTATTTTTTTGCAAATTTTTTTGCAAGTCCCTTATAGCGCTGTGCAAGCGCATTCAGTACAGTGTGTTGAGTGGCGGCGCTCTGCGCCGCCACTCAGCACATTTGGGCGTGCTGAACCAATTGCACACCGCCATAATTCACGACTTGGCAAAGTTCTCAAATTCACAACGAAAAATAGGGGGTTAGGGCAGGTCATCGTTCTCACAGGCAATGGGGCAGCCCACCGCCCCTTGACTGAGGCCGCATAAAGTTATTGCTCAGAGGGCAGGGTAACCCGTAGCTGGCCTTCTGGGGTCACGGATGCCTCTGCCCCAAGGGCTTCGATTTGCTCTATCACACGTTGACGGGTAGCATCATCAAACGCGTTGTAGAAAACGCTTGACCAAGCATTAATACGGACGAGATTGTTGTCAGGATCTGATTCTAGGAACTGTGCTGACCGACGGGATATGTTGGCGATCGCCTGCCCTTCTTCATCGGTGTACGTGCTGGCCCACTCGGCCGCCATTTCAAAGGATTTCTGTGCCGCGCCAACGTCCCCCAAAAATAGCAGTTCATCAATCGCTTTCCACCGCCAAATGAAATAAGCTCGGTCAGGTACCGTCGGAGATAACGATGGTAAGTGTGTGTCCATGATCTCAACGCTGCGTTCAGGATTGGCTGCATAGAGGCTGGTGCTGCCTGAGAGAAACAGGTACGCATCCCAGAAATAGGGATCTCTATTCAGAATCGCTTCGAAGTATTCTGGACTGAGCTGATAGCTAGTTAACTCGCGAGCGTCTTCATCGCCAAAATATTGTAAGAACTTGAGGAATATCCAGTCAGCAATGAGGTTGTCGAACCCAAAGGTAGGCATGGTACCAAACAGTTCCAGCTGCAACTGCTCCTCAGTCACCTGACGTTCAGCAGTTTCCACTGTTGGACTGTCAGACGCTTGTGTGGCTTCTCGTAGTTGAGGAACTTGCAGCAGGGCGATCGCCCCTGCACAACTGAGAATCAAGACAACGGTTCCCACAAGAGAGGTCAAACGGCTATTCATGGCGGCTGTCACAATGCAGATTGGTAAACAAGTCTAAGGAGCAATTCTAGGGTAAAGTATGCCCTGTCTCGGCTTGTATTATTAACCCTGGTCTACTCCGGCCTCTGCTGCTTGGTTTATGTCTCTTCGGCCTGCTCGTCAGACTCAATGTACTGCTTCTCAACTTGGGGCTTGACTTCAGGCTGAAATTCTAGCTCTTCTGCAGTTGGTAATTCTCGTAAATCCGGGAGGCCCACTCTTTCCGCAGATTCTGCCTCTGCCTTCTCTTTCAGATCGATGGGCAGCGACAGGGGTTTGTCAAGCCAGCAGCTTGCGACAGGCAAGGCATTTTCTAGATCATCCAGCGGACGAGGAATGACCATCACAGAATGCAATTCTCCAATGCGCTCTGCTTCATGCATTCCAGCTTCGATGGCAAGCGTTACATCTGCAACATTGCCTCGGATGATGGCAGTACACAGCCCTGCACCGACCATCTCGTAGGACGCAAGCTGAACTTCCGCCGACTTCAGCATGGCATCAGCCGCACCGACCATGGCAGGGAAGCCGACTGTTTCCAATAGGCCAATCGCCTGATTGCTGAGCCGGTTATATCCCCGTTGCTCTGCAAGCTGGAGCAGTTTGCTCCCAATGGGGAGAACGGCATCTAGATTGGGCAGAGGACGAGGGATGAGGACTTTCGAGACAAACTGGCCAAACTGTTGAGCAGTTTCTGCGCCCACTTCGACGGCAATTCGTACCTCGGCTAAACGGCCTCGAACCACAGCCGTGCAATGGCCGCTGCCAATCTTCTCAAACCCAACCAGGGTAACGCCCGCTGACTTGAGCATCATGTCGGCAGTACCGATGATGGCAGGAAAGCTGTGGGTCGAAACAAGCCCCAATGCGGTGTGACGTATATCAGGCACGCGCTGAGATGCAAGCTCAGTCGAGAGTTCGTGACCAGTCGGTAAGTTCACTTCAGCCTCCTTCACGTCGATTCACCGCGCCATTGAGTAAATCATAATTCTAAGATAGATAAAAATAAATGATTATAGATGATCTTAAATATAAAGACTTCTTGGATTGCCCGATAGTCTTGCTGATATCACAGTCTTGCTGATATCACAGTCTTGCTGATATCACAGTCTCACTAGTGTCATGGATGTTTGTCTGATGCGTCAGTTCCGTTACTGCCTGACGCCGTGCCCCCATTCAGGTCATAGGCACGGGCTGGAAACATCACGTTGATGAGTTTCTCAACTGACGCTCTACCATAGACCACTGATGTCTTAATCGATTGGGATTTGGACGGTGCGCTTGGTGAATCCGACGAGGACTTCTCTGATGGAGAATCCTCTGATGAAGAGCTCTTACGGTCTGGGCGATCGCCCTCTCCATTTTCCTCTGCATCTGCTGCTCTGGCAGATGCATCAGCAGTGCCGAGGCTGTCGAGATTAACTCTCCGGCTCTCGTCACCGACCAAGGAGTAGGGCGGGATAACGCTGTGGTTCTGGACATCAACCTGAAACATCAGCGTTGAAAAAGCTCCAATACAAGCGCCAGTGCAGATCATTCCATATCCAACAACAAGAACCCGCGTGCCGACCGTAACATCGTCGCCTATCTCCAGGGTACCCTGAAACGCATGGAGAATCGAACCCGAACCGATAGATGACCGGGGGCCGATGATCAAATGGCTCCCTGGATCAGCTTGCAAAAAAACGTCGGACGCAATTGTCGCATCGGGATGTATCGTCACATTTCCGCTGACGTAGAAATGACAGTCGCTCAATTTCTGGAGTGACGATGCACCCATATTAGACAGGCAGCTCCTATGAATAAATCAACAGGTTTACGAGTGTGGTTTCGTAGAGACGTGGTGAGTAAAAAGGCGATGCGTCATCGCCACACCACCCTTCCGACTTGCTTAATTAATGTAGCGATCATACTTGATTTTTAAGGGTGGGGGCGGGCTGCGCCTGCCCCCACCATTAAAAATATTTTCAGGATTCCCATAGCCTTAGAGAGTTTGTCTAAAAACTTTATCAGGAAGTACTCTAAAGCCTCTAAGTCGGTGAGTACAGTTAACCATGAAACCCATGAAACCATTTGCCACCCGCACAACAGACGGCACAGGGTTGTGTATCCAATTTTTAATGGTGCCAAGATACTGAGGACTTTCTCAAGTGGATCTGAACCAGGAAAAATCCTGTTAAGGACGCTGAATCATGCTCTCGGCTACCCGACGTTTAGCATTCGCATCAATGCCAATAAGCCGGACATATTCGCCCTGATGCTCATCCAGGCACGCTTCCAAATCCCGAACTACATCAGCAGGACGTGCGGATTGAATGGGAGCACAACTGGTCCAGGATGATGTACGGAAGCGGCGCTTGTCTGCATGCTCAGTCCCGATGCGATACCCCTGGGATAAGAGGCTTTCAACCAGTTGAATGGCATCATCACTGAGGTTGGAACTGACAGATGAGCGCTCATAGGAGCGGCCTGATGTGCCGTAGGTGGACGTTGTAGATGTGGGCAATGGTGCGCTGGGCGATGACCCTGAGGTGAGGCGATCGCCCGGACGCTGAACGATGGTTTCCAAGACGCGACGCTTTGCTTGGGGATCAACACCAATCATCCGGACATAGTCGTTGGGATGATCGGCCATGCAGGCTTCTAGGGCAGCGATGACGTCTGCGGTTCGGGTGGCCTGGATAGACGTGCAGACCTTCCAGGAAGACGTTTGGAACCGACGCTTATCAGCAAATTCAGCGCTTACTCGGTATCCTTGGCTGAGCAGTTGGCTAATTTGAGTTGCCAAGTCATTTGATACAGACGTTGCTGCAGCTCGATTGCCAGAACCATTGGACGTAGGACTCATGGAAGGTGCAGCGTAGGATGCACCCGAAGAGGCAGGGGCAGGGCGATCGCCCGGACGCTGAATAATCATCTCCAACACTCGCCGTTTCGCCTGGGGATCAATGCCAATCATGCGCACATATTCGCCCTCGTGATCTGACAGGCACGCTTCCATTGCGACGATAACATCCTGCTCACGGCTGGATTGAATAATGGGACAGCTCTTCCAGGACGCAATCTTGAAACGGCGCTGGTCGGCGTGCTCCATGCCTACCATAAAGCCTTGGCTGAGTAAGCTGCGGACGTTTTGCATAACATCAGCATTCATGCCAGGGCGACTGGATGAGGCGGGCGGGTAATAGCCACCGCCATTGCCTGAAGGAGCACTCGCCGGGGAGAAGCTGGACGAGGCAGGGGCACTGCCATTTGACCCAACTACTTTGCTCCCAGGTCGCTGAATAATTTTCTCCAGAATACGACGTTTGGACTGGGTATCAACGCCCAAAAGCCGAACATAATCGCCTTCGTGCTCGGCTAGGCAGGCTTCAACTGCACCGATCACCTCTGATTCCCGTCCTGATTGAACTGCTGTACAGTTTTTCCAGGATGACGTTTGGAACCGACGAGGATCGGCAAATTCAGCGCTCACTCGATAGCCCTGGGAAAGTAAGCTTCGAATGTCGCCAACAATTTCAGGCGTCAGGCGATCGCCCGCTCTATTGGTGGAAGAGTATTGAGATGTCATATCTATAGGATCTGTAGGAGTAGTAGCAGGAGGAGTAGTAGTTGACTGATAGTTTTTTTCTAGTTCGCTTCGAATAGCTGCAACACAAGCCAAATCACTAGCGCAGTGATATCCCGAACGAAGGGCATCATTCACATTCACCACGTGGCTCGCAAACTGGACATCCGTTGAAGAAACGCTAGGGAGTCGATCCGCCTGTTGCTGTGTGGTAATTACGGCTCCCGACGGGACGTAGCGCCCTGCGGGAATTTCGACATCCTGAATGAGCGCGTGCATCATGACGATGCACCCATCGCCCACCCTCGCGTTAAAGACCGTCGAGCGGAAACCAATGAAACAGTTGTTTCCAATATAAGCCGGCCCGTGAATCAGTACCATGTGGGTAATGGATGAGTTTTCCCCAATCCAAACTGAATACTGCTGCTGGTTTTCACCGATAACTCGCCCTTCCTCAAGGCCATGAATGACGACACCGTCTTGAATATTGGTTCCGTTTCCAATATAAAACGGCGCTCCTTCATCAGCTCGAATGGAGGTGCCTGGCCCAATCAAGACCTTTGTCCCTACCATTACATCTCCAATAATATTTGAGAAGGAATGCACAAATGCCGTCTCGTGAATATTTGGCTGGGCTAAGCTCTTAGACCACGGGGTTGGAGGAGCAGCAGATTGATAAGCAGCCATAGTCAGGATCTCCTGAGTAGTAGGATTGGGATATGTGTCCTAGCATCGTGAGAACGAGGCATCACCTGAGGGAAGGCTCTAATGTCAAAGACAAAAACGTTGACACCAAGGATTTCAGCGAGGACTTCAATGAAGATAAGGTTGATGGGTTGACAGATAGATGTTTAGCTCTAGCTCGATTAAAAGTCCCGATTGCCGATGGGTGGCTACGGTTTAGGCGAGCTGGCTAACGGTAAACCTTTGCCAAGGCCAGATGACACCCCATTCAGCGATCGCTCTCTCGCTTACTGTAGAGAAACTGCTGATCGACGCTAATGGTGTCAATAATGCCTACGACAAGGGCGTCGAGTGGACGGTTCTCTCCCCTCGACGTTTGACGGGCTGCACTGCCTCGGCTGACCAATACCCATTCATCAACACCAGCCCCAACATTATCGGCAGCGACTTCATATTCTGGGAGCGGATTGCCTTCTTCATCCATCAGCTGAAGAAGAAGAAACTTCACTCCCGTCAAGCTTTGCTCTTTCTGAGTACTAACGACTGTGCCGCGAACTCTTGCAATTTGCATTAGTGACGTTACCGTGTGAGAGGTCGAATGCCTGAAACGCTCTCCCGGAATGCTTCTACAGCTTCGGTATAGCGAATTGGCAGGACATACTCAAGATTTTCATGGGGGCGGGCAATGATGTGAGTTGAGAGGACTTGCCCCCCGTTCACCCGCTTCACATTATCAATGCCTGCCGAGACAGACGCTTGAACCTCAGACACGTCTCCTCTGACGATGACGGTCACACGACCGCTACCAATTTTCTCGTAGCCCACTAGCGTTACGCGAGCAGCCTTAACCATCGCATCGGCTGCTTCAACTACAGCAGGAAATCCTAAGGTTTCCACCATTCCAACGGCAATTGCCATGCTTTAACTCCCTTCCAATTGATCACGATGAGTGTCTCTCCGAAAACCCCTGGCGGGGATCCTCAGCAATTTTACAACCCGCTTCTGTACCCAGGGGTACAGAAGCGGAATAGGTGAACAGACAGTGGGTGAACAGACAACCGACCACAGAATGGCTATCTCTGACCCGTTGCGTTCACCGGATTCTTCTCAATGACGATTCCAACGATTTAGTGTCTGACAGTGCCCAGAAGCGGCCTACAGGCGATCGCCCGTGGGCCGCTATAGCACCATAATCAAGGTCAACTTCGGAACTGCTCGACAGCTTCGGTGTAGCGAATCGGTAGAACATATTCCAAGTTCTCATGGGGACGAGCAATGATGTGAGTAGACAGAACTTCACCACCATTGACACGCTTCGCGTTCTCAATGCCAGCAGAAACGGAGGCTTGAACCTCAGACACATCACCACGAACAATCACAGTCACACGTCCACTACCGATTTTTTCGTAACCAACTAGTGTCACACGGGCGGCCTTGACCATCGCATCCGCAGCTTCAACAACTGCAGGAAAACCCAGAGTCTCAACCATTCCAACAGCAATAGGCATTATTTGCTCTCCTCTTTCCAAATATGTGAATATTCAACAACAAACAAATCAAAAATCTATCGACTAGGGCATATTGCAACGCAAGGGCCAGCCTATAGAAAACACCTTAAATTTCCCAAGATTAAGAATACTAGCCCAATTGAAACTTTGACAACATAAACAAGAATGATGATTTCAAATGTTATATATAGGCTAGGCTTATTTGTATGCACCGCTTGCCAAGGAGTTTGGCGAAATCCCCTGTATGACAAAGGCTCGTGCTGACCGCCAACGAGACTCCCAATCTCTCTAGGACAGAGTATGGGCAACCGCGTTCATGACGCGCCTTCTGCAATCAACGGCTAAGGCTCCGTTTTAGTCATCGTGAGGACTGGGATGAGAGACCTGAGTGAGGCTTGACAGAGCGAACACATTTGCACTAAGGCAGCGATGCAAAAGCAATGCAAAACCTCAGCACAATCTTCCGTGATGCCTGGTGTCCGGCACTGTGTCCGGCACTGCGTCCGGCACTGTGCCCGGCACTATGCACGGCGTTTGATCTATTGCATCGGCCTGTAGCAACCCTATTTGATTTCCAGAGGTAGGGGCGGGCTCAGCCTGCCCCCACCTCTGGAAGTATTTTTTAGGAATCAAATAGGATTCCTGCGTAACACGACTTGGCAAAGTTCTCAAATTCACAACTCTCAAATTCACAACGCAAGAATAAGGGTTTGGGCCGCGCGGCACGCGGCCCAAACCCTTATTCTTGCGTGAAACTTACCAAGTCGTATACATAAAGCATTTGCATAGAAAAAAAGTTTTTCTACGACGATCATATCACCTGACTATCCCCTAAAAATCAAGTTCAACCTAAGGCACTTGCAAGAAAATAAAGTACCCGAAAAAGGGCAGCGGGCTGCGCCCGCTGCCCTTTTCTTCCGGTATCTTCTTTAGCCG
>CAYXJG010000103.1:0-14528 GCA_964465285.1 uncultured bacterium
CAGGCCATGGGAAATGACAGGGAGGCGATCGCCTATTTTGATCGGGCGATCGCCTCACTCATCTCACCGCGCAGCCGATTGACTCCGCCATCGGACACGGTGACGCCGAAGACCTCTTGCATCAACCGTTGCACTTGGGCATGACTCTGGCGGTACACACCACTGAGCAGCCTATCTCTATCTCACGCATCCTCTATTTCTAGAACATTTTCCACGGTTAAAGCCATAAAACTTTCTTTAGTTCACGACGTGGCAAGTTTCACGCAAAAATAGGGATTTGGCGCGCTCCGGGCGCGCGCCAAATCCCTATTTTTGCGTTGTGAATTTGAGAACTTTGCCAGGTCGTGTAGGTCAGATACATCTTCAGTCCCCACCCATCTGCCAAAGTTTAGGGAGCATTAGGCTGCGGCAAGAAGCCGGGCCTCAAATTTTATGGATTTGGAACTGCCTGGAGAAGCTGCTGAACCTCCGCATCAGAAACCTGCTCAAAATTTTCGTACCATGTTCCAATAGCGTAGAGGTCATTGGGCTTCAGGAGACACACCACTTCGTCTACATCTTGCTGAAGCCTTTGGCAGACTAGGGGCGGGGCCACTGGAACAGCGACGACTAATTTTTGGGGTTGGCGCTGCTTTAGACAGCGGATCGCTGCCTGAAGGGTTGACCCTGTCGCTACGCCATCATCTACTAAAATAGCGACACGGTTCTGGATGTCAAGGGTCGAATGGAGTTCCACGTCCTCGCTGATAGCGTGGTCGCAATAGCTGCTGTAGAGAGACTCTCGTCGATTGAGTTCTTGCTGTTCATGGAGGGTGACCGCTTGAATGGCATCGCTGGAAATGTCGAGCTGATTCACTACTTCTTGATTGAGCACCCGCACGCCGCCAGGGGCGATCGCCCCCATGGCTAATTCTTCATGACCGGGAACTCCCAGCTTTCGCACCAGGCAAATGCCCAGGGGCGCATTCAATACCCGGGCAATTTCAAAGGCAACGGGAATACCACCCCGGGGTAACCCCAGCACGATTACATTGGCTCGGTTTGCATAGGCAACCAGGGCAGAGGCAAGTAGTCGTCCGGCTTCTGACCGATTGCTGAATCGATAGTTCGATGCTTGGGTCATGGTTGCCTCCTGTATCGAAGCATGATGGTCATCACGGTCACTACTGTCAGAGGAATGATAAAGGTTACCAAAACGCGGCTAAAAATGGGCAAAAGTGCGTGGTTTGTCGCATCAAAGAAGAGATAGGTAGCATAGGCAGCGTAATAACCCAGGAACATTACCCCTTCCCAGCGTCGGATAATGTTATTGGTAAAGAAAATAGGCAGGCAGGCGACAGCCACGGCAATCATAACGGGGATGTCAAAGTTGATGGCGGCAGTGGATACATTGAGTCCATCTGGGGCAAGGCATCCTGCAATTCCTAACACGGCAAGAATATTAAAAATGTTGCTGCCGATGACGTTCCCCACAGCGATGTCCCTTTTTCCTCTTAAACTAGCGACAACGGATGTGGCAGCTTCCGGCAGTGAGGTTCCTAAGGAGATGAGCGTTAGGCCAATGACCAGTTGGCTCACGCCAATGGCCTGGGCGATCGCCACAGCCCCGTCTACTAGCCAGTGAGACCCCAGAGTGAGTAATCCGATCCCCACCCCAATGAACGCCAGATTCATCCCCCATGCCTGGAGCGTAGACTGCTTGGGCTGCTGCCCTAGGGCGGCTAATTCGTCTTCATCTAACACAGAGCTATTCCCCCGTGAACTCTGGTAAAAGAGGAACAGAGTATATACAACGGCTCCAGCGAAGAGGATAACGCCGTCCATGCGGCTGATTTCTCTGTCGTATGCCATCGCCATTAGTACGAAGGAAACCCCGATCATGATTGGCACATCCAGCTTTACTAACTGCTGGGCGACAAGAAGCGGAGTAATAGAGGCAGACATTCCCAGAATAAACAGCACGTTGAAGATATTGCTGCCCACGATGTTGCCAATGGAAATTGCTTCATGATCAGAAAATACAGACCGCAAACTGACTGCCATTTCGGGGGCGCTCGTACCGTATGCAACGACGGTCAGACCAATGACCAGCGGCGAAATGCCTGCGAGTGTAGCCAGCCGAGATGCACCCCGAACCAGTATTTCGGCACCTGCGACGATTAAACCGAGTCCAAAAACGAGTAGCACCATTGTCATGATGCTCATGGACACTCCTTCATTGCTTGCTACATACGTGTTTGTGGAAACCTACCGCTCTATCTGCCCCTTGATGTAAAGACAAGAGTTAAACAATTCGACCCCAATCGTGTTGGGGCAGAGCAGCGGCACGCTACGGCTCCGCCCCAACGCGATTGGATTTTATTTAACCCTCAGCCTTACTAGTTGTTGATCACCTAGATTTTGCCAGGTGAGTGGCGCGCGCTACTCACCTGGCAATGTTGCTTGAATGGTCTGTTACAACTGTGGCTGTCATGAATAAACCCCAAAATCTATGGTGTAGGTAGTTCACTATCATACTGCCTGACTGCCAATTTGGTGACCGTAGACCCGTGATTTGTTGCGATCGCCCGTCAGCATGATACGAAGCACGATAGCCTGTAACATTTCGATAAAAAGATTGATGCACTTGCCAGAAACCACTCGATAAAAAGATTGATGCACTTGCCAGAAACCACAAATGTCTTCTGAGCATAGGCTTTGAGTTTAATTACACTTGCCAACTCTCGCTCCCAAGCTCCTGACATTAAGACTTATAATCCAAAAAGGTTTGGGAGGGATATCCAGCGGGTGGCTGGTTTGCGTGTGGGTCTTACCCACGCCTTGCCCTCATGAATGACCCATTTATCGCCCCAGAAAAAGGGGCCACGTCTACTACTTTCACTTGAGAGTCTTGATGTATCGTGACTTTACCTATGGTTTTTGGGTCTAACTATGGTTTCTAGACCTGATGCTCGGCCGTCTAGCCAGACGCGCTCGCCCTGGCATTCAACAGACCTTCAGGAAACATTAATGATTCTGGAGAGCGATCGCACTGTAGGGCTAACCGATCAGCAGGTGCAGCAGCGGCTTGACCAATATGGCCTGAATGAGCTGGAAGAAAAAGGTGGGCGGAGTACCTGGATCATCATTATCGACCAGTTTAAAAATGTCATGCTGCTGATGCTGATTGGCGTTGCCGTCGTGTCAGGAGCCTTGTCTCTTTACAACCGTGAGTTTCCCAAAGATGCGATCGCCATCATGCTGATCGTGGGGCTGAACGGAGTGCTGGGCTATCTGCAGGAGAGCCGAGCCGAACAAGCCCTGGCGGCCCTCAAGAAGATGTCAGCACCCAATGTACGCCTGCTGCGGGACGGGCGGGTGCAGGATGTGGACGGGCGATCGCTCGTTCCCGGAGACGTGATGCTGCTGGAAGCAGGGATGCAGATCGCCGCAGACGGGCGCTTGCTTGAGGTGGCAAACCTCCAGGTGCGGGAAGCAGCACTGACCGGGGAAGCGGAAGCAGTGAACAAGAAAGCTGATGTCTGCTTGCCCGAAGATACATCCATTGGCGATCGCATCAATCTTGTGTTTCAAGGCACGGAAATCGTCCAGGGGCGGGGCACTGCCGTGGTCGTTAGCACGGGCATGAGCACCGAACTGGGGCGCATTGCCACGATGCTCCAGTCCGTAGAGTCGGAACCTACTCCCCTGCAGCGGCGCATGACTCAGTTGGGCAATGTGCTAGTGTCTGGGTCGCTGATTTTGGTGGCGCTGGTGGTGGGCCTCGGCGTGCTTCAGGGCGGCTGGGGCCAGTTTGAGAGTTTGCTGGAAGTATCCCTCAGTATGGCGGTGGCCGTAGTGCCCGAAGGGTTGCCCGCTGTCATCACCGTCACCCTCGCCATTGGAACCCAACGCATGGTACGCCGCCATGCCCTGATCCGGAAACTGCCAGCAGTGGAAACTCTGGGGTCAGTGACCACCATTTGTTCTGACAAAACGGGAACCCTCACTCAAAATAAGATGGTGGTGAAAGCGGTCAGCGTTGACGGCCATGCCTTGTCGGTCACCGGAGAAGGGTATGCCCCTGACGGAGTGTTTTTGGCAGATGCAAACTCCACAAACGGGCACAGCAACCCCTCTCCAGTGGATGCCAAAGACTATGCGGCCCTCATGATGCTGATGATTGCCTGTGTCGCCTGTAACAATGCGGCGTTGCAGAAAGAACAGGGCGAGTGGGCGATTATCGGTGACCCTACCGAAGGAGCGCTGCTGTCTCTGGCGGGCAAGGCGAATATCCATGCTGTGGAGTGGACATCCACCCTCCGCCGTGTGGGCGAAGTTCCCTTCACCTCAGAACGGAAGCGCATGAGCGTAGTTGTGAAAGATAGGGGGCAACAGCTTCGGGATACCCTGGTGCAATCGGGTCTATCTATCCCCTCCCCTGGGATAGTGATGTTCACCAAAGGCTCGCCAGAACTCATTCTAGAACGATGCAGTACCTGGCAAGAGGGCGATCGCCCTACTCCTCTGAGCGCCAAAACCCGCGCCGCGATTCTCCACGAAAATGACCGTCTGGCGGGCAAGGGGCTCCGGGTTCTAGGCTTTGCCTATAGGTTTCTAGACACCTTTCCTTCTGAGTCTAATCTGGAGGCTGCTGAAGCCAACTTCACCTGGTTAGGGCTAGTGGGAATGCTGGATGCCCCCCGTCCTGAGGTGCGGGAAGCGGTTCGGGAATGTCAGCAAGCCGGAATTCGTCCCATGATGATTACGGGCGATCATCAACTCACGGCACGGGCGATCGCCACCGACCTGGACATTGCCAATGTAGACGCCCGAGTCTTAAACGGCCAGGAGTTAGAACGGCTTACTCAGGCAGAGCTCGAACAGCAAGTGCACCTGGTCAGCGTTTATGCTCGGGTTGCCCCCGAGCACAAGCTCCGTATCGTCCAAGCTCTGCAAAAGCGAGGGGGCATTATCGCCATGACCGGAGACGGGGTGAATGATGCTCCTGCTCTGAAACAAGCCGATATTGGAATTGCAATGGGCATCACAGGCACCGATGTCAGCAAAGAAGCGAGCGACATGGTGCTGCTCGACGACAACTTCGCCAGCATTGTGGCCGCGACGGAAGAGGGGCGGGTAGTTTACTCCAATATTCGGCGGTTTGTGCGCTACATTCTAGGGTCAAATATTGGGGAAGTGCTAACCATTGCAGCTTCCCCTATCCTGGTGCCAATGGGGGGCGTTCCCCTGACGCCCCTACAAATTCTCTGGATGAACTTGGTCACCGATGGCCTTCCAGCCCTTGCCCTTGCCGTGGAACCGTCGGAACCGGATGTGATGAAGCGCCCACCCCATGATCCTAATGAAAGCATTTTTGCACGGGGCATGGGATCGTATATGGTTCGCATTGGCATTGTTTTCAGCATTTTCTCCATCGCCCTGATGGTGTGGTCATATCATTACACTCAATCGGTGGGCGGGGATAACTTAGAGCGTTGGAAGACGATGGTATTTACGATGCTGTGCCTTGCCCAAATGGGCCATGCGATCGCCGTTCGCTCGGACACCCGGCTAACGATCGAGATCAATCCCGTCTCTAATCCCTACGTCGTGATTGCTGTAGCTGCAACCACCATTCTTCAGCTCATGCTCATTTACGTGCCCCCGCTAAGAGACTTTTTCGGCACCCACGTACTCAGTGCCACTGAGCTACTAATTTGCGTTGGCTTCAGCAGCCTCATGTTCGTCTGGGTCGAACTGGAAAAGCTCTTGATTCGGTGGTGGCGGCATCGTTAGGAGCTACTAAGGCTCAAGTCGGATTCGAGTTAAACTGCTTGTAATTTAAGCCGGGCAATCCTGGATGGGCCAGGAGCCAGAATCTAGGAGTCAGAATTCAGGAGGGAGCTGGCTCCTGTCTCCTGGATTCTATCCTTGGGAAAACTTCCCGCCTTGAGGAATACGCCAGTTAAACCGCATTACTGACCAATGCCCTGCTCAGCGAGCTGCTGAATGGCGAAAGTTGCCGCTGTGGACACTGTCGGGTTGCTGTCTTTCTCTAAATACCGTAAAGCAGATAAGCTTTTCTCCGTAGGCATCCGGCCTAGGGCTTCTGCCAATCGCTGCCGTACCAGCCAGTCCTCAGATTGGGCGAATGTGAGGACTTTATCTACGGCATCAATCGCACCGATTTCACCGAGAGCGGCGATCGCCGCCTGCTGAATGACTACCTCATCACTGTCTAGGGCTTCAATCAGCACAGCGTAGGCACGAGGGTCTTTCAAATTCCCGAGAGAAACAGCCGCACTGAACCGCACGAGCCAATCAGTGTCCTCTAAAAACACCCGATTCAACACCTCAAAGGCGCGGGGGTCTTCCAAATAGCCCAGGGCACCCGCCGCCCCAGCGCGGATGCTGTAGTCGGGGTCAGAGGTGAGAATCTTCACCAGCAAGGGATAGCATTCTTCGGTGGGCTTGATGCCCAGAGCAAAGACCGCCATGGTGCGAATCTGAAGATTTTCATCATCTAGCACCTTTTTAATGAGGGGTACAGCCTCGTTAGGAGCGACATCCCGCAGAGACGCCAAGGCCAACATGCGATCGCGCATACTGTCACTTTCAAGCTGCTGGGAAATGTGCTCTAAATTTACCTGGCTCATATTCATTCCTTGCTAGCGGTTCGTTTTTTAAGGTATTTGCAACAAAACTTTACATCCATATTAGCGGTAAATATCAAAAATCGGGTATTGCCCCTGGGAGAGATGTATGGCGCAACGGGTGTACGACGCACCTAATGTATAACGCAACGTTAGAATCAGGAATCAGCTTGGAATCAAAGATCACACAAACATCCATCGCCTTTAACTGTAGCGCTGCACCTGTGACGCTGCACCTGTAGCGCTGCACCTGTGGCGCTGCTTGGGAGATTGACGTAAGGGTAAGGGACTTGCAAGAAAATGAAATACCCGGAAAAGAGCAGCGGGCGCAGCCCGCTGCTCTTTTCTGGGTATCTTTTTTAGCCGCAAATCCCTAAGGGCCAGTCGAGGTTTTGAGACGGACTGAGTAGTTACGATGTAAGCTTAGGAGCAACGGGGGCTCATCTGCCTTTTTCTCCCGCCATGATTAGCTCTGAGAGCACCCCCCCTTAGATAGACGTCCGTTCGTTCAAAATCCTTTATCGTCTTGGGAGATCTTTGTTTTGAAACAAATAGTCAAAAATTCTTGACTAAAAGCATTGACTATGGATTCCAAAAGGCTGACCGTAAGGCGGGTCTTCAAGGCACATTGTCATGATCAATCACGACGAATCGTAATCGCCGTAGACCAGAAAAAGACTTGATAGCTGTACTTAACACTTCTTATGCTTGCTGACCTACTCTCCCCAGAACAGGTTTATCGGATTGTTGAAAACCGTCACAGTAATCCCTTCGATGTCCTAGGTGCCCATAACATCGAGCAAAGCAATGGCTACTCCAGATGGGTGGTTCGGGCCTATCTCCCCGATGCAGAAGAAGCGTGGATTGTTCGTCCCGCAGAACGCCAGGAATATGCCATGCAGCCTATTCACCATCCTCACTTTTTTGAGTGTGAGTTGATGGGGGCACAGGACAAAAACTACCTGATCAAGGTTAAGGAAAATGGTCATGAACGCATCATGCGTGACCCCTACGCCTTCAAGTCGCCGCTGCTGACGGACTTTGACATCTATCTCTTTAACGAAGGTAATCACCATTGCATCTACGAGAAGATGGGGGCGCATCCAGTAGAAGTAGAGGGGGTTCAGGGAACCTACTTCGCAGTGTGGGCACCCGGCGCTCGTAATGTCTCTGTCGTGGGCAATTTCAACGACTGGGATGGCCGGAAACACCAGATGCGTCTGATTAATGGCGGTGTTTGGGATCTGTTTATTCCCGACCTTGATGTCGGAGAACTCTACAAATTTGAAATCAAAAACTCCGAGGGACATGGCTATCTCAAATCTGACCCCTACGGCTTTCAGCAGCAGGTGCGCCCTGATACTGCATCTATCGTGACGGATTTGTCCTATCACTGGGGAGATCAGGCATGGTTGGAGAAACGCCGCCACACAGATCCCCAGGAACAGCCTATTTCGGTATACGAGCTGCATATTGGGTCGTGGCTCCATGACGGGATGGATCGTCCCCCTGAGCGGGGATACGCCGTGCGCGTCAGCGAAAAACCAGAGGCCCGGTTCCTCACTTACCGGGAGCTGGCCGATCGCCTCATTCCCTACGTGAAGGAGTTGGGGTACACCCACATTGAAGTCTTGCCTGTGGCAGAGCATCCCTTTGATGGTTCCTGGGGATACCAAGTGGCAGGCCATTTTGCTCCCACCTCCCGTTTCGGTACGCCCCAGGACTTCATGTACTTCGTGGATCGGTGCCACCAGGAAAACATGGGCGTGATTGTGGATTGGGTTCCTGGACACTTCCCGAAGGACAGCCACGGCCTCGCTTTTTTCGACGGCACTCACTTATACGAACATGCTGACCCTCGTAAGGGTGAGCATAAAGGCTGGGGGACACTGGTTTTTAACTACTCCCGCCATGAAGTTCGGAACTTTCTTATTGCCAACGCCCTTTTCTGGTTTGAGAAATACCATATCGATGGAATTCGAGTAGATGCTGTGGCTTCTATGCTGTATCTCGACTATGACCGCAAGGAGGGAGAGTGGGTTGCCAACCACTTTGGCGGCAATGAGAATCTGGACGCCGTAGATTTTCTCCGTCAGCTTAACTACTTAATTTTTGGCTACTATCCCGGTGTATTGTCCATTGCAGAAGAATCAACCTCATGGCCCAATGTGTCGCGTCCCACCTACATTGGCGGGTTGGGCTTTAACCTCAAGTGGAACATGGGCTGGATGCACGACATGCTCCACTACTTCAGCCAGGATCCCGTTCACCGCCGCTATCACCAAAACAACATTACCTTCTCTATCTGGTATGCCTTCAGCGAGAATTTCATGCTGGCGCTCTCCCACGATGAGGTGGTGCATGGCAAGGGCAGCCTGTTTCAGAAGATGCCTGGGGATGACTGGCAGAAGTTTGCCAATCTAAGGGCGCTCTATGCCTATATGTTTACCCATCCTGGGAAGAAAACCCTGTTCATGGGCATGGAATTTGGGCAAACCAGCGAGTGGAACTGCTGGCTGGATCTGGACTGGGGCTTGCTGAACCATGAACCCCATCAAAAGCTGAAGCAGTTTGTTGCCGATTTGAATGGGCTATACAAGCAGGAGCCGGCCCTCTACACTGACGACTTTTCGGATCATGGCTTTGAGTGGATTGACTGCAACGATGCTGAGAATAGCGTGGTGTCGTTCATTCGCCAGGACAAATGCACGGACGATTTTGTGGTGATCGTATGCAACTTCACTCCTCATCCTCACGATGACTACTGGGTCGGTGTTCCCAAGCCTGGTTGCTACCGGGAATTGCTGAACAGTGATGCTGATAAGTATGGCGGCAGTGGTGTCGGCAACGCGGGCGGCAAGCACAGCCACGACTGGGACAATCCCCGCTGGCCTCACGCCCTGAGCCTGAGCCTGCCTGCCTTGGGGGTCATGGTGTTGAAGCTCTGCGATTAGAAGTAGTCTGAAAACGTGGAGCTGAATTGAACTGGCTCCCCGTGTCTCCCGGTTTAACTGGTTCCCCGCGTCTCGCTGGGAACACTGACGGGAGGCTCCGGCATACAGGAGCACGACTTGGCAAAGTTCTCAAATTCACAACCTTGACTTTTAACAAAATCGCACCAAATTTTCTGAAAGGCAGGCTGTGCTTGCCTTTCAGAAAATTTGGATTTGAGTAAAGAAATTTGTTCAAACTCCAGCACAACACAAAGATAGGGGTTTGGCGCGCGGACCGCGCGCCAAACCCCTATCTTTGTGCGAAACTTGCCAAGTCGTGTAGACATTCACGGCCAACGGGACTGCATTCAAAAAAAAGAACCCTGGGATCTTTTGTAAGATAAATGGGTGAGGCATGGCTCTCCGCGTAACTTACACCAACTCTTGAAAGTAGAACTACAGATAGCTAATCTGTAATCTACGCCAACTATGGGTTTGCCAATCCAAAATCGAAAATCCAAAATCGAGAATTGGTATTACTACTTCGTTTAACAGATCCTAAGGACACTTTCGCTCATGGTTTCTACCGCAATCCCTCTATCCGGCCAGTCAGGACGCCAATATCTCGCCCCTGAAACCGATGGCACCCCATCTCCCAATCAATGCCTTTTACCCTTAACCGCCCGCGTCACCGCTACCGATCACCTCGAAATTGGCGG
The DNA here is from genome assembly GCA_964465285.1 of uncultured bacterium. Taxonomy (GTDB): domain Bacteria; phylum Cyanobacteriota; class Cyanobacteriia; order CAKZMO01; family CAKZMO01; genus JBCCWF01. Next base: position 10,288 of record CAYXJG010000103.1, read on the forward strand.
TTGCGATGTGGTTGATCTAGTTGAAAAATTTGGCTCACCCCTCTACATCGTTGATGAAGCTACTCTCCGCACGACCTGTCAGCAGTATCGGCAAGCGTTTGAGCACTACTACGATGGCGAATCCCTCATACTGTATGCGTCAAAGGCGTGGAACTGTCTGGCGGTTTGTGCGATCGCCGCTAGCGAAGGGTTGGGCATTGATGTGGTCTCTGGAGGTGAACTCTACACTGCCCTCGAAGCCCAGGTTGATTCGGCTACCCTCTACTTTCACGGCAATAACAAGTCCGTTGAAGAGCTGCGGCTTGCCCTTGATGCAAACGTCACCATCGTTGTAGACAACTGGCACGAACTTCACATGCTCGCGTCCTTAGCAAGCGATGCCAACAAAACCGTCCGCATCATGCTGCGAGTTACCCCAGGCATTGAATGCCATACCCACGAATACATCCGCACAGGCCACCTCGACAGTAAATTTGGCTTTGATCCCGACCAGTTAGAGGCTGTGTTTGAAACCATCAGCCAGTCCCCAGCCCTTAATTGCATCGGACTCCACGCCCACATCGGCTCTCAGATTTTTGAGCTTCAGCCTCACCAGGATCTGGCAGATGTTATGGTTCGCTGGCTCGTCAAAGCTAAGGAATACGGCCTTCCCGTGGGTGAACTTGACATCGGCGGAGGGCTGGGGGTGAAGTACACCGAGCAGGACGACCCCCCCAGCATTGACGAATGGGTGAACCGCATCTGCGATGCGGTGACAGCAGCCTGTCACACCCATGATCTGCCCCTACCAAGATTGCTGGCAGAACCCGGACGCTCTATCATTGGCCCAGCCTGCATCACGGCATATACTGTGGGTAGCCAGAAGACCGTCCCTGGCGTTCGCCGCTACGTCACCGTAGATGGAGGTATGTCCGATAACCCACGGCCCATTACCTACCAGTCCCTCTATCGTGCAGTCATGGCCAGCAAAATGTCCCAGGCGGCAACTGATGAATTCGTTACTCTGGCAGGGAAGCACTGCGAATCGGGGGACATTGTTATTCAGCAAACCCACTTGCCTGAGGCAGAGGCGGGTGATGTTGTTGCTGTTCTGGGAACGGGAGCTTACAACTACAGCATGGCATCCAACTATAATCGCATCCCTCGTCCTGCGGCAGTCCTGGCGAACCACGGTGAAGCCACCATGATCATCCGTCGGGAAACCTACGGCGATCTCCTTCGCCACGATCAGCTCCCTCGCCATTTGATGCCTGTGGAGTCATAAATGCGCTCAGGAATGCTGCGGGTTGAGAAGTCCCATTCGCGTCTTGAGCATGATGCGTCTTGCTAGACAAAGGCGCTTTTGACGGGATGGCCTAGCCGGGACAAGCTAACTGCGACTATCCACCAAGGGCCCTGGTCACTGTCAGTTCTTTAAATTCAGACAAAAGCAGGGCTTAACAAGTCTTTTGGCGTAACTTGTAATAACCTAAACTTGACGGTACTTTATGATGCCTAGCTTACACTCTCAAATAGAATTAGGTTGAGAGCTATCAACTCATCACCATCACCATTGGGCACTCATCCCTATGGGGCGCTCTACCCTGGCTGATGTTCGGTTGTGTTGAAGCTCATAAACGTCCTGGGTTCGCTCTATTTTCTGTGCATGTTTGTTGAATATTTCAAGAAATATCGTGTTGAATGCATGTAGACGCAGTAAGTGGGCGATCGCCACCGTTTCCGTTAAGAACCCAGCCGAACCCTAGCCAGCAATAGGGAACGCCAAAATTCTCAAGCGTTTTCGGATGGGCACTCAATGTGAGCATCAAAGCATCCGTCCTGGGTTGGCGCACAGAATCTTAAATCGATCACATGGATTCTTTCTTTGAGCAATGGCTGAAAAGGTTTAGCTGGACGCAGTCCTTGCTAGTTTATCTGGTCGATTTTGGGCTCGTTGCGTTTTTAATCTATGTTCTATTGCTGCTGATTCGAGATCGGCGCACCTTTCACCAGTTTTTGGGCCTTGTCATCCTCGTTGCGGCAGCGGGCCTGAGTAGCCTGCTAAACCTGGAGTTTCTTGCCTTCGTGCTCGATAAACTGGTGATTGGTAGTGCGGTCGCCATGGGACTCATTTTTCAAACTGAATTTCGCCGATTGCTTGAGCATATTGGCAGAGGTGACTTTCTAAAGCTGTTTCAGACTTCGAGTGCATCCTCTCCAAAATCCGACGATGTGATTGATGAAATTGTCGACGCTGTTAAAGAACTCTCCCAAAATCGTACGGGTGCCCTGCTCATTCTCGAAACTGACCGCCCCATTGATGAACGCGATTTTTCCGTCCCTGGCGTGCGGCTAAATGCAGAAGTCTCTAAAGAACTGATACAGACGATCTTTCAGACCACGACCCTGCTTCACGATGGTGCTGTTCTTGTTCGAGATTCCCGAGTCGTTGCAGCAGGTGTCATTCTGCCCATCTCAGAACGGGATGCATCCCGCCAACTGGGCACTCGCCACCGCGCTGCTATGGGGATCACTGAACGGGTTGAGCAATGTATTTGCATTGTGGTGTCCGAAGAAACCGGCTCTATTTCAATTGCCGAACATGGGCTATTGAATCGCCCGTTAACTAGCAGTAGATTAAGAGAACTTCTGCGCGTTCGGTTTTCCCGCATTACCGAGCGAGAAGTGGTGTCTCCCCAGCTACGTGGGCTGTGGCAGCGGCTAGTCGATAGAACAATTGCGATCGCCTCCCACCTCGTCCATCTCTTTTTGTCACTCTTTAACGAAAAGTCTCGTAAATGACGAATTACCCAGCTTGGACACGTGAGATGACTCCCAACCGGAACCCCTACGAGAGGAGGATCAGGCGCATCTCACAGATCTTCTCACTTGAAATGCTATTTTCTTGCTCAGCCCTAACTTTGCAAAAACATTAATTTTCTAGCCGCAACATCATCCCGACTTGCTTCTATCCTGGGAGTACATACAAGCACATACCCCTAACTTGCTACGCTAGGGCAGGAAAGGGGACACGCCTTGGGAAAACGTATGATAACGACTAAGACGACTGCTCTAAATGATTTACCCAGTGATCTCAGCCGAGAACACCTGCCGCAGCACGTTGCTGTCATCATGGACGGCAATGGGCGCTGGGCAACTCGTCGGGGGTTGCCCCGCAGTGTGGGACATCGCAAAGGCGTGGATACTCTCAAAGCACTGCTCCGATGCTGCAAAGACTGGGGCATTCGTGCCTTAACGGCTTATGCCTTCTCTACAGAAAACTGGAGCCGTCCCCTTGAAGAGGTAGAGTTCCTCATGGCGCTTTTTGAGCGGGTCTTGCGCCAAGAACTGGATGAAATGATTAAAGAAGAGGTCAAGATTTGTTTCGTCGGTAATTTGCATGAGTTACCCCCCAAACTCCAGGACATGATTGACCACTCAATGGAGGCAACGAAGTATAACGGTGGCATTCAATTCACAATCGCCAAAAACTATGGAGGGCGGCAAGAAATTACAAATGCATGCCGACAAATTGCCGGGAAGGTGCAGCAAGGGCTACTGGATTTAGAGTCGATTGATGAATCATTGGTTGAATCCCATCTCTACACGACGGGTAGCTGTGACCCTGACCTGCTCATCCGCACCAGTGGCGAGATGCGGCTCAGCAATTTCCTCCTGTGGCAAACAGCATATTCTGAACTGTACGTGACTGACACACTATGGCCCGACTTTGACCGTACCGAGTTCTACTACGCCCTAAAGTCCTATCAACAGCGCGATCGCCGCTTTGGAGGCGTTAAGCACCCGAAAAAAGCTCGATAAATTTTGCAGGCTGGATACGCATCACCATCCTTCATGCCAATATTGAAGGGCTAAGCATCACCGGAATAGCGCTTCGCTCTTGCTCCTAAGGCCCCGAAAAAATCGCATCGTCTAGGTCTTGACGGCTAAGGGAATACTTAAATGTTCGTTGAACATCATCGCCTCCTTCTTTTGCCCCGATATAGCGAACGCAAATGGAGTCGATATCCAGACAAATTTCGGCAGTCCAAGAAGGCTTCTCCACAAACCAGCGGTGCCGATCATCATCTTTTCGTTCACAACCATGGGAGATGAGCCACTGCTCAATTTCTGGTAATGGATAGTTATATAGAGGACTATCGGGTGCGGGAAGATTCATGAAAGAATGCGATCCGAATTCGCTACAGTTCAGGGCTAAATGTTCAGGGCTAAATGTTCAGGGCTAAATGTTCAGGGCTAAA
>CAYXJG010000104.1:0-14459 GCA_964465285.1 uncultured bacterium
GCGCCCCAAACCCCTGTTTCTTCGTTGTGAATTTGAGAACTTTGCCAAGTCGTGAGATCAAGATATTCGTGGCAAAGAGGTTGTATAGGGCTGTCTCCCAAGTTGTGGCATCAATATCCGGTTGATGAACTGTGACCTTTGAGTTCAACGGCCCCTTGGCAGGGAAGGCTCGAGTCAGCGCGTCAATCACATCCAAAATTACGGTTTTATAAAGTGCATGAGCTGCTTCCTCATCAGCGTGATGGAAACGGTCTTAGGCAGAAGGTTTTGGGCAGAAGGTTTCAAACAAGACTTTCAACTAGTACCTTACAGTGTGAATCCACGGACTGCTCCAATCACCCTCATCCCCCAGCTCCTTCTCCCTAAGGGAGAAGCGATTATCTTGAAAGTCAAGGAAACTAACCCAAAACTCGACGATCCTGGATCTCAAAAGTGGGCATCAAGCTGGAGTATAGCGAGCCGTGACGAGTTTGTCTTGCGGTAATCTGACTTCCCTCCTGGCGATACATCTGAATATCGGTACTTGTCTTACCCTGCCACGATCGCCCTTGAGCGTCTGTAAACTCATATCGAATCACTTATAGGGCGATCGCCCAGATCCACCCTACACTAGCAGCTAGCTCTGCAAAACGAAAACCGAATTGCAGGGTGCGGTCATTCCAAATCATGAGGGCATCCTCAGGACGCAGCAGAAGACAGGCAAATAACGGTTTCAGGAAACGCGAGTGCAGGCAGTGGACGCATACGCAGGCATCATAAAACAGCACCAAGCCCTCTGCGGTGATCACCATCAGTGCATTCAGCACGCGCCTGGGAAATAAGATAAGATGTCGCAGAATGCTGCTCAAAATACTGGTGGCTAGAAACGTGATCGGTAGCAGAAGCCAGCGGAAGTCATGGACAATGAGTCCGATGACAGATGCGATGGGAATAAGAAGTAATGCAACTTGGCAAGTCGTATCTCACCATGCGTTCGGCAGTCATAGAGGGTAGCACGATAGCCCTGGAGCAGTAGCTCAGCGGCAAGATGCCCACCGATAAACCCCAGTCCTCCGGTAATGAAAACGGGCAGATCAAAGTTACTGAAAAACTGAACGTTGCGCCGATAGCTCTCTTCGATAAATTGCCGCATCCTGTCTCGTGACAAGGGCTGGGCGGGAGAGAGCGTCCGGCGGAGCGGGTCGGTCATCTCAGTAAAACGCCACAGGTCAACCGTGATTAGGGGATTCGCTTTGCCGTAGATCGCCTTGTAGTAGGTGATCACGTTGGCGGAAAATCCGCAGAAGGTGCCGATCTCCAGAAGGGACGACGAACCGGGCAGGTTCCGCATGGCGAAGTCGAAGCAGTACAAATTTCCCGGCTCTAGAAATCCCGCTGTTGTATAGGAGAGCCAGGTGGTGTACTCATCCGAAATGTCGATAATGTGTTCTCGCTGCTACGCGAGTCTGATAGCTCTGATCAGCTTGAGTTAACACAGAAATTTGCGTTGAGAAAGAGAGGGATTCATGCAGGCAGGACGATAGGCAGTTCGATAAGCAGTGCGATAGCCCACCGTCCCGCGCAACTCATTCCGCATTGAGCGGGAAATTGCCCTCAGGTGGCGAGCAAATCTTCCAATACATCCAGGGCTTCGCAGCCTGCTGAAGATGATGGAGAAGGGGCGATCGCTTGGTTTGCAACCATCTGACTCGTAATCGTGTGATTTGCCGTTCCATAAGCTGGATTTAGGCGACCATGCAGGTACTCGTCTGAGTATTTACGAAAAACCGCTTCAACGGCAGCGCGGGCATTCTTAAGTCCCCACTCCGAGGCAATAACCTCCGCTTTGTCAATGATGTCCTGGCTAAGCCTTACTTTGTTGTCATGCATAGTTGAGTATCATTCGATAACAAATACAATCCACGAACATTAGCAAATTGGGGATCACCCATTACCGTAAACAGTTTTCGTCCGGCAAGGCGTTCAGAGATCAGGTGCGACCCCCCACCAGTTACCAAGAACTTGGTGACTCTTGCCATAAACGGCGTGTACTGAGCCTTCACAGTCTGAAAAATGCCTTTGAACCACGGATCAAGATGTTCATCCAGCCAAGACTCCCACGACAGTCCCGTATCTGCATAGGAATGCCCAACACGAAAGCCGTCCATAATTAACCCTGGATCAACCGTCGTGCCCAAGGCATCGGTCAACCGCTTATCAAAGCTGATGGAAGCAGCTAATTCGTAAGCACCGCCACGGTTCATCACGTTCTCGTCAATGACTTCTCCCTCGGCATCTACCAGGCGGGTCAGCCAGGTGCCCCCCCCAATATCAATCACGATGGTGTAGCCACCTGTGGGGATATGTCCCTGACTTTGAGCGTAGTAATATGCCCCCATGCCCTCCCGCTCAACTTCAACAGACTCGACCTCGACCCGAAACTCTACATCATTCCGAATGAATTCGTGGGTTCCCATCAGTTGCTCTCGAAGAGCATCGGCATTGCGGGCAGGCTCAGGGGTTGAAACAAACAAATCGAGGGGGAACTCAGCAATCTCCTCATCTAGTGGTTCTAAACAGGCATAGAGGTGCAGCTTTGCCAACTCTACCTTGTTCTCAATGACTGTTTGCTGTTGTCGGCGATACTTGTATGCCTGCGCCCCGAAATGGTAACGACTGCCGTCAGGCAGTTCAACCAGGGGGGAAGCATCGGAGTAGCTGACAGAATCCCGCCCTTGGGGAAGCTGATAGCGAACTGAGCGAATGGCTTTAGGGTGTCCTTCTCCGTCAAAGAACTTAAGATCGTAGTTGCCCCCATCGAGGGCGAGGATCTTTCGCGCTGGCATTGAAGATTTAGGCGAAGATGCAGATTTACTGGTTCGCGCTTTACTCGTACGACGTTGTCTGGTAGCAGTAGTCATGTGGTTGCCTCGACTTCCAAATGGGTCTGTTTGGGTCTACTTGTCCCCGTTGGTACACATGAACTATATGACCTTATTTCGCCAGGAATGTCAAGTCCCCGCAGCAAATTCCTGCAGTTCTCATTATGGAAATTTAGGGGCAAGAAGGTCGCCTCATGCGACCTTCTTGCCCCTAGACCTATACAGGCGATCGCCTATAGGGCGCGAAGTTTCCCAAAATGAGAATTGCTGAGCGAATCCTGTAACGAAATATTGACCTATGAGCCTCTAATAACCGTTCAATGAGCGATCGCCCTACGATCCGAAGCGCCATCTTGAATCACGTTCAGTCGCGGGGTTCAGGAAAAAGCATCTGCCCCTCCGAAGTTGCTAGAGCCGTAGGCGGGCATCAGTGGCGAGACCTCATGCCTGCTGTCCGAGAGATAGGCATCGCCCTTGCAGACGAAGGGTATATTGTTGTTCTTCAGAGAGGGGCGATCGTCGATCCCCGCTGTGCCAATGGCCCAATCCGCTACCAAGTCGGGCCAAAGTTTAAGGAATATTACAAAATTTCATGAAGTTCATGCTTTCCTGGTGGAAAACTGAAATTTTTCGTGGGAGTCTATTATTAAGTAGGTCGGTATTAATAAACTCAACTTAAAAACCGGGGGAGCTCCCCGGAAGGGCGCTCCCCCGGTTTTTAGGTTTTGAGGTTATTTATGCTGGGTTATTTATGTTGGGTTACTTAGATGTTGCCTGTTACGAATTCATTCCCATAGTGAATACTTTGAATATGTGATTCTTGGGTGTTTTGTGCTACCTCCAGTCATTGAAGAAGGAGAATACTCTCCGTTTAAATTTTGGTTTGAGAATAGCATCCAAGATGGAATGTACTATCGTAACGAGCTTTTCTATCGATTACATACAGTTCCGTCAAGTCTTCGTGCCCGTTTGTACCACTATGCCTGTCAACTTACTCAGGTTGGTCAGATTGTTGTAACGTCTACTGATGATGCCTGCAGCATTTGGGTCAGCCTTCGAAGCCCAAACGTGACGGCATTAAGCTTAAGAAAGCAGCAGCTACCAGACTTTATCCGACCCGAATCTCCCGCATAATGCCAATTTTTGATTTTCGATTTTTGATTGGCAAACCTATAGTTGGCATAGGTAGTTGGCATAGGTTATGGGTTAGCTATCTGTAGTTCTACTTTCAAGAATTGGTATAAGCCATGCTATGACAGGCTATAGCTTAAGTCTTTGAATGGAGAATCCTACGCTCAGACTGTAGACGTGCTTGACACATTAGGGCATGCTTGGCACATGTGTGAGAGCAGGATGCCTATTTCCTCCAGTTGATTGATTAAACCTGTTGGGTGCTCTTAAAAAATTTAACGTTCAGACCTGTTCTATTCACCATCTAGCAGTTATTTTGGTAGTGATTACAGCCAATAGCGTGGATTTTTTATTTAAAGGGTATGCCTAGTAGTTGACCCAACAGATATTGCCTGGTAGGTGGCGTGCGGTTCGTGTGCCACTCACCCGGCAACTGTTCAAAGTTGGCTGGTCGAACTATAGATGCGTATCTCAAAACGCCACGGCTTTGGTGCGATCGCCTCGTCGTTACTTGATTTGTGCTTGCTTAACTTGTGCAAACTGAAAGAAACAACAAAATTGACCTGAATGCTGACTACCCCTGTCCATGTCGGCGGAAAGGAAAGCTGGTGCCCATTGCTCTGACGGAGGCGTTTGGCTGTAGCCGATGTCAGCAAATTTTTGTTGTTCAGGAAAATGGGAACACTATCGAACAGCTTTCCACAACCTACCCTTATAAGAAAATCTGGCGTTGGACGGGCCGAAGTTGGAGTATCTCAAAGTCTTCGATTCGGCAGAGCTATCTACCACTGGCATTACTGGCGCTATTTGGGATTATTATTCTACTGTTAGTCACATCATTACTGAACTCGATTGAGCTATTTGAAATGGCTGAGTTTCGCATTATTGCAGCACTAACGCTGTCAGTGATGCTATTGTTCATTTTTTGGTTGGCTTGCAGACGATAGGCACACTGTGTTAATCCCTTGAGTTCATCCTATAACCTGATATCAATTGCACAAATCGCTCAGCAGTCGTCTGCTGCGCTGTTTGCAGTACACCATCGAACTCGTAGTCACCTTATTCGCACCATTGCAGAGGCGATTCACCGCAAGCAGGACGATATTTTGGAGGCGAATACGCTTGACCTTGAAGTCAGCCGAGAAATGGCAATTCCTGAGTTGCTGATTGATTGGCTTAAGCTGACCCCAGAAAGACTCCAAACTACTTGTCAGATCTTGAAACGGTTGAGTGAGGCTCCTGATCCACTCTTTTCTACAGAGGGCGTCGATGATTCTGTTGCTAGCTCCGAAGCCTATGGTGTTCGTCAGCCCCTTGGAACAGTGGCGCTGGTCTATGAAGCCTTTCCTGAGCTAGCGGCGATCGCCACCGGGTTCTGTCTCCGAACTGGAAATGTGCTGATGCTCAGAGGCGGTGGAGAAACAACATCATCTAACCAGGCAATTACCACCGTCATTCAAGAAGTTCTCAATAATGCAGGTTTCCCCCAGGGCTGCTTGCAGCTTGTTCCATCCGACCAGGGGGATATCCTACGCGAGTTGCTAACGCTAGATGCCTATGTTGATTTGGTGATTCCTTATGGACGGCCAAACCTAGTCCAGCAGGTGATCAAACAAGCGACTGTGCCCGTGTTGAAAACAACTCTGGGAAACTGCTACTTGTTCTGGTCGCTATCCGGCGATGTTGAGCAAGTGCAGCACATTATTGTAGACAGCCATCAGGGTGAGCCGGATGCCGTCAATGCGATTGACCACGTTCTGATTCACCGGGGCTGTAATTCCGGCACTCTGGCGTCGCTCCTTGGAGACCTCAAAGCAAAAGGGTTCAAGCTTAAAGGAGAGAAAGATTTGCGGGATAAGATTCCAGGGCTAAGTTCCGTAAAAGATACAGATTGGAATCAGGGAGCCTACGGCAAATCCATTGCATTTAAGTTTGTGGACAGCCTCGATGATGCGGTGATGTGGATCAACCGAAATAGCAATGGTCACGCTGATGTAATTGTGACCGACTCTTACGCCGAAAGCCGAGAGTTTGCGACGACTGTCAAGAGCGCCAGTGTATACATCAATGCGTCTCCCCGATTTTATCGCCATCATCCCAACAGTGGGGCGATCGCCCTCGGTATGTCGAATCAAGCTGCACACCAGGGAGGCGTTATTAACTTTGACACCCTGACATCGGTTAAGCATGTCATCCAGAGAAACTCAGGCCAGTTTTTGGAACCCCCCCGATCTTCTATTCGAGATGCCTGACCGGGGTGTTTCACAAGATATCCTGGCATTACTACACGACTTGGCAAAGTTCTCAAATTCACAACACAAAGATAGGGGTTTGGCGCGCGCGGCGCGCGCGCCAAACCCCTATCTTTGTGTGAAACTTGCCAAGTCGTATTACTACAGGTCCTGCCAAGGCCCTTACATTCGAGTTGCAGATAACAATCCAAATCTGATCAGTCCCCGCTGATATCCTCGCTGCATTAACCCCATGGAAAGCGCTGCATTGATGGTCTGACGGCCCGCTTTGATGAGGCCGATGATGGCAGCGGGGGAAAAGGCGGAAGCCATCACCTCTGACCAGAAGGGCGCTACAGCATTGGACCAGTCGGCGGTTTTAATGTCTGTGAATTCCAGGTCTTGGGCGATCGCCGCAAAGTCGGGTAGCGAAATAATGTAGGGCAGACAATACACCCGATAAATCTTCTCCAGGTGCTTGTTTTCATCTTCCGTCAGCAGTTTATCGGGCGGGTGAGTCGGGCGGTGGCACCAAGCTGCCATTACGAACCGCCCACCCGGTTTCAACACCCGGCAGCATTCTCGAAGAAACTGGGTCTTGTCGGGCATATGCTCTCCACTCTCCAAAGACCACACCAAGTCGAATGACGTATCCTCAAAGGGCATGGCCAGCGCATCCGCAACCTCAAACTGGGCATCTATCTCCAATGCCGCCGCCCGTTCTCGCGCCCGATTCACCTGAACAGGGCTAAGGGTAATGCCCGTGGCCGTGGCTTTGTATTTCTGCGCAAGGTACAGGGTTGCTCCACCAATGCCGCAGCCCACATCAAGAATCTGACTAGGCTGTTGGATATTGCCCCAGGCAATGAGTTCATCCATCATGTCTACCTGAGCCTGGTATCGGCTTTTCTTCGTTTTACCGTCTGTGCCATAGAAGCCGTGGTGCATGTGTTCGCCCCAAATCTGCTCCCAAAGGCCAGAGGAGGCATCGTAGAATTCCTGGATCTGTTGCTGGAGGGTGAGCGCCATAATGATGTGTTGATAGGGTGTAGGAAATAAGTGACGTACTATCTGTCTCCTCTCTGTTTAAATTGTGTCAAACTATCACTCGATTGTTAAGGTTTTACAAAACTCACCACTGATGTTCACGTCCCGTTAGAGGATAACCATTGAGGATATGGGCGATCGCCATGAGTCAATTTGAATTTACTGATGCCTTAATGTGGACGGCGGCAGCAGAGGCAAAGTTGAGAAACATTCCCTTTTTTGCCCGCTCCCAAGCCCGACAGCGCATTGAATCACTCGCACGGGCAGAGGAGTTAGACCAGGTAACGGAAGAGCTCGTTGAACGAGCCCGGCTCGAATTTGGACAATAAGGGACTTGCAAGAAATAAAGTATCAGCAGATATCAGCAGAGGGGCTGCGCACGCCGCCCCTCTGCTCCGGTATATTTATCTAGCCGCAGATCCCTAGCTGAGCGTGAGGAACTAAGCGTGAGGAACTAAGCGTAAGGAACTAAGCGTGAGGAACTGAGCGTGAGGGTCACGATTCACACGTTCGGAAATATGCCCAGCTCGACACCTGACTGGCGTTACCTGCTGCATCCTGCGCCAGCACACGCCAACGATAGGTAATCCGGCCCGGTTCTATATACGGTGAGATATTAAATTCGCTCGCCTGGATCGTTTGCTGAGTCACAGGCGTCCAGGTCTGGGGGGATTCCTCTGTCTGGATAGCAGAAAGCCCTTGTTCCAACTGGATTTGATAAGTGATTGGCTCACTGTCATCGGTGACGGGGGTCCACTGCAGTTTTGCCGACGGTGTGGCAGAGCACAGCACATACTGATTATTCCTAGGCTCAAGGGGGGTCGGCATGGCAGGGGGCGTAGTATCAGGCTCAGTGACCTGAATGCGCACCTGCCGCGTGACCCTTTCTCCGGTGGCTCCCTCAGCAGCCAGAGTAAACGTGGTCGTCTGTTCAGGGGCCACGGTCGCACAGCCGCTGGCTGGGTCGAGGGACTGTACTGTGCCCTGCCCATCTTGTAGAGACAGTTGGTTCACATTTGACACGCGATAGCACACCCGTGCCCGTTCTCCAAAGGGAATCTCGGCAGGGGTGGCTTCTATGGAGATAATCTGAGGGCTGGGAAGGGCAACTCCTGTGCCTGTTACCTCAATGGTGCGAGGACTGCCCGTTGCGGTGTCTCTGATGGTGATGGTCGTGGCGTGATCGCCCTCGGCCTCGGGGGTAAACCCAATGGTGACGGTACAGGTTCCTCCAGCTGCTAGAGTGCTTCCCGTACAGCTTTCACGCACAAGGGAAAAATCTTCATTCTGGGGCATAGACACGCTCTGAACCTGAATACTCTGGCTACCCCGGTTGGTAATGGCGAGGGATTCCTGCTGCAACGTTCCCACCTCTTGTTCTCCAAACATGAGCGGATTGGGAGACACAACTGGAACTGCCACGCGGGTACCCCGCCCAGTGAGACGGATCGAGCGGGGGCTATTGATGGCGTTGTCGGTTACGACCAAATTAGCAGCGTAATTGCGCTCTGATTGGGGAATGAACCCAACCGTGACGCTGCAACTTTCGCCCGCTTCGATAGAGTTGCGCGTGCAGGTGTTGCCCCGGATGGAGAAGTTGGCGGTGTCGCCTGTGAGGCTGATGTCGCTAATGTCGAGGGGGGACGTTCCTGTATTGGTCATGGTAACAACATCGGTAGAGAGCTGCCCGATCACTTCAGCATTAAAGGGCAATCCAGCTGGAGAAATGTCGGGCTCAGACAGTTCTCCCGTGCCGATGAGGGGCCTGAGCCAGGTGTATTCTCCAGTGGAGTCACGGATAGCGAAATTGGCCTCAAAGATGCCGCTGCCCGGGGGAGTAAAGGCGACCTCGACCGTACACCTATCATTGGGGCTCAGCGATACTCCTTCACAGCTATCTTGGGCGATCGCAAACGCATCGGTGCGCTCCCCCGAAATCAATGCTGGTCCCATCGAAAAGGTAACAGCACTGTCATTGGTCAGAGTAAACGTCTGTGTAGGAGGCTGCCCGCTACCCGTCAGCACAGGATCGAAGGCCAAGGCGTCCTTATCGGTACTAATTTGCGCCATTTCGCTGATACCCCGCACCTGGATAAACCGCTCGTGGTCGCCTGCACGGTCAGCAATGCGCAGCCGTGCTGACCGGGAACCGCTCTCGCTGGGAGTGAAAACAATGCTAACAGTGCAGTCCTCTTGAGGGCGCAGGGCTTCCTGGGTACAGGTTTCATCGGTGATTTCAAAATCGCGGCGATCGCCCCCGCTAAACTCAATGGCGGACAGTTCCAGAGACTCTGGCCCGGTATTGGTAATCGTCAGTTGGCGGGCATTGCTCTCAACTCCGAAGATTTGGGGTGGAAATGACAGAGAGCGGGGCGCGACTGACACGGGAGACGAGTCCCAGGTCAGGGTAAGGAAAGCTCCGATGCCCCCAAACACAGCGGCGATCGCCGACACCGCCACCCATCCCGCTGGAAAGGAACGGGCTTCGGTGGCTTGGGCATAGACCCGAGGCGGAGACTCTGGCTCAAAACCAGATGATTCTTCAATAGATGAAGCAGGTGACTGAGGAGTCAGACGGGTGGACGACGCTGTAGATGGGGTGACTGCTGCTGCCGTGTTGCTCTCCTCCCCCGTGCCAGGCCGCCCGATTTGTGCCGAGGGAACAGGGGCGATCGCCCCGCTAGAAGCCCCAGAGTCGGCTGGCGTACTGGACACGGTCTCGATGTTAGAGGACGTATTAGCGGGGAATGTGCCAGATGGAAATGTGCCAGATGGGATGCCAGATGAGGGAGTGCCTGCTGGCTGACCTGGTGGTACCACCGTTTGCGCCGGGTGCTGGGCACGGCCCACGCTGACTCCCGAAACCGGAGGCGAGGACTGAGCTAGGCCAGCAGACATGCCGCTGTCTACGGCCTGAGTATTAGGCGCAGTCAAGATGTTGAGATTATGCTGGGACACCGCCGCCCCGATGTCATCTCCCAGGGCAATGCGACGCTGGACGGCTTCCGTGAGATAGGTGTGCGCCGTGAACAGATCCCCCAGGCACAGGGCACGGCTCCCAAGCTGGTGAAACGCAACCGCTTCAGCGGCTCCGTCCCCCATCGACCGGGCAGCGGCAAGCCCCAGTTCCCACAGTTGCCCCCAGCGCCCCCAGCGCTTGCTCAGCATGAGCGGATGGTCAACGCTGCGACATAGGTTGAGTACCTCTGGCCAGCGTTCCTGTTGGGATGCGATGTGAGCCATCCACCAGAGGGGGGCACTGCCATGACTCAATCGATGGATAGCCCCTGCCGTGTCCTCGTTTTCTTCCTGCTGCTGAATCCATGCGGTGAAATAGGAGAGCGATCGCTCGACCCAGGGGCTCAAATCCCAAATTTGCTGAAAATAGGGAATCAGGTTGCTGGCAAGGCGATAGCCTATTTCATCGGCATTGACCAGCCCTCGCTCCCGCAAAATTTGCAGGGTCAGATCCAGGCTTGTGGCTCCCGTCAGTGGCTTGAGATGGTCAACCGAAAGAGAAACCTGTTCAAACACGGCTAGCACGGCTAGCACACGCCGCTCAAGTTCTGGCAGTGTTGTAGCCGCCCGAATGGTGACTGCATCAGGGTTGATCCCCTCCTGTAGCTGCTTCGTCAGGTCGCGGAGGGTTGTCGGAATGTCTTTGTGGCCTCTGTGCTCAATGGTGTTGGGCGGCACAGCGTCCCTTAGGAACCCCATGGTTTGGACGATTCGCAGGGGATGGCCCTTCAGCAGTCGGCATAGGGTTTCGGCATCCTGCCTCTCCGCTTCATCTCTCAAGGAGCGGTCGAGCCGCTGCTCTATCAGAGCGATCGCATCTGGAACGGGCAACCCCCGCATTGGAATGGACTGCCCCGTGAAGCGCATCTGCTGATGGTCAGAACTCATCAACACCGTCATGCCAGACTGGGCGAAGAGAACGTCCCCCCCCTCCGGCACATCATCAGCCACCATCAACCCGTTCAGAGACGCAAACGCATCATATCGTTCGCCATCGGTGGGTTTGATGGGATAAACGCTGTTCTCCCACTCATAGAAATACTCAAACAGGTCTTGCAGAGTGTCTTCAGCGGGCTGGGTCGCCGCCCGATGATAGAACACCCCATCCCGAAACTGCCGCTGGATAAATGGGCTGACGGCCAGATGCCGCAGGAGGGAGGTTTTGCCCAGGCCATTTTCCCCATAGAATTCAACGGGAATATCTTGCGCCAGGGCTTCCAGAGCATCATGGGTCTCGGGTTGCCGATCGAGCGGCACCTCGTCACCGAAAATGGCGGTGCCCTGGGCTGGATCGAACCGGCGCTGGGGCGATCGCCCCAGGGGCTGCTCCGACTGACGGTAAACGATGTGTCCGTGGGCTGTGTTCTGAACACGATAGGGGCCAATGGCAAGAGCCGCCGAGCCGCTGCGATCGCTCACATGCACCCGCACCAAAGATTCAGCCTCAGGCTGAGGCTCTAGAGGCGCATTGAGGCTGTCCAGGATTTGGAACTGATACGACCATTGGTGGGCAGACTGCTCAGCATCCGCCGCTCCCTGCGCCTCCAGGGTGACAGAGCGAATGTTGGCAAACCCCAACCGCATCAGCCCCCGTTGAATCAGGGGAATAACACCCTGCTGATCAGGAATGGGATCGCCAGTGAGCTGTAGAGTGAGATGCTCCCCAACGACCGAACCGGAGATCAAGATGCCTTGATGCGCCAGGGCGCGACCAATCAGACGGGCGATCGCATCGGGATTACCCGACCGTGCCGCATTTAACACATCAACAGGGTAAATTTCAGTCGATTGCATGGACATACGCGGTAGAGTCTGAACCATTGATCGCGTTCCTTTTAGGCATGGTGGTGGACAGACAACAGGGCACAATCAACGCCCCTAACCGTTGCACGGGGGATGCCGATGCCTATCCCGATGCCATGAACGCAGCCCGTATCATCCTCTAACTGTGGAAAATAGTGCCGTTGGGTCGATCCCCTCAGTTGAGTTCCTCAACAGAGAAGAAAAAACATAGCAGACGCGCCCCGAGATGGAATTGAGTGCCTGTCCGAAAACTCGCCAAAGTTTTTAGGCCCCAATTTCCTAAGGACCGAGAATTAAATAACGTGAACCAAATTTTTATTCGGGCGGCGCGGCGATGCCGCGCCGCCCGAATAAAAAGGGATTTTATTTAATCTTCGTTCCTAACGGGGTGTAGATAGGCTCTTAGCATTGAACAGCGGCTGTCAAGGTAGGTGCGATGTAGCAACCTCCCTGCAGCGAAGGCAATGCTAAGCAAGGGCTAAACCGTGCAATGGCTAGACCTGGTTTCCCTGTTCTATTTCGACCCTACTCAGGTTGATAACAGCCTGAAACCAGGTGCTATGCCACTTTCTGAAGCGATCGCATTCCCCAAGGAATCAAGAGGAAATGACGTGCTAAGTAGGTGAGCCCAATTAACTCTAAAACCTGTAAAATCCTGCGCTGCCCGCGCAGCAGGCGGCGCAGGGTTTTATGCCCGGTTTTTAATGATGTTAGGGTACCTAATCCTACATTGTATTCATATCAGGCGATCGCCCATCAGGACACCCCCAAGATTCTCCAGGACTCTCTGGTAGTCCATCAAAGCAACTTGACCAAGTGGGCATGGCTCCTATCGTGCGCCACACCCACTCAGTAACTAGGCAGCGTTAGCCTGGTAAACAGCTTGGTAAACGTCTAGACATCCTCTAATTAACCTGAGTTCAGTTTTGGGGGCTGATCCAGGGCGTCCGCTCCTAAAAGCCGCATTGACGTTAATTACAAACAAACCCTGAAAATATGGCATATTCCTCAAGGCAGGAAGTTTTCCCAGGATAGAATCCAGGAGACAGGAGCCAGAAGCCAGCTCCCTCCTGAATTTTCACTCCTAGGTTCTGACTCCTAGATTCTGACTCCTAGATTCTGGCTCCTAGATTCTGGCTCCTTGCCCATCCAGAATTTCCCGACTTAAATTACAAGCCGACAATATGTCACCAGGCAATGGTGTAACGTTAAGTTAAGGTTAAGAGGCGATTGACCAGTCTCTCAGTCGTTCAATGGAAGGATTGCCCTATGGCCACCTCAGCAAAACCTATCCGCATTACGCCAGAAACCTCTGCCGAAAGAAGTATTGGGCAGTGTGCTTATGCCGCCATTAAAAAGCATTTCAGCAAAATGACTCGCTATGAATCAGAGGTCTTGGCTGATACAGACCCCGAGGCGCTACACCAAATGCGAGTTGGCATGCGCCGATTGAGAACAACGCTACAAACCTATGGCTTTGTGGTTCAACTGCCTGATGACGCTCAGGAGAGTCACATTAAGAAGCTAGGGCGCACCCTGGGCAGGGTGCGGGATCTGGATGTGCTGATTCAAAAGTTAGAGCAGGACTACCGCCCCCGATTGCCTGCCGATGAGCGATCCCTTCTCGATCATGTGCTTGCCAAACAGCACCGCCACCGGTGTAAATATTTCGCAAAGTTAACCAACACGCTGAAGGGAAAACGCTACACCCGCTTGAAAGCAGCATACAAAACCTGGTTCAAGTCCCCAAGCTACCAGCCCCTTGCCCATCATTCTATCGACCTGATGGTGCCGGACTTACTGCTCCCCATCGTCAGCCAGATGTTCCTGCATCCTGGTTGGTGGGTAGGGGGTGACCTGCCCTCAGAGGACATTGATCCGCATCTGCTCAATCGATGGCTGGATAAAGAAGGTGTTGTGCTGCACAGCCTCCGGAAGCAGATCAAGCATGTTCGGTATCAGTCAGAATTTTTGTCAGCCTTCTACGGCGTATCCCTAGATATGGCGATCGCCCAATTCAAGGCCATTCAGGATCTCCTGGGGCAGCTACAGGATTGCTGGGTGCTGGATCACGTCTTGCGTCACGACGCGGGCGATCGCTGGCACCAACAGGCACCCACTTTGGTGCAGCAGCTCGTGGAAGAGCGACATCATCTCTGGCAGACATGGCGTCCGATCCAGCAGCAGTTCCTTGACCCTGCATACCGTAGCCGTCTGCGGCAAACCATTGCAACCCACTAGTCAATCCCCCCCATCAGTTCAACCACTGAGCAACGTTCACTGTGCGAACGTTCACTGTCGGAGCAACGAGGGTTCTGTCAATTTATAGCGGTGTGCAAGTTGATTAAGCACAGGTGAGGGGCGGCGC
>CAYXJG010000105.1:0-14309 GCA_964465285.1 uncultured bacterium
AAAATATAGCGGGGTTTGCTATGCGGATTCATTATTAGAGGTCAACGGATTGATGCTTCCTCTAAGGTTGAGCACTATAGGTTGAGCACTATAGGTTCAATCTGATCCAATCTTGGGTGAAGTGGCGGCTAATGTCATGCCGCTCTACCCCCGTTGGGTTGAGTAATGTAATCCTCGTTTCTCAGTCTTGGGACAAGCGCTTAACCTCTTGACCACCCAGTAACCGATCGGCATCCGTAAGCAACTCTGGAATTTTGTCGGCGTGGGGGCTGTTGGCAAGGCAAGATTGTAGGGCTGCGGCGTTGATCCCGTTTGCTTTTTGGCCGGGGAACCAGTGGCTGCCATTGCCGAGGAGGTTGTAACGCATTTTGCCGTATTCGACCATGTCGTAGGCGATCGCCAGATTCCTGAGCCACAAGATCACGGGGATGTTGATATGTCCTGGGGTGTTTTCCGGTTTTGGCAGGCCCACCGACCAGGTCTTCACCCAATCTTCACCTAGACGGGCGATCGCCGCCTCGTGGAGCCTCTGGAGGATAGGGGGCAGTACTTCATCCGCTCGATCCAGAAATTCCAGAGCCTTGAGGTGCTCGTCAAAATCGGTGGGGCAGGCTGCGCCGAGACTGAGGGTATGTACCTGGGAGTGGCTGAGGCAAAAGAGGTCGTTGAACACCATCGGACTCAGGGGCGCACACAAATCCACAAGCCGCTGGGGGGGAGTGTAGAGACGGCCCCCTTTGTCGGAGGGACTAATGATGAATACGCCCATGTCATGCCGGGTAGCGGCATCAATAGCAGGCCAGTTGAACTGGTTGATGTAGTACCAGTGGAGATTTACATAGTCGAACTGGTTGCTCTCGATCGTACGGACGATGACATCCGTAGGGCCGTGGGTGGAGAAGCCGATAAATCGAACCTTTCCCTGGCGCTGAAGGTCGCGCGCTACCTCTATGCAGCCCCCAGGACGGATGCTCCAGTCCAGAAGTTCATCGGTGTTGATG
Organism: uncultured bacterium; assembly: GCA_964465285.1. Classification (GTDB taxonomy): domain Bacteria; phylum Cyanobacteriota; class Cyanobacteriia; order CAKZMO01; family CAKZMO01; genus JBCCWF01. Next base: position 1,002 of record CAYXJG010000105.1, read on the forward strand.
CCGTGAAGTCCCAGAAGATCCACGTAATCCAGCCTAAGGTTCGAGAGGGATTTCTCAAAGGTTTTGCGAAATTCCTTTGGGTTTGCAGAGGGCGACACTTTTGTCTGCACGATTAGATCGTCGCGCTTGAACTGGGGAAGGATGCGCCCAAGCTGGACTTCAGAAGTCCCGTAGCCCCGTGCCGTTTCAATGTGGTTGATGCCAAGGTCGAGCGATCGCCGGATGGTGGCTTCCAGATTCTCCTGATTTTTCTGAGGAATCTGCCACTGGGGCACATCTTTCCAGGAGTGCTGATAGCGCATTCCACCACAGGAGAAGACGGGCATCCGTAAGGTTGTGCGTCCAAACCGACGATAATGCATGGGAGCCATAGACCTCAACAACATCAAGCATATTCATCCCCCTTTGCGTGGACATGCAAAGCGGCGCTCACACAAAATTCTATCGAGTTTCACGCTTAGGCTGCCAAAAACCGATCGACACAGCGAACAAACATTTCGACGCCCATACCCAATGCCGTTTCATCGAAATCAAAGCGCGGGTGGTGGTGGGGATAGGCGAGATTCCGCTGGACGTTAGCAGACCCCAGGAAGAAGTAGCAGCCGGGAACTTTTTGTAAGAAGAAGGACATATCTTCGCCGCCCATGGTCTGGCATTCCGGTACGACTCCAGCCGGAGTTTCCACGACTGTTTCTGCAACAGAACGCACCAGATCTGCCATCCCTGAGTCATTGATTGTCGCTGGATACAGTTGCCAATAATCGAGCGTATATCGTGCTCTTTGGCTCTGGCACACCCCAGCAATAATTTCGTCTACCCGCTTGCTAAAGAAGCCTTCAAACACCGGATCAAAGTAGCGAACAGTGCCGCTCATTTCAACAGAATCTGCAATGACGTTGTGGGCGTGGCCTGCATGGAAAGACCCCACCGTGACCACGCCAGCTTTAATGGGATCAACGTTTCGCGCGACGATGGCTTGCAATGCTGTGACGACCTGAGAGCCAACTAGGATAGCATCCACGGTCTGGTGGGGCATTGCTCCGTGACCACCGCGCCCCTGAATCACACAGTCAAATAGTTCTACCGCTGCCATGAGTGCGCCACTGCGGACACCAACCGTACCCAGGGGCAGGTTATTCCACAAATGTAGGCCGATAATGGCGTCTACGTCAGGATTGGTTAGGGCTCCAGCCTCAATCATGGGCTTGGCACCCCCTGGCCCTTCTTCCGCAGGTTGGAAGATGATTTTGATAGTGCCGGGAATGTCCTCTCGATGCTGGGAGAGATAGTAGACCACGCCGAGGGCGATCGCCGTATGTCCATCATGGCCGCAGGCATGCATGACGCCATCATGACAAGAGCGGTAGGGCACGTCATTTAGCTCACGGATGGGCAGAGCGTCCATGTCTGCACGAATCGCCAGCACAGGTTTCGACCGCGTACCGGGAATTACCGCGACGATGCCTGTCTTCGCAACATTCGTAGTGTGCTCAACGCCCCATTCCGTCAGCTTTTTCGAGACAAACTCAGCGGTCAGCGTTTCCCGAAATGCCAGTTCCGGGTATTGATGCAAGTGCCGCCGCCATTTCACAAGGCGAGGCTGGAGTGCCTGGATTTCAGGACGAATGCGTGATGTGTCAATTGACTGCTCGATTGGAGTCGTGACCATGGGTAATTGAGGATAGCTAACGATACAGAGTGTATGACAGAGCCGAACAGACGGGAAGCTTGACCTCCACGTAGTTCACTGTCTGCTGGGGGCAGAACTGATGCATTTCTGGTAGGCACTTGTCTCAGCCCGCCACTGCCTAACAAAAACAACTGGATCAGAACCGACGCAGTCTACACCGTATGTAGGGTGGGCAGTGCCCACCCTAGGCTAGACAGAGTCTCCTGGGAGTCTTCTGGCGATAGCTCTGCATAAGTCTTGGAGGTCTGCCATGTTTATCTAAATTAACTTTAAATTGAGGGAAGAATGCGCTCAATGTCTAAGTCAGAGGCAACATGGGCAAGTTTAGAGCGATCGCCCCCATCTTCTAGAAATGGAATGCGCCCCAGCACGGGAATCTGGGTCAGCGATTGAATCAGCCCGGCAGGAACGAGATTCTCCTCCTCATCAGATGACAATGGACGAAGACAATTCAGCACGATGCCCTTGAGATGAACCCGACACTGGCGAGCCAGAGCCACATGGGCGATCGCCTGCCCAACAGATCCTGGCTCTATAGGCACCACTAACACTGTCGGCAAGCGCCAGTCCCACGCCAGGTCAGCCACGGTAGTCTCCAGGGTTAGCGGGGTTCCCAAGCCGCCCACGGCCTCTATCAATACCAAATCGTGGGACTGCGCTGCCGTTTGATAGCGTCGCCAAATATCTGCCATGTCAATGAGTTTTCCTTCCTTTTCTGCAGCAATCGGTGGATCAACGGTTGACTCAAAGCAGACGTGGGATATGTCTTCGGATGGTGACAGCGATAGGATGCGTTGGTAGTGGTGGCGATCGCCACTGCCTGTGTCAATAGGCTTCAGGATTGCAAGCGTTTGGTGCTGACAAAATTGTTGGTAATAGGCGGCGATCGCCAATGTAACGACGGTTTTCCCAACGTCTGCCGATGTCCCTGCTATCAAAATCGCTTTCTGCATCATTCCCGAATTGTCATTTCAGAATTTGAGTGTAGCGCAGTTCTCCATAAGGCGAGAGGAGGCAAGGCGCTAGAACCCGTCGCCTGGTACCATAAATGCCTGAAATGCCTGGAAAAAATGAGCGTCTAAAAAATCCAGGGTGCAGGAGTCGAACCTGCCTGGGGCGAATTATGAGTTCGCTGCCTCAACCGCTCGGCCAACCCTGGGCTACTGGAAACAAGGATTAAATAGTTTGAACCAACTGCTGACAGGGCAGCGCGGCATCGCTGCGGCACCCCATCAAAACTGAACTTCATTTAACCCTGGATCTCGAATTCTTTGAGCATATTAATTCAGGTCAACATTCTAGCCCACATTCAAGCGTTTTGAATGGACTTGAAACTGTCTGAAGCATATTCTGTCTGAAGCATATTCTGTCTGAAGCATATTCTGTCTGAAGCATATTAAAGACTAAAGCAATCGAGAACTACTCAGTTCACTTCCGCTTGAGCGCGCTCCACTCACTTAGGCAAAGTCTATTGGGTCAACTAAGTTGGGTCAACTATAGCAGTGTGCAATTGGTTCAGCACACCCAAATGTGTTGAGTGGCGGCGTTCTGCGCCGCCGCTCAACACACTGTACTTAATGCGCTTGCACAGCGCTATAAGTAGGTGAGCACAATTAATTATAAAATCCGTAAACTCTGTATCGCAGACACAGCGAACAGTGCAGGGTTTTGTACCTGGTTTTTAAGTGTGCCAAGCTACTGATTGGCAGAATGCTTGAAAAATAAAGGAAGCCGCATAACAAAAAACTTAATTAACATCACCATCCCGGCTACAGACCTGATCTGCGGCAGCAAATAGAAAAATGCTCCCGGACTAAGCCATAGGGTCTTCTGGCTCAGTAAGTAGCGAATAAGTTCGGTGTCGCTGAGAGGTTGGCTGATCGCATCGGGCAGTGTTAGCCCAAAGGGCAGGGTATTCGGGCAAAAGTGCTGGTTATATCGAGCATTTACCCACGCGCCTTCTGCCCCTCGATAGGTTTTAGACTGAGGGTGACCAAATCCGATATTACATACCAAAGACTTCTTTGGAATGATGTGAATTTTCTGGCGATGTAAAGCGACGAGGGTAAAAGTAATCACCCAGTCGGTTTGATGACTGTGCTCTAACCAAAACTGATTGACCATTGTCCGCTTCGTTTGAGCAGTAGCTGGAATCTGATAGAAGGCTCCGAACGGATTAAATTGGTCGGGTTGGTTGACTAGGTCAAAGGCATGCCATCGATCAGCCCAGGTACCAAATCCCCAGGAAAAAAACCGATTTGAGGCGAGGAAGTCGGTATCAATCTGAGGCTCTAATTCTGCTGGAAAGTTGGCATAGGCGGTCACAGAACACACTTGAGGCTGATCGCGATAAACAGCGAGCAAGCGACACATTCGGTCGTAAAAGTAGGGGTTGGGTAAGTCATCGTCTTCTAAGTAAACAAGAGAGTTATGGGTGGATAAGACCTGGGTGAATCCCTGGATAACATTTTGGTCACAACCCAAGTTTTTTTCTCTCGTCTGGATGTCAACCGGAGTGACCGCCGAAAACTTCTCTAGCAGAGCCGTACACTGCTTGATGAGTGGTTCATCGGCTGCCTTCCGTGCTCCGTCAACAAACGCGATGATGTTAGGCGGCAGCAGTGATTGTTGCCGAATAGCATTCAGAACATCGCTGAGCAAATCAGGTCGAGTAAAAGCGGTTAGCACCAGGGGCGGCAAAGGATCGGGGAGGTCAACCGCGTCGAGGGTTGCTGGCTGCTGCGTCGAATAATCCATAGGGTGTCATTCCTTCCCGTTGAAAACCTGTACTCACGTTACCCAGGAAAGGATTCTTTGAACCAACTCCTCTGAAAATGATCTGAAATATTGTGCGATGGAGATAGGGTCGTGCTTTTCGAATGTACCGAAGATTGTGGACTGGTACATGGATGGCAAAATCAACATTGATGATTTGATTACCCACACGACTGGGCAAAGTTCTCAAATTCGCAACGCAAAAATAGGGGTTTGGGCGCGCAGAGCGCGCCCAAACCCCTATTTTTGCGTGAAACTTGCCCAGTCGTGTTCGATCTCATGCACGAAGGAGAGTTCATTCGGTCTGTGGTTACTTTCTAGCGATCGCCATCAGTGCCACAATAAATGCGTTACGCAACGACCATGGAGCCAGCGCAACTCGGTGGCTTTAGATATATTTTTCTCAGGAGGCAGCATTGCATGGGACTTTTAGTGGATGGCGTTTGGAAAGACCAGTGGTACGACACCGAGAGCACTGGGGGGCGCTTCGTGCGGAAGATCTCCCAGTTTCGCCACTGGGTCACCGCTGACGGGAGTCCTGGCCCCACGGGCGATGGTGGCTTCAAGGCCGAACCTGGACGCTATCACCTCTACGTTTCCTACGCCTGCCCCTGGGCACATCGCACCTTAATTTTCCGCGCTCTGAAGGGATTGGAAGACCTGATCTCCCTCTCCGTTGTCCACTGGTACATGGGTGAACATGGCTGGACATTTAATGCTGGGGAAGCCGTGGTTCCAGATCCCTTTTTCAACGCCGACTACCTTCACCAGATTTACACCCGCGCTCATCCCAGCTATACGGGAAGAGTGACGGTCCCCGTCCTGTGGGACAAGCAGACTCAAACCATTGTGAACAATGAGTCAGCAGAGATTATTCGCATGTTGAACAGTGCCTTCGACACTGTTGGGGCAAAGCCAGGGGACTATTATCCTGAGTCCCTTCGAAATGACATCGATGCCCTAAACGACCGCATCTACGACACGGTCAATAACGGCGTCTACAAATGCGGCTTCGCCACCATCCAGGAAGCGTATGAAGAATCCCTCAAGCCCCTGTTTGACACCCTCGACGCCTTAGACGATCGCCTTTCCAAGCAGCGGTATCTCACAGGAAACACTCTCACCGAAGCGGACTGGCGATTGTTTACGACCCTGGTACGCTTTGACCCGGTTTACGTAGGACATTTCAAGTGCAACATCCGCCGCTTGGTGGACTATCCCAACCTGTGGGCCTATGTGCGTGAGCTGTACCAAACGCCAGGGATTGCTGAAACGGTCAATTTCATGCACATCAAGAATCACTACTACCAGAGCCACCAGACTATCAATCCCACAGGCATTGTTCCCGTTGGGCCAGAGATAGACTTCACCACAGCCCACCGCCGAGGAGATTAAGCGAGACTTCAGGGATAGGGGCGATCGCCCCTATCTGGAGATTGAGCAGAAGGTCATACACATCCGCTTTTCAGCCTCTGTTCAACACCACTTGGCAAGTTTCACGAAAGAATCGGGGTTTGGGGCGCGCTCCGCGCGCCCCAAACCCCGATTCTTTCCTTGTGAATTTGAGAACTTTGCCAAGTCGTGTGTTCAAAGCGTTTGACGAAAAAATGCCTGCACTTTTTCCCACGCGTCTTTTGCTGCCTCCGGATTGTAGCTAGCGCGCTGGTCACAGAAGAACCCATGCTCGGCACCGGGGTAGGTGATAATCCTGTGGGAAATGTTGTGCTCCTTCAGCCGAGTTTCGATGGCACGAACATCGCTAGGGGGAATACTGGCGTCATCTTCCCCAAAGAAGCAGTAAATGGCTCCCGTAATGTCTTTTGTGCGATCCAGAGTCGTATGGTCTTCGCCTGGACACCAGGCAGGAATGCCTGCACCGTAGAAAGAAGCCGTTGCAGTGATGTCTGGCAGGGTTGCCGCCAGATAGGCCACATGGCCGCCAAAACAGAAGCCAATGCAGCCCAACCCTTCGGATTTCACCGTTGGTAATCTTTTGAGATGATCCATCGCTGCCTGGATGTCGCTGAGTAGCTCTGAGGCACGAGTTTTGGCTTTATATTCCCGACCTAGGGTGATGTCGTCCGGGGTATAGCCTGTCTCAAAGCCGGGGGCAAGGCGCTGGTAAAGGGCAGGGGCGATCGCCCCGTAGCCCTCATGTGCAAAGCGTTCGGTAATATCTCGAATATGGGCGTTGACACCAAAAATTTCCTGAAGGACGACGACCCCAGGGAACGGACCATCACCATTGGGCAGAGCGCAGTAGGCGCTCACATCAGCACCGGAGCTTTCGAGAGTTACGAAGGTTGTTTTCATGGTCATACCTCAGGTGAATGTTGAATCGTTGAGAAGGGTGAAGTTTTTAAAGTCTCCGAAGTAGGATAGTACAAGAGCGATCGCATTTATCATGCTTAAGAGTGAGAATAAGTGACGATCAAGGCAAATTTTTTCATTGTTCTGGAGCCGGGTGATGGTCAAGTTCCATATTCAGACAGATAGCGATATTCCAGCCTCAACACAGCTTTTTAATCAAATTCGTTTTGCGATCGCCTCGCGCCAGTTTCCACCTGGCCATCGCCTACCGAGTACCCGTCAACTGGCAATGCAGACCGGGCTCCACCGTAACACTATCAGCAAAGTTTACCGACAGTTGGAAGACCTCGGTTTTGTAGACGCCCAGGCAGGCTCGGGCATCTACGTTCGCACTCAGGGCGACGAAGGAGGCAACAAGCATCGCTCGCCCCTGTTTGAGCAGTATCCCGATGCCCACAAACTCGTGCAAAAGAGCCTGGACGACCTCCTTGCCCAAGGCTGCACTCTTAACCATGCCCGCGAACTGTTTCTGGCAGAAATTGACTGGCGGCTCCGGTGCAGTGCCCGAGTCCTGGTTACTGCCCCTCAGCAGGACATCGGCGCTGGAGAGCTGATGGCGCAAGAACTCGAAAAATCCCTCCAAATTCCCGTGCAGCTTGTGCCTTTAGAGGAACTGGACAAGGTATTGAGCCAAACCCGTTCTGGTACAGTTGTGACAAGCCGATACTTCATCGGGGAAGCCGAGCAAATTGCGGCTCCAAAATCCGTGCGCGTTATTCCTATTGATATCTACGATTACAGTCAAGAAATTCAATTTATTACAAAACTTCCCCAGGGTAGTTCTGTAGGTATGGTGAGCCTTAGCTCCGGCATTTTACGAGCCGCAGAGGTCATCATTCACAGTCTCATGGGCGATGAGCTATTGGTGCTCACAGCCCAGGCAGATGATGAGTACAAGCTCAACGCGGTTGTGAGAGCTGCGCAGACGATTATTTGCGACCAGGCAAGCCACACGCGATTGAAAGCAGCGATTCAATCTGCCCGAGATGATCTAATTCGTGCGCCTCAAGTCTTGTGCTGCGAAAACTACATCGGCACTACGTCAATTAATCTACTAAAGCGGGAGCTAGGGCTAGAGTAAGCTCTCGTGGGGTTAGCGATGCCTACTTGTCGTTACAGTCACTACTCCAGGTAAATTTGAATGTCACGACTTGGCAAAGTTCTCAAATTCACAACACAAAGAGAGGGGTTTGGCGCGCGCTCGGCGCGCGCCAAACCCCTCTCTTTGTGTGAAACTTGCCAAGTCGTGAAGCACACCCGAATTTGTTGAGTGGCGGCGCTCTACGCCGCCACTCAACAAACTGTGCTTAATGCGCTTGCACAGCGCTATGAACTAGTGTTTTCTTTGAAAGCCTACACACGGTATGGTTCTCTTGAAAATGGCTCTAAAGCCGGCGTTGCCCAGTATTGCGGCTAAGACGGGCATCTTGCCATGCCGTGCCGACCCCTTTAATGACACCCCGCACGACTAAGCCAATGCCGCGCCCAATCACTTCAGTCAGCACATAAATCAGGCCGCTGCCCACGAAAGAAATCACCGCACGGACGCGGGGAGCGACTGCATCACGAAACTCAAGGGCCAGCGTCACCAGAAAAGGGAAGCCCTGGAGAGCATCGAGTTCATCCCGGCGGGGAGCATAAATAGCGGTTTGCTTGATACCGCTGCCCTGTAATATAAACAGTCGATAGCGACTCTCAAAAATTTTGACCGGATCACCGATGGCTCGATCAAACCGATAGCGCCAGGATAGGTTGTTGCGGAATTGTGCTAAATCGCGACTTGAGAGCAAGCTGCGGTCGTAGAAGCCTTGCTTGATGACCTCCACATCACCTAGGCGGTTGAGTAGGGGCTGAATGATACTGTTTGCCATCTGGATAATCAGGTGATCAAGCAACACCTCTGCCCGCATCATGGCCTCTGGAGTTCCCGCGGCTTGAGAAACACTGTCTACCCTCAACGGGTCTTGGAAGAGTAAGTGCGCCAGAAGTTCGTAGCTGTAGGGGATGCGGCTGAGGATATTAGCTTGGGCCGTGTCCACGTCATCCCGTAGAACCGTGACGATTTCTACCTCTAGCGATTCAACCTGGACAGCATAGTATCTACCAAAATAGTCATCCGCAATGCTGTTCCATAAGTCCCGAAGGATGAGCGATTGCCGCTCCTGGAGTTGACGAGGGGTAACCTGGGACTGACGAAGTTTATCCAACAGTTCCATTAGCTTGCGTACGACGAGGTACAGCAATTCTCGCTTCTTATCTTCCCGAAGGATGTCAATTTCCAGAGGAATGTCGGAGAGGTTGCGGAGACTGCTCTGCAATTTTAGGGTGACTCCCTCGAACAAGGTTGCTTCGACTCCAGCACTAATGATGGCACCCCCCGTTGAGCCCGACATCAAGGGAGAAGAATCGTCAGGTAAGATGTCAGCAGGCCGTGCGTCGAGGCGGCGGCGATCTTGGTAAGGTGTGGTAGATGTTTGAAGCGGAGGTTCTGGTGCTGCTGCTGCATCCAGCTTCACCGTTGCGAGAAGTCGCTGCACCATCCATCTGGCCACCCGAAGTTCTCGGCAGCGCCCTTCTAAGAAGAGCCGATCTAACTCGTCTAAGTCAGGGTAATTCAGTTGGGCCAGTAGGTCAGCTAAGGCCGCGTCAATTTGTCGAATGCCTGATTGTCGTAGGTTGCGCTTGAGTAAGGTGAACGGAGTTGCGATCGCCCCTGGGTCGTCTTGCAGCGCTCTGTCTGGATCTGGCGACGGTGCAATGATGTCGTCCCCCTCCCATGCAGACTCTCCTGCCGCAATCTGCCGAAGTCGTTGGAGAAGGGTGTCAGGATTTTCTGACTTCAGCCCGTAGCCCCTCGCCCCTGCCTGATGTATCTGTTCCAGCACCGCAGGGGACACCGGGTTGCCCACCAGGAGAAAAGAAATCGAGGGAACGCGATCGCCCAATACTTGACATAGTTGGATTCCACCCTGCTCTGCCTCCGAAGCGTAGGCCATGTCTAACCCGATCACTCCCACAGCCGAAACAGGTGTTTCAGCAGTCCTCGATATAGAGAGTACAGACTCTAGCAACTCAAGGGCACTGCGCTCTCGGTCAGCTTCTCCCAGCACGGTTACTCTTTCCTGCTGGCTTAGCCATACGCGGAGCCCCGTGCGAAAAATGATGTCATCATCAATGAGTACAACGGCGATCGCTCGGTCTGCCTCAGATGCAGTAGAGGAAACAGTCATAATGGTCGGGAGATAGGAGAACGATGGTCAATGATTAACGGCGATTGTCGTTATAGTACCGAGAATCGTAATATCCGTCATAGCGGTTACCCTGGGAATAATTTGGCTGATATGTCCACTGGGGCTGGTTGCGAGCATACTGGCGGGCACGATACTGTTCCCGTTCAGTGACCCATTCCTGAATTAAATCTTGGGCCTCACCGTATAGGGGGCGTCCGGGCTGAATCTGGCTGGCATGGTGGATTGCTTGGGTCAAGCGCATTTGGGAGGCAAGGGAGCGGGCCTGAGCTAAATTCTCTTCATCAATCTGAACCTGCATCTCTGTTTGCCACTCCTCAATGCTGTCCTGGGCGATTGCGTAGAGCGATCGCTCTACACCAATGGTTTCCGCTTGGGCAATCGCCTCTCGCCAATTACCTTCAGCGGCCTTCTCCCGTGCAGCGACGAGAATGGGGCGGTCTTCTAACGCTTGTACCTGCTGCATCCACTGCTCAAGCCACTGATCAGCCTCAGGCCAGTGGGTGTGCTGGTCGGCCAGGGCAGACACGTGGGCGATCGCCGCCTTCAACGCCTCCAGGTCTCCTGGTTCTGCCATATGCTGGGCCAGCGCTAACTGAGGCCGATGCTCAATCTGGAGTATTTTCTGATTCCAGTGGGCAATTAGGGTTTGAGCCTGAAGTCGCCGAGGGGCGTCGGGTTCCACCAGGGCAGCCTGCCGCATGGCGAGGTCAAAGGCAGGGCGGTTTCCCGCCTGGGCGATCCACTGAGCCAACTGGAGTTGCCCTAGATTATCTAGCTCTTGCTGCCATTGGGCAAGATCGGTCTGGGCAAGGGTGTAGAACTGGCTTCCGGGGCTGATTTGCTGAGCAGCGGCGATTGCCTCGGTTAACTGCCAGGTTTCGAAGGGATTCACCTGCCAGGGAACACTGTTGAAGTTCGTCAATCCCTGAGCATAGCTATAGAGAAGCAGGTTTTTGCCCTCGCCCTCGCCCGCTAAATCGATGGGCACGTTTTCTACCAGGGCGATCGCCCGGCTCAGGTCACCTGCGTTCGCAGCATCAAGCCCTCTCTGCATCAGGGCTTGTCCCCACTGCCCATAGAGAAGCTGGGCATCCTCCCATGCCAGAGTTTGGGGCTGGATATCGGCGATGAGCGCCAGGGCATTCACCAGTTGATCGGGATCGTCCGATTCAGCAAGGGCGATCGCCTTATTTAGCCGTTCTCGTGCCGCTTGCTCATCGAGAATTTTCATGGATAGATCATCAGCACGGTGCTCTCGCCAATAGGGCTGGGACACCTCTCCCAATGCTGCCACCTGTTCCCGCGCCCCTGACCAATCTTGCTGCTCAATGGCTTTCAATGCCGCTTGATACAGAGCCTCTCCCCTCTCCCACTGCTGCTGCCACTGGACCATGCGATCCTGGGCTTCTTCATAGAGAGGGCTGCTTTGAGGAATCATTGATGCAATTTCAACTGCCGAATCAATCCCCTGCTCCTGGAGCGCCACATCTGCAGACCGCAGTAAGGCGGCTGACCATTCATTCATGGAGATCTGTGCTTTCTGATAGAGAGGATGCCCTGGCTTCCAGTTTTCAATCAGCTCAATGCCAGCTACGATGGCTTCCAAGGTACCTCCGTTTGCCGCTTGCTGGGCGCAATAGAGCCGGTCGGCGTCAGGGGCAAGCATGGGGAGGCTCTGGCAGCCAGGTGCGGGCGGAAGCCAGGTTAGCCAGCGATACGCCATGAACCCCATGCCTGAAAACAGCGCCAGGGCAACGACCCCAGCGAAAGACCACCATGCAGAAGGCTGCGATCGCCGTTTTGCTTGCCGACGGGAGGAAGAGGCGATCGTTTTCTCAAAAACTATTGTCTGGTCTGAAGGAGTGGGTTGTGAACGAGAGGCGTTGGAGGGAATTGCTTGTGGAGCGCTAGCTTGAACAAGCACTGATGTTGATGGGGATGGCTCTGGATGAGCGATGGAAGCGGGAGAAAGATGTGCTGGCGATGCCGCCGCATCATCATTAGGTGATGCCGGAGGGGATGAGGGTGTGGGCGGCAGTGAAGGTAAGTGCGGTAGAGGTGGATGGGCCGTCACCGAGTCGCTTGATGGGCGCGATGATAGGCGCTGAAACTGCGGGAGATTCACCTGATGTTTGGGGTTGCTAAGGGTCATATGCGGTATCCGTTCATCAATACGGTGTGAACCTGCATCGCCTGGCTCACCTGACGTGCTTTTAAGCGATCGCCTCCTGATTGCCTATCTTAGCCGCATTCCCTCCAGACACATGCCTTCTTAGAACAAGTTTTTAGATTTCAGTAGGGCGATCGCCCGAATTTCGATAGCCATAGAAATTGATCTGGTAATCGGTGATCTTGACCCCTGTCTGTTCTTCTACTTGCTTTACCAGTGACTCCGGAAGGTCTACATGAATGTCCATGATCTGGTCAGTGTCCAGGCAGTTGACGTGGCTGTGGGAGTCGCTGATGTTGCCGTAGAGCCGTCCACCTGACCGCTCAATGCACTCAATAATATTTTGGTTGGATAGGGCTTCGAGGTTCTGGTAAACCGAGGTGTGGCCGATCTCTCGTCCCTGCCGATTGAGGCGGTCATAAATTTCACGGGCAGACAGATGCTCTTGCTCTTGCCACAGAAGTTCAAGAATAAAGCGCCGTTGCTTGCTCAGCCGCATGCCCAACGCTTGGCACTTTTCAAAGGCGTCCTCAAGCGATCGCACGGATCGGGTATTAGCTCCTTCTACGTTCATACGATGTCACACAACTTATAGTTAGATGGTCAGAGTTTAGATGGTCAGAGTTTAGATGGTCAAAATGCTTCCGCGTGTTTGATTCTCTGTACCTGTTAAGTACGTAAGTATTCGTGTTTAGCACCTATCTAAAATTCGCACGAGCTTTTAGCATCAAGAATCCCAGACGGGTTCTCAGATAGGTTTTTATGGATATACTTCCACAGACTGCAACTTTAATTTTTGATTTGGAGAAATCCTGCGCGTAGCGCAGGATTTCTCCAAATCAAAGACTAAGTTTATGACCTGGCAAAATATAGGTTCTTATGCGGAGTCAGTTCAACTTTAGCTTAAAAGTTGCCAAACTGCCTTGACACTCCACCTTAGCTAAATATTGATCAAGCGTTTGCAGAAGCAAAACGGGATTCAATAGCCAGTCGATCCGTCTAACGGCACGACTTGGTAAGTTTCACGAAAAAATAAGCGTTTGGGGCGCGCT
>CAYXJG010000106.1:0-14127 GCA_964465285.1 uncultured bacterium
TTTTCATTGTGAATTTGAGAACTTTGCCAAGTCGTGTCACTCGCAGGCTTTTAGTGATCATCAAAGAAAATGGTCAGATCGACCAGCAAGCCGGAGAAGCCTATGCTGCTATGATTCTTAGCCAGCAAGGGCAACAATTTTGGGGAAGATCAGACTTCGTTAGAATCCAGTGATGCCGATTTTGGTTTTTGGCAAGCCCCAGAGGATTGGCACAGCAATTCTCATTATGGAAATTTAGGGGGCAAAAAAGTCGCCTGAGGCGACCTTTTCGCCCCCTAAACCGATACAAGTGAGCGCCTGTAGGGCGCGAAGTTTTCTAAAATGAGAATTGTTGGGATTGGCATTGATGCTCCTAAGATGAGGCGAGGCTGGCTGGCTCGCGGAGGGCAACGGTATTTTCCAGGGTGCCAATGCCCTCTATTTTTATGCGGATGCGATCGCCCCTGTGGACTGGCCCAACCCCCTCGGGCGTTCCCGTTAGAATCACATCTCCTGGCAGGAGGGTCATCACCTGGCTGATATAGGACACAACCACCTCTGGCGCAAACACCATGTCATTCACTGAGGCAGACTGCCGGGGTTCCGGCTCATCATTGACGAAGGTTTCGAGTTGAGCCCCCGCACTGATTTCCCGCACAATCCACGGCCCGAGAGGACAAAATGAGTCAAACCCCTTCGCCCGCGTCCACTGCTTATCTTTGCGCTGGAGATCTCGCGCCGTGACGTCATTGGCAATGGTGTATCCCCAAATTTTCGACACGGCCTCTTCTGGGGAACAATTCCAGCAGCGATCGCCAATGATCAGGGCCAACTCTCCCTCGTAATCCACCTGCTGGGACTGATAGGGATAGTAGATGGATGTCTCAGCGGCAGTCACCGAGGTTGAGGGCTTGATAAAAATCAGCGGCTCATCTGGCACAGGGGTTCCCATTTCGGCAGCGTGCTGGCGATAATTTTTTCCCACTGCCACGATTTTGGACGGAGCACAGGGAGCTAGAATCCGATAGGACTCCGGCTCAATTTCCTGATCGAGGGGCTCACCCTTTAGCCAGGGCGGCGCGTCAAGAATTTGCACCCGCCGATCGAGCAGCAATAATCCATAATGCAGTTGCCCTGTTTTGGTCTGAACCCGAACATAGCGTTGTGCCATAGCAGTCAATCAATAACCAGAAGATGGATAAGCAGTGGATAGACAAAAGGAATGAGAGATATAGCGCTATGCAAGCGCATTAAGTACAGTGTGTTGAGTGGCGGCGCTCTGCGCCGCCACTCAACACATTCGGGTGTGCTTAACCAGTTTGCACACCGCTATAGTTCTTTGTATATCGAATGGCTTCCAATAAGTAACCCAGCATCAGTAACCTCAAAACCTAAAAATCGGGGGAGCGCCCCGGTTTTTAAGTTGAGTTTATTAATACCGACCTACCTTCCAAAGTTTGACATCACAACCATCTGCAATCAAGACTCTGAATTTTGGAAATTCCCAGGGGCCAATCTCATGCCATTCTGCCCCAGCGATGCCATTGCCTATCCCGGTTGCTCTCCCATAGCCTGCTTAAAAATGAAATCCTATGGGGAGGGTGGTGAGCACTACGCCGCCCCTCACCTGTGCCTAATCAACTTGCACGCCGCTATAATTTGAGTCCAATTCTAGTGGAACTAGCGAAACGGTGCGGTATCGCCACGCTACACGACCAAAATGAGATTTTATTGAATCCTTGATCCTCACACGGCATCATCGTCTGACTCATCCAGGTGTTCAGACACATCGCGATAGAGATTAAAAATGTGGTGATCTTTGAGGCCGTACACCACGCTTCGACCCTGCTTGCGATAGCTCACAAGGCGCATGGTTCGTAAAATTCGGAGTTGATGAGATACCGCTGATTCTGTCATGTCCACCGCTTCTGCCAGATCTCGCACCCGCATTTCTTGTAGGGCTAGGGCTGACAGAATACGCCAGCGGTTAGCATCGCCCAGGGTTCCAAAAAATTCCGCCATTCGCTGAGCCTTTTCGACGCTCAGGATTTGGCGTACAGCGGGCGACAAAGCGGGTGGGTGATCAACATTCATTGCTGCATGGGGCATTTCGTTTCCCTGCTCGGCATTGGCAGCCGCATTTCTAGACATAGAACAAGTTATGTGTCAGCCATAAGGATGCGTCCCATCAATTCTGAAGGAAAGATTAAACCTTCAAAGCCAAACATCTGAACAAGTACTCAGATGTTATAGTCGAAGCATGAACAATCGTTCATACTTTATTTGACTATATCTTTAGTGTATCGCTAGGAGAGATTGCTATGACGACTGTCACTCAAATGAAATGCGCTTGCGAGTCCTGCCTATGCATCGTAGATACGAGTAAAGCCATTCAGAAAGACGATCAGTATTACTGCAGTGATGCCTGTGCCAATGGGCATCCCAGTGGCAACGGATGTGGCCATGCGGGGTGTACTTGCCACAGTTGAGGCTAGATTTTGGAGTGCGGATCTTGGCATTGCGCATTCTATACCTTGCCTGGTCATACACTGAACATTTGAATCAGGGGAGTCCATGCTCAGCGCAGGATTTCCCTGATTTAGAAACTCAAATTGCACAGAGCTTAGTAAAGTCTGTAAGAAAACCAGGATCTAGGACTCATCTGCACCGAGGTCTACTGAATCGATACCCTCTGACGACTCTACACTCTCTGACAATGGCTGTTGCCAAAAGACAATATCGTCGTGCAATACCTGGAGTTTACTGCCAGGATAGTAAAAGCTGAGGATGCGATCGCTCGACCACCCCAGCCGACCCAGATTATAGGCACCTGTTTGGCTCATGCCAACGCCGTGGCCAAACCCACCGCCAACAAAGGCATACCCCTTGAGTTCTTGGGTAGGGGCGGGCACTCTATTTTCAACGGGAGGGATGAAAAGTAACCCATCTTCCTGAGCATCTACGCCGCCAACCGCCACATCTTCAGGGGGCGCGCTAGAGGGGGGCTGGACGGTTTCGTAAATTGGATCCAGGTAGAATAGCGTGCTGCGGGGAGGAAAAAGCGCTCGGATGACTTCATCTTTCCGGAGCTCAATATCGCCCAAATCAGTGGTCACCGTTAATGTCTGAACCCGCCCGGATTCTGCCCGCTCTGTCACCTCCAGCTTTTCAACCTGCTGAATATTTGCGAAAGGATGCTGGATGACCCGGAGGTAGTTCTTCATGTCCTCAGTCAGACTGTCTAGGGTACCCTCCCGCCGCCAGCGGAAAGCATCCCATTCCTCTTCATTGAACCCTGATGCTAGATTCATGAATGCTTTGAAGTTGGATTCGTCGGACAGGGGACGGGCTGATAGATCCCAGAGGGCGCTGACTGAATCAACCACGGCTCTCAAGTAGGGGCGATCTGGCCCGTCCCAGACATGGCTAAAGGGGGCCGTAATGCCGCCAGTAGTCGAAGAATAGAGGGCGTCAACTAGTTCGTTGCTGTAAGTGAGGACGTTGCCTCGGGTCGCGGCGATCGCCCGATCGGTCACGTCGGCAGCGCCGCCCAGCCCCCAGTACACCTGGCACTGAGTATCAGCACAGAGTTGATAGTCATCAATGGCAAAACGGCGGAGGTTCCGCAGGGCATAGGTTCTCGCTAAAATTGCCTGGGCTTCGATAGCTGGGTAGGGAGCAGCCAGGCCGATCTCATGGGGAACTACGCCCCGCAGGTAGGTTTCAATGGGAACTTCGTTGACCAGAGTATACGTGCCGTAGGCATTCGGCTGAAACCGCATCTCACCGCCATAGAGCCTGGTTTCCTCGTCACTGGCCTCAACTCGAATGCGGTCGTTGCTGCTAAAGATTTCAAACTGATCGCGCTGGTAGCGGTATCCGTTCACCGTAAACGCGACTTGAGGTTCTGCCCGAGTGGTTTGCGTGTCGAGAAATGCTGCCTTCGCACCGTTTGCCTGGAGGTTGTGCAGGAGCAGCCTCCGCAGGAGAGGGCTGCGATAAACATCCCGCTTCGCCCAGACCTGCCACATCTGCGGCTGGGCAATTTCAACCTCAATGCCCTTCGACCGCCAGTAGTTCGCGCTGTCTTCTGCACTTTCAAAGCTTCGATGGTTGCTCAACACTACTCGCTCAACGACCTCGGGTTCTGACAGAGGCTGCATGTCCACCTCAATGGTGATAGTAGAGGCTTCGACAGATTGTTCCTGGTTTCCCGTGAGAAACTCAATAACAAGACGATTCCCAGCCAGCGCTTCTAAGGTCATCGTGTCGGTGGCCTCGTCTCCAAACCGCTGCACGACGCCCACGTCGATGATTGGATTGGTGACCGCACCCGGCATAGACTTTGCAGTATGAATAGTTTTGTCCTGGGAGGACTTTTCTAGGGAATCTGCCTTAGCAGGAGTGGCGATCGCCCCCTGGGTCAGGGCACCCACTAACCCGACTGCCATGCTAATGATGAGTGAAGATGCTGCCCAGTATCGTCCTATGAATCGTTTCTGCGTGTACCGTCGCTGCTGTCGGGGGGACAGGTCTGTCTGTGTCGATGCTGCGAGAGACTGACTGCTCACCATGTTCATCTCCAAGGCATATGTCACCGCCAATAGTAGCTCAGTTCGTCCCAAATGGTGACTCTAAATCGGTGAGATCGGGTAATTTTCTGGAAAATATAGCCCTACGGGCTTAGGTTCAAGAGTGCATCCCCCGCTGTGCGGGGGATGCACTCTCCTCCAATGTCCTAACCTAAGGGATCTGCGGCTAAAAAAGATACCGGCAGATAAAGAGCAGCGGGCTGCGCCCCCTGCTCTTTTCCGGGTACTTTATTTTCTTGCAAGTCCCTAAGTACGTATTGCCAGCAATTCTCATTTTGGGAAACTTCGCGCCCCATAGGCGCTCACTTGTCTATAGTTTAAAGGGCAAAAAGGTCGCTTTAGGCGACCTTTTTGCCCCATTGACACGACTTGGCGAAGTTCTCAAATTCACAACGCAAAAATAAAGGTTTGGCGCGCGCGGAGCGCACGCCAAACCCCTATTCTTGCATGAAACTTGCCAAGTCGTGCCATTGAATTCCAGGCTGAGAATTGCTGACGTATTGCTATGGAAAACCTGCGTACTGGCAAAGCACTATAGAATACCGAGAGTAGCTTGAATGGGTTCCGTCCCAGTTTGGCACACTAGCGTATAAGGATGAGTGTTGTGGCAGAGCTTTGGATTCCGCTGACTCTACTAGCCATTTGTTTTATCCTCGGGGGCTTGCCGCTCACAGGCTGGATCACTCGTGCGTTCTCGGGGCAGTCTCTGCATGAACTAGGCACTGGAAATGTAAGCGTATCAGCCGCGTTTTACCACGGGGGAACGGGCGCGGGGATCCTTGCCGTGCTCAGCGAAGCGATGAAGGGCATCGGGGCAGCGCTGATGTTTCGAGTGTTTTTTCCTGGGAATCCTGTTTGGGAACTGGTTGGATTGATGGCACTCGTGGCGGGGCGGTTTGTGCTGGGGCGAGGGGCAGGCACGACAAACGTCGTCTGGGGTTACCTTGTGCATGACTGGAAGACTGCATTTTTGGTCGCCGTTATCGGTGGCATTGGCTTCACCCTCGTCCGGGAAAAGCGGCTAGGCCGCCTGAGCATTTTAGTCTTGTTGCCGATTGTGACAGCCCTGCTACACTCAGGATCAGATGGGAGAATCATTGCTGTCATGGTGCTCAGTGCAGAAATTGCCCTCATCTATCACCTGATTCCAGATGATCTTGACTTGGCTGTTGCCAATGCCCATCCAGAGTCGCAAACCATGTTTAAGTTTTTTCAGGGCGATCGCGCCATTCAGTCTCTTAACCAGCGCCTTTCTCCTCAGGCCGTAGGCAATAAAGCGGCTCGCCTGTCTGAGCTAAAGCGGCTAGGCTACCCTGTTCCCGATGGCTGGGTGCTACCCCCAGGTGACGATCCGCAACCCCTCATGGACGCCCTCAAACCGTCCTCCCAACGGCCACTGGTGGTGCGCTCCTCTGCCTTTGGGGAAGATGACATGCTTTCCTCTGCCGCTGGGCAGTATGATTCAGTGCTGAATGTCACTGATCGGGATGCCCTTGAACGGGCGATCGCCCAATGTCAGCTCTCCTACAGCAAAGCCAATGCCGTCCAATATCGTCGCGATCGCCAGGTCGAAGAGGGCGCGATGGCTGTGTTGATTCAGGAGCAGATCCGGGGAGCATTTTCAGGAATCGCCTTCAGCCGCGATCCCGTCAGCCGCCAGGGGCAGGCCGTCCTTGTAGAAGCCTTGCCGGGTAACGCTGATCAAGTCGTGGCAGGGCGAAAGACCCCCGAAAATTACCGCGTCTTCATTCCCGACAATCAGGGCACAATCCCAGAAAAAGGGAAAGGAAGCAGTTGCACAACTCCGCCATGGCAGATTCCCAAAGGGGTGAATGTCACCGTTGAAGGCAATGGGGATGTGCCTCCCTCTATCATCAAACAGGTCGCTTACCTGACGCGCCATCTGGAGAAGCACCTGAGTGACGTGCCTCAGGATGTGGAGTGGAGCTATGACGGCAATCGGCTTTGGATTTTGCAGGTGCGCCCCATTACGACCCTATTGCCTATCTGGACTCGAAAAATTGCGGCAGAGGTCATTCCGGGATTTATTCGGCCCCTCACCTGGTCTATCAACCGCCCGTTAACCTGTGGGGTCTGGGGAGAGATTTTTACCATCGTGCTAGGCGATCGGGCGAAAGGCTTAGACTTTGAGGAAACCGCTACCCTCCATCATTCCAGTGCCTACTTCAATGCCACCCTGCTAGGGGATATTTTTCTGCGCATGGGCCTGCCATCTGAAAGCCTGGAGTTTCTGACCCGAGGCGCAAAATTTAGCCGTCCGCCTATCCTCTCAACCCTCCGCAACATACCCGGACTGCTGCGGCTGCTGCGCCGCGAGTGGAATCTCCTGGATGATTTTTCCCGTGAAGAACCCCAACTTCGTGCCAAACTATTCAAAATTATTCAGAAAGAAAAAGATGAACGGTCCATAGATCATCTGCTAGCAGATGTTCAGACC
Organism: uncultured bacterium; assembly: GCA_964465285.1. Classification (GTDB taxonomy): domain Bacteria; phylum Cyanobacteriota; class Cyanobacteriia; order CAKZMO01; family CAKZMO01; genus JBCCWF01. The sequence goes on from CAYXJG010000106.1 coordinate 7,030, forward strand.
ATTCTGGAACAGCTCAAACGAGTCACCTATTACAACATCCTTGCGCCGCTGAGTGTGGCGCTGCGTCAGGCGGTGTTCAAAGTGCCGGACGAGCTGCTGGATACCAGCGTGTTGCCAGAGGTGGCGGCGTTGCGATCGCTCAAGACCATTGCCGCATCTTCCCGGCCGCTTATCCCTGATGCTCAACGAGTATCCGGCCATCGCTCTACCCTGCTGGTTGCCCTGTCAGAAAATCTTGACGGGCAGTCGGTGCTTCATCAGCTTGAGCAGTTTCTGGATACTTATGGCTATCTCAGTGACGTGGCCACCGATATCGCTGTTCCCACCTGGAAAGATGACCCACGCCCGGTCTATGACTTATTCGCCCAGTTAGTCAGCCAGTCAGAATCGTCAATGACCGCCCCTTCCTCACCTCCTACCCAAACCTGGAAAACTCAGCGGGTGCAGCAGCACCTGAACCTGAAGGGCACCGTAGCGGAGTTGTATAACCGTTTGCTGGCGGAGTTACGGGCCTGCGTTCTCGCTATCGAAAACCAGTGGTGCTCGGCAGGCATTCTTACGGAACAGGGAGATATCTTCTTCTTAACTCTGGATGAAGTGCTGCACTATGCCAGCCTCTTTTCTGACCTGACTTCGGTTAATGCAGAATCCAGCCCATCCCAGTCCGGCGCATCTGAAGCCGCTGCCCAGCCAGAAAACCATACGGAACTGCTGCAGACGATTCATACGTTTATTCAAGTTCGAAAAACAACCTGGGAAAAGGATGCCGCGGTCTCGAACGTTCCCTTCCTGGTCTACGGTAAAGAGCCGCCACTACCTTCTGAGCATGATGTGGGGGTCATGATGGCGTCTTCAGGAACGCAGCTTAAAGGAATCGGAGCCAGTCCCGGACAGGTAAAAGGGACAGTGACGGTGGTGCGATCGCTCCAATTCTTACCGACCATCACCAAAGAGATGGTTCTGGTTGTTCCCTATGCAGATTCGGGCTGGGCACCCCTCCTTGCTCAAGCTGGGGGGCTGGTTGCCGACGTAGGGGGGCGACTCTCCCATGGGGCGATCGTCGCTCGGGAATATGGCATCCCGGCTGTGATGAACCTGAACAACGGCACCAGCACCCTCCAGGATGGCCAGACCATCATCATTGATGGAGAAGCGGGGACAGTAACTATTCTCTGAGAACCCATTCAGCACTCTCTGACATTGGTACTACCAATAACAGCGGAGGCTAGCCCTGCATCTCAGAGCGCTCCGATTTCAGCTCCATAATCAACTGCTCTAGATCGTGGCTGCTGGCGTGGTAAACCTCATTGCAGAAATGGCAGGTTGCTTCCGCGCCATCGTCTTTCTCGATCATGTCCCGTAGCTCCTCTTCGCCCAGGAGCTTTAGCGCTCTCAGCATCCGATCAAAGGTACAGCCACAATCAAATTGCAAGAGCTGAGTTTCCGGGAAGATTTCCAGCCCCATGTCCCCCACGAGCTGCTCGAAGATTTGTGGCAAGGACTTGCCTGCTCGCAGCAGGGGAGTAAACCCAGTCAGTTCTCCCACCCGAGACTCCAGGATGCTGACCAGTTCTTCATCCTCAGCCGCCTTGGGCATGACCTGGATGAGAATTCCCCCGGCAGCCGTGACGCCGCTAGCATCCACAAAAACTCCCAGCACCAGCGCCGAGGGAGTTTGCTCTGACCGACTCAGGTAGTGAGTAATGTCGTCTCCAATTTCTCCCGACACTAGTTCTACCGTGCTGGAATAGGGATAGCCGTATCCCACATCCCGCACCACGTATAGATAACCGTCGCGCCCTACGGCACCGCCTACATCCAGCTTGCCCTTCTCATTGGGGGGTAGCTCAATGGCGGGATTGCTGACATAGCCCCGCACTGTGCCATCTAGCCCAGCGTCTACCAAAATTCCCCCCAAAGGACCGCTGCCTTTGATCTGAATATTGACTCTGGATTCTGGGCGCTTCATATTAGAGGCCAGTAGAAGCCCTGCCGACATCGTCCGTCCCAGTGCTGCACTGGCAACATTGGAGAGGGCGTGTCGCCTGCGTGCTTCGTTGGTGAGGTTGGTGGTGATGACACCGACGGTCCGAATGCCGCCATCCGCTGCTGCTGCCCGAATCAGTTGATCTGCCATAGCCCTACACAATTCGCAATAATTCCTCTCCTTATTGTAGGACGTGTCTTTGCTGAAACATATTACCCCAGTGAAATGCCCAAGTAGCTCGGTGTTATACTCATGCCAAACCTCCTATTCAGAAGGAACGGCGTGGCTCCAGTTTTCCTGCCTGAGCAGTTTCTCCAGACCTCATTCGTTTTCTTTGCTGTAATCCATGCTGCCGAACGATTCTGTGAATGACTCCTCTGTGGGCGATCGCCCCTCTATTCCCGCTCCATCGCCTACCCAAAACGGGCCATCTTCCGGTTCCTCTCCAATGTTGACGAATCCTCCATCAGAGAACGGATTGACAGCATCGCAACCGACTCAATCCAGTCCTCAATCCTCCAGCCCATCCCGATCAGCTCCTTCACCTAATAATCAACCATCCAATGGGTTGCTGATTGGTGTTGCTCTCCTCGTCATGGGGGTGGGACTGGTGTTACGAAATGACTGGATTGGCCTCACAGGGGCGGGCGCAGCATTGGTGATTTCCCTGCGGCTATTCTGGGTGGTGTCGGCTCCAGTGCTGGCGGACTTCATTTCGCCTCAGCAGCGATCGCTCACGGTATCTCTCCTAGGTCTGTTGGGGGCCGCCATTGGATTTCTTGCCGTGACGGGACTTCTGGATGAATTTTTGCGGTGGATTAGTTCCCTCAACTGGGAAGCGGTAGGAGCGCTTGGTGAAGTTTTCGGTGCCATCGGACAAATTTTAATCGCCATCCTCGCGGTGTATGTGGCGTGGCGACAATACGTCATTTCTAAGGACTTGACCATCCAGCAAAACACCATCACCCAGCAACAGACCATCGATTCCTATTTCCAAGGCATCTCTGAGCTGGTGCTAGACGCCGAAGGATTGCTGGAGGATTGGCCCCAGGAACGGGCGATCGCCGAAGGCCGCACCGCAGCAATTTTGGGCAGTGTGGATGCGGGAGGCAAGGCAAAAATTATTCGGTTCCTGTCCCGGTCTCGGCTGCTGACGCCCCTGAGGCGCGATCGCCACCTGGGGCGAGCGATGCTCGACGGCATGGGGGGCTACCAGGAAGACCGGGACTATGGCATCCGAGTCATTGACCTGGGGGTGATGCTGGCAGCAGCAAACCTGGTGAAAACCGATCTTCGCTGGACGGATCTGAGTGACGCCAACTTAGTGCGGGCAAACCTTCGAGGATGTGATTTGGTCAAGGCCAATCTGGCTCGCACCATTCTATATGAAACTGACTTACAGAATGCTGACCTGATGGGCACGCGGCTCTTCTACGGTTCAGCGAAAACCGCCAGTCCCCGCACTCGCGCCGACATTCCCAACTACGAGACCGGGGAATTCACTGGAGCCGTGGTTGAAAACGCAAATTTGACCGGCGTTCAGCGACTCTCAGAAGACCAGCGATACTACTGCTGTGCCTGGGGCGGCTCCAAAACCCGCGCTACTATTCCGGGGGGATGCCAGGGCATTCCCAATAAGCTTAGTCGTTAGGATCTTCGCTTCCACCTATCTGCTTCCACCTATCTGATACGACTTGGCCAGTTTCACGCAAGGATAAGGGTTTGGCGCGCGCAGAGCGCGCGCCAAACCCTTATCCTTGCGTTGTGAATTTGAGAACTTTGCCAAGTCGTGTATCTGATTGATTTGCGCGAGGGATAACCCTGTCACCTCGGCAACCTCTTCAGCCGCCATACCCCTCCGCAAGAGATTTTGGACAATCCGCCTGACTTGTGCCGCCGCATCACTAGCCAGCTGGCGCTCCTGTTTTTCTGGGGTCAGTAACAAGTGCCCATTTTCATCGGCTCGAAATCTATCGGCGACGGGATTTCTTCGGGTCTCTCACTCCAAAAAAGCCCATGCGGGGACGCTTTGATGAACGGGTTGTTTTATCATCCTTGAAACCTAATTTTCCCTCAATCTTCTCCTTCACTCGCTTCACGGTGCCAATGAGTTGCTCTGCATCCGGTTGGTTGCCCTCCTCATCTCCCTTCGCTTGCCACCACGACGCGATGAACCCTCCGGTGATGCCTGCTAGCGCACCCAACAAAATGGCAAATTCAACCGCATAGCCTGAGAGAGCAAAACCAATCATAAAGACCAGCCAGCACTTCAGCGTGACGTTGATGTTGACCCATTTTTCCATCGCAAGGCTTTAAGTTCTAAATTTTGAAGTTTGAACGTCGAGTCTATACTTCTTCTTCCCTCTTCTCTTTCAATTCACCCCATCTAACCACGCATCCAGTTGAGGTGCCGTGTCCTGGGTGGTGTCTAGCGTCACCACGTAGGAACGTTCGTCAGAGGTGAAGTCCTCAAACACCTGCTTGGGGACAAGGGCGACAGTAGCGTCAGCGATATCGCCGGAACGAGACTGGAGACGATCGCGCCGAACCTCCATGGGCGCATCACAGTACACAATGTACAGGGGAATCCCTTTAGCATTGGCCTGGGCGATCGCCCGTTCGCGCAACGTCACCCGGTCATACTTCGCATCCAGAATCACGGAGTACCCTTCTGTTGCCAGAGACATGCCCAACTCTAGCAATCGTCCATAGGTCTTCTGGGTCATCTCCGGGGTATAGAGATCATCACCCCCCTTTTGGTCGAGGGGAACACCGCCCAGGTGCTTCCGCACCGCATCAGATCGGATTTGCACGGCTCCCAGCTTTTTCGCCAGGTAGCGGGCGTTGGTGCTTTTGCCAGAACCAGACAGTCCCGCCATCAGAATAACCCTGCCCTGTTTCGGGCGGGTGTATTGCCACGCCAGAGCGTAGTACTTGGCAGCTTTGGCACTGGCGATCGCCTTTGTCTGCTCATTCACCGAGGGGTCACCCAGCATAAATGAGGTTACCTTCGCTCGGACGTAGCTCTGGCGATTAACATAAATGGGCAGCACGTCCAACCCATCCCAGTCCCCCGTCTGCTCGACGTAGGTGCTGAGAAATAGGGCGCTCAAATCCGTGCGTCCCTGCATCTCCAAGTCCATGACGATGTAAGCGATGTCGAACATGACATCCACAAAGCGAAAATCTTCGTTGAACTCGATGCAGTCAAACAGGTAAAGTCTGCCATTCCAGTAGCAGATGTTGCCCAGGTGCAGGTCGCCGTGGCACTCCCGAACCCAGCCCTCCTGAACCCGCCGCTTAAACAGGTCTTCCCGTTCTTTGAAAAATCGCTCGGTGTAGGCACGGGTCTCGTCAAACTGCCGCTGGGTCTGGGGGCCGCCGATGTAGTGCTCTGTCTGTTCGTAGTTTTCGTCGAAGGCAGCGCGAATGGATTTGACTGTCCCGAAGCTCTGAATGTAGTCGTCGGTGTGGGAGATTTTATGGAACTCAGCCACGGCGATCGCCAGTTCCTTCAACAGTTCCTCAGTCAGTTCTCCCCGCTCAAAAAGCTGGTTCAGCAGCGTGTCCTGGGGAAACTGCTGCATTTTGATCGCATATTCCACTGCTTCTCCATCTCTTCCAAGATGATAGGCTTCTCCGTCTTGGGTAATGGGCATCACGTTGAGATACAGGTCTGCTGCGCCCCGCTGGTTCAGCCGCAATTCCTCCTGGCAAAAATGCGCCCGCTTCTCCAGGGTGGAATAGTTGAGAAACCCAAAATCCAGGGGTTTCTTAACCTTGTAGGCATACTCCCCCGTGAGCAGGATATAGGAAATGTGGGTTTGGATGAGCCGAATCGGAGTTTCCACGTCATGGGGATAGAACTCCGGTGACTGCATCTGTTGAATCAAAGCGGGCAGTGAAGAATCAGTCATATAAAAAAGCAGAAGGAGGAAGGCAGAAGAAAGAATCAAGATATTTGTCTGTTTGCCTTCTCCTTTCCAGCGCTCCCAGATTTTTGCGTCTTCATTGTGCCATGCCTAGGGATCAAGCGAAACTCCCCCTGGATGACTTCAGCAATTCTCATTTGGGGAAACTTCGCGCCCTATAGGCGCTCATTTGTATGGGTTTAGGGAGCAAAAAGGTCACCTGAGGCGACCTTTTTGCTCCCTAAATTTCCAAAACAAAATGAGAATTGCTGGAATGACTTAGTGATCTGCGGCTATAGCAACACGACTTGGCAGGTTTCACGCAAAAACAGGGGTTTGGCGTTGTGAATTTGAGAACTTTGCCAAGTCGTGATCTAAGCCCGTAGGGCTATAAAAAAGATACCCGAGGGGAGGGGCGGCGGACTGCGCCCGCCGCCCTTCTTGTGGTACTTTATTTTCTTGCAAGTCCCTTACCAGCGGGTGAAGGGATGCTTGGCGAGATTTGCGTTGAAATAGCGGGGGTCATCGGAAACCTCTTGCCCTACCCAATTGGGTAAGATAACTTTCTGGTCGGCATTGCTGAGTTCAACCTCCGCCAGAATTAATCCCTGGTTTTCTCCTTGGAACTCGTCAATCTCCCAGCGCACCCCCTCCACATCCAGCACGTAGCGTATCTTTTCGATCAGCGGGCGATCGCACAGGGTATCCAGCATCTCTTTCGCATCTTCTAATGGAATCTCATACTCAAACTCTGATCGGGAGATGCCCTCTGACTTGCCCTTGATGGTGAGAAATCCCCGATCGCCCACGACCCGCACTCGCACTGTAGTGTATTTCTGGGTCGGCAGATAGCCCTGACGGTAGAGCTTCCCTATCGCGTGCGATCGCCACGCATCTGTGTTTACCAGGAATTTGCGTTCGATTTCAACTGCCATGGGAAGAGGGGGGAGGGAGGGGGCGAGGGAATCCGTGGATGGGGGGAGAGAGTAATCTGAGAGCATAGACCACTTCACCAGACGACTTGGCAAGTTTCACGCAAAAGCAGGAGTTTGGGGCGCGCTGAGCGCGCCCCAAACTCCTGCTTTTGCGTTGTGAATTTGAGAACTTTGCCAAGTCGTGTCACCATCCCATCATCTCACCATCCCATCATCCCACTCACGACCCCTGACGTTGCAGATGCAAAAATGCCTCCACCTCTGC
>CAYXJG010000107.1:0-14121 GCA_964465285.1 uncultured bacterium
CTCTTCATAGGGAGGCTTGTCTAGTTTAGGTTCCTGGTAGTCTTCGTAGGGGGCTTCTTCAATGTAGGCCGCTTCCTGCTGATATTGAGCGGGCTGTCCGCCCCAGTTGTCTTCATACACAGGCTCTGGCTCTGGCTGACGGAGGGGCTGCAATGGTTGCTGTAAGGGCTGGGGCTGGCTCCAGTTGTCTTCGTCCCAGGCTTCCCGCTGAGCGTCAGATGTGCTTGCTTGGAAAGGTTCTGGCGCGGCTGTCGTCGATCCAGTCCCCAGTTGATTGGACGGGGAGGTGGGCATGACGTAATAATCGTCTTCGCCCCGATCCCAGGGAGCGGCACCGATACCCAGACGCTCCAGCACACCGACAGAGAGCTGGACTAACTTCTCTTCAGAGCCTTCAAAAACGATGAGCCGATCAGGGCCGCTGCTGACTACTTCGTCCATCGACAGTTCGTAGGTGCTGATGACCTGGTCAGGAATTTGCGGGAGGCCCAGGGAGGCAATCACAATAGAAGTTACGTGGCCATCGCTGGCGTTGAACCTGAACCCCCGCACTTTGCCCAGCAACTCACCCGTTTCAGTAATCACTTCACAGTTGATAAGGCTGCTGTAGGTGTCCACGTCAATTTCTTCATCTAGAACTGTGTCGTCGTCCACCAGAATGACGTCACCGATTTGTCGCACATCACTCAGCAACATTGTTTGCTGAATGTTGGACATGACTTTGGAGAAAATGTTCTCGCGCAAACCAAAGGCAACGACTTCACGGCGATCGATGTCTACCCAAAGTTGAGTAATGATGCCAAGTCGCTTGCCCGTGTCCTTCGTGATTACCTGTGTCCCTAAAATGTCTGCGCGTTGACAAGATTGTTCCAATGTCATGATCGAGTCCTAATCTCTGAGACGAGCATCAATAGCCCTGATAACGTGGTTGTACAAAAAGCGTCGTACAAAAAGCAAAGCCTGATAGTAACTAATATTACGCTATATGTCGATAGCCGTCAGCGATGCATCGTGACGGTAATCCGTATTGACTCTTGGATGGGAAATCTTCGCAATCTCAAATCAAATTGTTAGCTAGATGGTCAGGCAGCGTTTGATCAGGCAGCGTTTGATGAAGAATATCACACGGGGGCAGCTTGGGGCGGAAGTTCAATGCCGAGAACCTGAGTGTAGGCTCCTCTTGCCTGGGTGACGCCGATGGTTCGCTCTGATGATTCGATCATAGGCCGTCGGAGGCTCACGACAATGAACTGAGCTTGCTGGGCTTGCTTCTTTATCATCTTAGCTAACCGCTCGACATTTGCCCCATCGAGGAACATATCCACCTCATCGAAGGCGTAGAAAGGGGAGGGGCGATAGCGCTGGAGGGCAAAGATGAAGCTGAGGGCAGTAAGGGACTTTTCACCACCGGACATTGACGCCAAGCGGCGAACAGGTTTGCCCTTGGGATGGGCAATGAGATTGAGGCCACTGCTGAAGGGGTCGTCGTGGTTATCCAGTTGGAGGTAGCCGTCTCCGTCGGAGAGTTCGGCAAAGATGGACTGAAAGTTTTCGTTGACAGCGTCGAAGGCTTCACGGAAGGCCCGTTGGCGGAGGGTAGTGAAGTTCTCGATACGGAGCAGGAGTTCGGTGCGCTCTTCCTGGAGGGTGGTGAGCTTTTCAGTGAGTTCTTCTAGGCGTTCCTGGGTGCGGTTGTATTCCTCTAGGGCCAGCATGTTGACAGGTTCGAGGGATTGCATTCGCTTTTGGAGGGATCGCAACTCATGCTGCAACTGCTCCAGCGTTAAATCCTCTGGGATTTCGGGCAAGGGGTTGGGAAGCTCTGCTGCTCGCTCTGCTAACTGGGTTTGCTGTGTCAAAAGCTCTACCCGTGCCGCCTCCTGGTCTTCACGCAGTTTGTTCAACTGCCATTCCTGCTGCTGCTTCTCGGTCTGGCGCTCCCGCAGAAGGTGTTCGGCGCGATCGCGCTCTCGTTTCTCCAAGGCGAGGGTCTGCTCCAACTCGCTGATTTGGGCGCGAATGCCCTCAATTTTTTCAATAAGGATTTCTTGCTGTTCTCTAATAGAAGTTTGTTGGTTAAGGTACTGCCGCTGCCGGGTGCGGCAGGCATTCATCTGCTGCTCGGTTTGCTGGCTGTGTTCCTGGAGTCGCTGCTGCTGATTTTGCAGGTCATTCAGCCGTTGCTCAATGGTTCTTAGGGCAAGCTGTTTTTCATTGAGGGTCGATTCCTTCTCCTGGATGCGTTCCTGCATCTGCTTCCATTCGGTGTGGGTCTGAGAAGATTCCAGGTCTGCCAGGGCTTGGCGCTGGCGCTGGAGGTCAGCTTCGAGCCCTGGCAGGCTTTCGTGGAGTTCTGCGAGGCGAGATTGGGACTGCTGGAGTTCTGCTTGGTCTTGATCAAGCTGGGCGGAGCCCTGTCTCTGCTGGGTGGTGAGCAGGGTGATCTGTTGCGTGAAGCGATCTGCAGACAGTTGGGCGTCTCGATGCTGCTGTTTCGCGGCGTCGAGGGCGTGGGTGTGGTTCTGGATTTCGACCTGGGCCTGGGCGATCGCCGACTCACACCGACTGACAACCTGGCTAATTTCTTCGAGCCGCTGACGAAGGGCGATCGCCTCGTGGGATTCCCCTGCCTCCACGGTGCCGAAATGGAGCGACCCTTGCCGGGAGGAGATGCTGCCGCCCGTCATCGCTCCGCTGGTTTCCAGCAGTTCACCATCCAGGGTCACTATACGATACTGCCCCACACACCGACGGGCGTTTGCCAGGGTGTCGAATACCGCTGTGGTGCCAAACACGTAGGCGAAGATATCCCGGTACTGGGTATCGCAGTCAATCAGGTTCACGGCATAGTCGATGAATCCCTCCGGGCGTTTCCATGGCGGAACCGTATGGGCGCGGGGGGGACGAATTTTATTTAAAGGTAAGAAGGTAGCGCGTCCTGCCTGTTGCTGTTTCAGCAGTTGAATGCCCGCAGCAGCAACGCCATCGTCTTCAACGACAAGATGGCCGAGTCGCCCCCCAGCAGCAATCTCCAGGGCACGCTGGTACTGAGGATCAACCCGCCCCAGTTGGGCCACCAAGCCGCAGACCCCAGACAGACCCATTTGCAGCAGCAGTTTTGTAGCGTAGGTGCCCTGGGATTCTTGCATGGCCTGACTCTGTGCTTCTAGTTTATCCAGTTCCCGCTGTTTTTGGCGCTGCTCGTTTAGCAGCCGACTCTGGGTTTCCTGCTGCACCTTGAGCTCCTGCTGCGCCATTGCCAGGGCATGGGCGATCGCCTGCACCTGCTCAACGTGGTGCTGGTTGTCCGTTTCTGCCTGCTGATAATCTCCCTGGAACTGTTCGAGGTCCTGGGCGATGGATTGAAGGGCATCGGTTTGGGCTTGAATCTTCTGGCTCAGTTGATTAGTCCGTTCCTGCAGCCGTGCCTGTTCCGTTCGTTGTGGCTCCAAGGTTTGCAGCAGGCTGTCGATCTGGTGGCGGAGGGCAGTTTGCTCCTGCACCCAGGCGTCTGAGGCAGCGGCGATCGCCCGTGCATCATCCCGACTCTGATTGAGCGCCTGTTGTGCATCATCTCGCTGGTGGGTGGCGATCGCCAACTGCTGGGTCTGCTGGGCCTGTTCTGCGGTCACGGATTCCAGTTGTTGCCGCTGATGTTGCAAATCTTGGGAAAGGCGATCGTATTGAGCCATTGCATCCTGGTAGGCGGCAGTCAATTCTTGTTCCTGGCGCTGAAGCTGTCGCAGCTCTGCATCTTCAGTCGCTAAAGCAGATTGGCATGCCAGTTGCTCATCTTCACCTAGAGCTTTAACCCGCGCATTCAATCGGTTGAGTTCCGCAGTTGCGGTTTGAATTTGCCCAGAGAGGCTATCAATCTGCTGGGTGATGTCAACTGCTTTCTGGTCGGCAGCCTGAATACTCTGCTCGATTTGCTGAACTTGACGCTGTTGGTTGCGCCAGTTCAGCACCAGCTCCCACTGGCTTTTGTCCTGAAACTGCTGACGGAGGCGCTGGTATTTCTCTGCCTTGACCCGATCTTTGGCGAGGCGATCGCGCTGATCCATCAACTCCCGCTCTACAATGCGGAATCGTTCTTCCCGTTCTCGCACAGCTTCCAGCTTATCTTTTGCCTGCACGATCTTACGGTCGAATGCCGCCACCCCTGCCAACTCATCAATAATCTCCCGGCGCTCACGGGGATTCATGGAGATAATGCCCGTCACGTCCCCCTGGAGCACCACGTTGTACCCTTCAGGATAAATGCGTAACCGTTGGAGTTGTTCGTGGAGTTGGGTCAGGGTGCAGGCTTCGCCATTGATAAAGTAAGTAGAGGTGTATGTGCCTTGGGGGGTTACCCGAAGCTTACGCGTCACCATCCATTCCCTCAAGACAGGAGGCGCATTACCGTTGAGGCTAACGGCTTCTGGATCGGCCCCGTTAGTAGGATGGTGTGTATTCACGTTGTGATCAGAAACTACCCCGTTCCGGGAGGCATGAGGCAGTAGAGAGTGAGTCTCGTCTGGACTGGTATGGGCACCCATGCCCTGATCCACTCGGTCATCGTCTGGATGTTTCCCATCATGCCCTACGCCGTTTTGGGTATTATTCTGGGCGTTATTATTTTGGGCGTTATTATCCTGCCCATGATCATTAAGCAGCGTGCTTCGTTCAGCATCGTCATCGTCTCCAGTGAGCACCTGCATTGGCAGATCGCTAATGTCAAAGGTGACGCTTACGCTAGCTTCCAGGGTCGAGCGGCTGCGGGTGCTGTAGCTCTGGTTCACCAGGTCTGGAAGGCGATCGGCTCGCATCCCCTTAGAGCTGGACAAGCCCAAGGCAAATAGCAAAGCATCCAAGATATTAGATTTGCCTGACCCGTTGGGGCCTGAAATCACCGTAAAGCCATCCTTCAGTGGAACCTGCGTCGTACCACCGAAAGACTTAAAGTGGGAAAGCTCTACGCTTTTAATAAACACTCGAAACTAAATCGCAATTAGTTGAATTGTACTATATCGCCTTAGGTGATGAATGTAAACGTTTCATTATAAGTGGATAAGCATAATTAATTCTAAAACTTACATGTAGAATCCTGCGCTGACCGCGCAGGATTCTACATCTGGCTCTTAATTGCTCCAAGCTACTTACCAGTAGTTCGCCAAGCAAACTTTATTGAAAAGCGATATCGCCGAATTGGCATGGCGTATGCCGCCAGCCATACTAACTAAGCAACCAGGCACTGTTCGCCTGGCAAATCGCTAAAAGGGAATCTCATCATAGTTGGCTTCTGCTGATGCCTCGCTTGCCTGAGCTGGTGCTGTGTTAGGAGTCGAGGCACTCGAAGCCGGTTGAGATGAAGCTGATGCCGTTAACCCTGTGAGGCTTTTGTTATCTTGCCCCCCCATAAAGTGAATCCGCTGAGCAGTCAGTTCGGCTCGTTTTTCCTTAAATCCCTCTGGGCGCTCGAAGGTGTTCATGTTCAACCGTCCCTCAATAAGAATGCGATCGCCCTGATGACAGGCTTCCTGAATTTCTTGCGCCAGGTTGCCCCAGCCGATGACTTTGATAGAGTCTACAGGATCGCCTTGCCGAACGGGGTCAAACTGAACCACCATCTCAGCAATAGGCGTTTGAGTGTCTGACGTATAGCGAAGTTGAGGATCTTGAATCACTTCTGCCATCAAAATACAGTTATTCATAGACGCAAGTCTCCCTTTGGTTTCCTGAATATGTGTACACGCTTTAAATAATGCCCAAGATTCTACTTCTGAAAGCAATAAACTGTTAAGTCTTGGGTGCGGCTTATAGAGGTTTGGGATGCATGCTTTGAATGTAAGTGTGAGACTGTGAATGCCTCAGTCGAACATCTCGAAACCCCAAACTTGAATCCATACTATATCGCTCCATCAGGGATTCCCCGATTCTTAAAATTCGGCAATCTCATCATGAATCTTTACAATGCTTTCGCTACAGCTTACTGCTTCATGAAGAGACACGACTTGGCAAAGTCGTAAGATTTACAGAGCACAAGGGGAAATTACACCAACTAGGCGACGGTGCTTTGATGGATGCTGATCTGCGGTGGCTCAAAGGCCGGTTTCAGATGACACAATGCGCTGGGTGCCGACCACAATACCAATCGTTAGGGCCACTCCGGCTGCTGCATAAAAGACGGATGTGAGGCCAATGGTTTTCCACAGGGGGCCAAGCAGAATGGGGGACATAAACTGTCCCAAGGAATTGGCTCCAGTTCCGATGGCGAGAACGCTGGAGCGAACGTCAGATGGAGAAAGCTGGGCAAGGGCATCATAAATGTTGGGAACCGTAATGCCAAAGCCAAGACCAAATAGCACTGCTGCTGGAATGATGAACTGGAGTTGGTTCAGGAGCGGGATTGAGGCGAGCATCAGACCCATTACAACGAAGCCTATGCCGATTGTACGGTTTGAGCCAATCCACCGGGCAATACGGCTGGCAGCAAAGGCAGACATCAATGCCGCCCCCACCGCACGGATGGCAAGCACAAAACCATTGAGGGCAGGGCCAGCGTCAATGATTTCCTTTAGATAGAGTGGCGTATAAATAACCACGGTGTACACAATGCCTGCTGCCAGAGCAATAGTTAAGTAAAGCTTCAGCACTTGAGGCTGGCCAATCACCTGGGCAAGTTTCTTGTTTTGACTGGTGTCTATAGTGCTGCCCCGAGGCGATCGCCCATTTCGGAGAGTGATCAGGGCAACGAGGGCGGTCGGCACTCCAAATCCGTATAAATAAAAGGCATAGTGCCAGTCAAAGGAGCCGACCCAGCCACCAACCAGGGGGATGAGAATGCTGGCAGTAGTCATGGCGCTGGTTGCGTAGCCCAGGATGCGGGTGCGGGCTTCTCCTTCATACATAGTTCCCAGTAAGCCGATGCTGGCAGCAGCAATGCCTGCACTGGCAATGCCCAGCCCGACACGAACTCCTAGCAAGGGCGCAAGGCGAGGGATGAATGCCCCGGAAACCCCAAATATAGAGTAGATAATCAGCGAGGGGATCAACACTTTGAGCTTGCCGATGCGATCAGAGAGAATGCCAAACACCGGCGTAAATAGGGCGATCGCCAATGCATGAATACTAACCAGTGTGCCAGCCCAGCGGGGATCGAAGTTCAATTGCTGAACCATCTCCGGCAAAATAGGCGACACAATGCCTCCCGTCATCGTTGTTAGACACCCAGCCGCAATCAAAACAGCAAGCTTGAAGCTCTGGCTTTGCAAGAGCCGCTGTTTTGATGAGGGAACCGATGATTGAATCTTAGGAGGCATGAGCCTAGGTCACATTTTCTATTTGCGCGGTGGCCTGTATATAGAGCGTAGCAGGGGGTACAGCGTTGCAGCTAGAGACGTCACTCGTAAACGTAAAGGCAAAACGTGCCAGACACGACGAGCTAACATCCGAGCCATGTCCTCTAAGGAACGAGAATTAAATAGTTTGGACCCAATTTTGGTGAAGCGGTGCAGCGATGCCGCACCGCTTCACCAAAATTGGATTTTATTTAATCCTTGCTCCTAAGGACGTCCTGGGGAACGATGAATGCCAAGCGGAATCAAGTGATATCGGTTGATACTGGGTCAAGAGTGGTCACTGTAGATTAATCGTTATTGTATGGCTATAGCAACCAAAGGGTTGGTTAGGACAAAACCACTTTAGGGAACCCGCGCGACGCGCAGGTTCCCTAGAATGATTTTGGTTTCACGAACTCTTTCGTTGCTATAAGTAGGTCCACGACTTGGCAAGTTTCACGCAAAAATAGGGGTTTGGCGCGCGCTCCGCGCGCGCCAAACCCCTATTTTTGCGTTGTGAATTTGAGAACGTTGCCAAGTCGTGTAGGTCGGTATTAATAAACTCAACCTAAAAACCGGGGGAGCGCCCCGGTTTTTAGGTTTTTGAGGTTACTTATGCTGGGTTGCTTAAGGAATGAAAATTCGAGCCTGTGAGCGAGAGTTGTCCCTACGGCGACCCGGTGCCGTGCCGTCACAGCACAATTAGATTTGATTTATTTCTGGTTCCTTCCTGGGACTCTTTTTGATCATTCACAACTCATAGATTTCCAGTTCGCAGAATCGCTATAGTGATACGGATGCTAGACAGTGTAAAGCACTGCAAATTTTTCAGAAGAGGACCCGTAGACGTCCTCGTAGTTCATCAAAGTTTATGGGACGAAGGTAGGTTGAAGCAGTCATGGAACTGGCGACAGCATTAAAGAGCGAAACGATTCAAACAGTGGTGCGAGAAGTGGGCATTAACCCTAACCACTGGTATCCCGTTGGATGGTCGGCAGACTTAAGGCCAGGAGATGTGACGCCTGTCGTCATCTGGCAGAGGGCGATCGCCCTCTATAGAGACGCCGAAGGTACGTTACATGCCCTGGAAAATCGGTGCCCCCATCGAGGCATCGAACTGCATCGAGGCACAATTCAGGGATCAGACCTTGCCTGCGCATACCACGGCTGGGTCTTTGATGGTAATAGTGGCCACTGTACTAGCATTCCCTACTTGCCGTCCGAACAGAAACTCCCCTGCGCCAGTGTTCACAGCTATCCGGTGCGAGAAAAATATGACCTGATTTGGGTCTTTCCGGGACACCCCGACCTTGCCGATGAAAAGTCCCTGCCTGATGTGCCAGAGCACGGCGATGACAACTGGCTTATGGTGCCCATTACAGCCCATTTCAACGCGCATTTCTCGATTTGCAACGAAAACGCAATGGATGTTTTCCACGGATTTCTCCATCAGGATCTCCAGGGATGGTTTAACCCAACGCTCCTTGACCTCAAAGCCACTGACGAGTCTGTATACGCACGCTATAACGTGTCGTACAAGGGCCATCTCGCAAAATTTCTTGGGCTCAGTGAAAGCGCCTCAGAGGTTACCACGCTACCGATTTCGATTAACTACACTTATCCGCACTACGCAAGCCGATTGGAAGGGGTGTCGGCGGTTTATCTTATGCGGCTTCCTGTCGATCATGACGAAAGCCGCTCATTTGCCATGTTCTTCTTCAAAGTTCGTCTGCCCCAATGGTTTATTCGCCCACTCCGTCCTCTTGTTCAGCAGGCGATTCAGAAGTTTATGCTGCGGCCTTTCCTGAATCAGGACATTGAAATGATGGAAAGTGAACAGCGCAACTATCGAGCAGAACCTAATCGCCGTTTTATCGAAATTAACCCTGCAATCATTGCGCTTCAGCGGTTGATTGTCCGGCAGTATGAACAATATGTGCAACAATCGAGGTTATCGTCTGGCGTGCCTTCGGAGTCGCAGCCTATCTCACGGTCGGCCATATCTTCATTAGAACATCCCAACCCTCCAAACCCTGAGAACAGCAGATCTCAGAATGATGGGTCTCGCGTTCATTCATAGAAATGAGGACACAAGAGCCAAAATCCTTCAAGAGCCAAAATCCTTGCTTCATGAGAGCAGCTTATCGTTGGATATGCTGCTAGTGTAAGTGCCGATTTCCTATAATTCTCTTCTAGGGATAACCATGAGCTGCTAAGCATCAAAGATTAAATAAAATCCAGTCTTGGTGGAGCGGCGCGACATTGCCGTGCCACTCCACCAAGATTCGGGTCAGATGTTTAATTCTTGGTTCTAAACATGCATGAACTGTGAGAACTGTCACATCGCCACCAGACGGAGCATAAAGTTTTTGGCAAAGTCGTAGATGCGGTCGCATGTGATGGGTGTTATTTGTACTGTTTAGTGCTAGGTAAGAGTGTTGTAAATGGTAGTGGCGAAGGTAGTGGCGAAGGTAGTAGCGAATTTTGCTAATGTTGATTGTCAAGCCAAGGATTCAGTCAACGTTCAGTAGCGCATGGTTGACGTTGCCATTTTTGGCATTGTCACTTTTTCGTTAGCATCGTTTTTCATCAGTACAGGGTTCGCCCGCTGTGACGGCAGGCCGCAAATCAAAAACCGTAGAAGGTGAGGGGAGTTTATCGTGCAAGTTGTTCAAGAGTACGTTCAGCGCTGGTATGAGAGCGGGCTTGACCCGGATGAATATATCTGCCACGGACGTTCGGGGAATCAGGTTGATATTGAAGAAGCGGCATCAGGGGTGCGTCGCACCGTGCTAACCTTCTGCACTAATGATGTTTTGGGCCTGGTGCAAAATAACGCGGTTCAGCAGGCGTCAATCGATTCAATTTTGCAGTATGGAACGTCAAACAGTTCTTGTTCTGTCTTAAGTGGGCGCATCGACCTACACCGTCAACTTGAAGACGAAATTTCGGAGTTTAAGCACCTGGGATATACGCAACTTTTTTTGAATGCCTGGATGGCGCTGCAAGCACTAATGGATGCCTTTTGCCATCTGGCGATCCCAGTGCCCAATTTTCAACACACTCGTGAGACGCTGATTTTGAGTGATGTGCTCAATCACGGATGTATTGTGTCAGCCATTACCAATGCTGGTACCCGGTCAGGAAAGCTGTTCGGCTACAGTCCTCGGGTGCGCGTGCGGGCCTACCGCCATTGCGATATGAATGATCTTGCGCGTAAGCTGAAGCGCTATGTCCGCTCTGGCGATCGCATCATGGTGGTATCTGATGCGGTGTTTTCAATGGATGGCGACATCGCGCCTTTGCCGGAAATGATTGACATCATGTCAGCCTATCCCGACAGCGTACTCGTCATGGATGAGGCCCATGCCAGCGGTGCCCTTGGAAAAACGGGGCGCGGCATTTATGAGCATTTTGGCATTTCGCCCCAGGATGCAGTAGATAAAGGTATCGTGCCGCTGATTATGACGACCTTTTCCAAGTTTGCAGCGTCAGCAGGGGCGGCGATTAGTAGTCCTGTAGCCGAGCTAAAGCCGTTGTTGAACGTCTCGCCTACCTCGATTGGCACCATTTCACTGCCACCCCCGGTGACGGCGGCTGCCCTGGAAAGCATTCGCCAGGTGCGTCAGCATCCAGAGTTGGTGCAACGGCTTCAGGAGAACACTCGGTATTTGCGATCGCGCCTGATTGAGCATGACTTTGAAGCCACCGGCGAAACCAACGTTATTCCGGTGCTGCTGCCTACGGAGGTCAACCCGAAAAGCTTTGCTCGTAAGCTGATGACTGACTACAGCATTTGGGTGTCACCCATTTGGTTTATTGCCAAACCCAGGCTTCGCATCACTGCCAACGCATTGCACACTGTCGATGAAATGAATCAGCTGATTGAAGCAATGGTGGCCGTGCGGGATCAGCTGTATCAGAAACCCTCCTTGCAGACCACTCTGGATGTTAGCAGTCTGGAAGCCGTTTAAACATTCAGGACTGCTACGGCGTCAAGGTCAGTCTATGGTACTGGACTTCTGCCTTATCCGTAGATCTCGCAGGTTATCGCAGATCGTTAAGCGAGTTGAGGATTTCCATTCCTTGATCTGTGTGACCTGTGTTATCTTCGGGTTAATTTTTTGCGGGTTGATTTTTGTCATCACTACAAACGTGGATTCGACTTCCTAGAAGTCTTTAGGGGGTTTGCACGCCCCTATGGTCTTTGTTAATGTCGATAGGGCCGTGTCCAATTCAAGGAGTGTCAACCTCAGCCTGGAATTACCCCTTGAAAACTAGTTGATTTAAATGATGGCCACTTACGGAACGAGTTTTATTGGCAGTGTAGGTATGGGTATCAAAACAGGGAACCAGGTATCTCTTGCACTGAGTAGGTACATCGCCAGTTCCCTCAATAAACTACTGTGAGTTAATGAACGATATTTCAGGAGTACCGAATGGCTAGCGATCGCACCCCTACCTCATCCTCTGCTTATCCTGGCGACCTCAGGCAAGATCTATTCCACGCGATCTTAAGCGATACGACACCGTATCCCTGGGAACCCGAGTCAGAAAACGCGGATGCTTTTTTTTCTCGACTGGATAATGGGTGGTCTGAAGGGCAAACTCCTGAGGAATTGCAACAGATCGACACCCAAGGGGCTGGTTTTTTTGCTCAGCTGGACCAGCTCTGGGAGGCGGATGCTAGTGCTGCAGCAGAGCCGATCAAAGCTCAGTTGGTTCAGCATTTTGGCGATCGCATCCCCACTCTATTTATCGACAGCATTGTGAAGCAGGCCCAGGCGCTCATCGCTACGCAGCAACCCCTCAGCGACCAGCTTGTGCAGTGTGTTCAGGGGTTGCTGTCCGGTTGGGCTACTGATGATTTGACCGTGTTGGCCCGCCCCTACGCCTACGCCATGCGCGGCAACGAAGCTGATTCGTTGGAAGCTGCCCTCCGCTCGGTGCGATATGCTGCCTGGACGGAACTGTCTGGTGTCGAACAGGCTCGCCTGAGTTTGGCGATCGCCCGCTATACTCTATCCCAGCTCTCTGCCCAGGACTCTCAGTAACATCCCAGCTCGGAAATATCCCGGTTCGCATGTCATCTCCCCTCCTGTGCGCCGCTGCCAGCATGTGCCACTACCGTGTCCGGTCTGACATGAGGCTTGTCGCAAAATTCTGATCTCGGTTGGGGGAGAGTGCCCGTGCTTTGAGGATGGCTGCAGTTAGAAAGGCATACGAAAGAATTCCCACTAGGGCAAGAACAACAGGGTTAAAGTAGCCGGTTGTATTCCACAGGGCATGCAGGAATGAAGCAGACACATAGCCGATCAGCAGTGTTCGCCAGCGGTCTTTTGGGTTGAACATACTAAGGCCAATGAAATAGCCAAAATAGCCGCTATAGGCCATGTGGCCGGATACTGAGCCAAGAATTCTAGGAATCAAGAGCTGTAAGCCGACTAAATCTGTATCTAGTCCCGATGCCTGAAAGGTGATGTTATTCATCACGGCAGGCACATATTGCCAGAGAGTTTCAATTAAGGTAAATCCCACGGCTGAGGCACTCCCTACTAAGATACCGTCCAGTGGTTCCCGCACCCCCCAGGATTCTCGACGGTGGGGCGATCGCAACACCACACCAAGCCATGCCCCCAGCAAGATAGGAATACCTTTGAATAGCTCTTCCATCAGCCCTGCACCGAGAAACATTTGAACCATCAGCATGATTAGATTGACGGATTCGTCTGGCTCAGGAATACCTCCAGGCAGCAGGTCTCGAAATATCCAAATAAAAATACCCAGTATTGGGGTAAGCATCAACCCTGCGGTCATGAGTGCCGAGCCAGCCAAAATCCACCAGGGTTTATGGCGGCCACATAGTTGATACACGAAATAATATGCTGCGCTAGCGAGATACGCCGCCACAATGAAATTGAACCAGCCAGGTTTGCCCACTGTCAGAAACATGAGCACAACGAAAGAGATGGTGACAGTGCCAGGAACCAAGTACGCCTTCTGAGTCAAGTCTCGCCCGGTAGACATGATAGGAAACAACTGGCTCAGAGTCACTGCCGCCGCTGCAGGGCTAGAGGGTGGATAGTCCGATGGATTAAACCATCCCTTGTGGGTAATGCCTGGTAGATGCGATGGGGAGAGCCCGTGCTCATCAGGGTTAGGGAGCAGCGCCATCGAGTCGTCAGACGCGGCGTCCGAAGTTCTAGGATGAGGCCGAATCAGAGAAAGGCATTCAAATACAAATCGTGGCCCATGCCGCCCCAAGCTGATGCGATCGCCCTCTTGCAATACGCGGCGTCCCTGGACGCGTTCGTTGTTCACATAGGTTCCATTAGAGCTTGCCAGGTCATCAATTGCCCAACAATAAGGCATATTCGGCAAGGGAAAGATGCGGGCATGGATGCGGGATACTCCAGTATGCTGTTTGGAGTCCAGCACAATGTGGCAAGCGGGCTCACGCCCTAGCCGGACCTCACTGTCAAATGAAAGCGGATAGAATTCTAGACTCGCTAATCCGTTGGGCTGAAGGTATCTAAGAATAGCTGTACGAGGAGGATAACCGACCATTAATTAACACGGTTGAACACTAGAGGATGACGGGGGATGCCTGTATAAATAAACGCAGCTAACTAACCCATTAAAACAACAATTCCCGCAATCAGGCAGCAATCGATATGGCTCTTTAGGAGTTTGCAGGGAATCGACTGTTTATGACCTGGCAACACGACTTGGCAAGTTTCACGAAAAAATAGCAGCAATTCTCATTTTAGGAAGCTTCGCGCCCTACAGGCGCTCACTT
>CAYXJG010000108.1:0-14100 GCA_964465285.1 uncultured bacterium
CCCCTGTTTTTGCGTTGTGAATTTGAGAACTTTGCCAAGTCGTGTACCTAAATGCTCCAACGAGATTATGCGGCTTTCAAGGTTCAGGCCTCACCCTTAAAATCGCTGGCCAAATCCAAAGTGAAATTGGTTCTCTCCTCGATCATTGAAGCCAAAGTCAGCTCGGATGAGGCCAATGGGAGAACCAAACCGTAGTCCAAAACCGTATCCAAAGCCAGTACCGGGTTTATCTCTGGAACCGGCAGGATCGCCCTCTACGCTACTCCCTGTTCCCAGATCAGAGGCAAAATCTGTGAACAGAACACCTCCAAGGGTCGAAAAAATAGGGAAGCGATACTCTGCTGCCGCCAGGATATAGCTACGTCCGCTACCCACATCGCCGCCTGCATAACCTCGTACTGAATTCATGCCACCCAGGTCAAACGCTTCGTAGGGGGGCAGCTCACCTAGAATGGTGCCGCCCTGTACATTGAACGCAAAGACTTCGGGATTCCTCAAGCTGCCAGAGCCAAACACGTCGGAGGGAATGTACTGGGCGTAGCTTGCGGTCAGGCGGTTCATGAGAATGCTGCCATTGCCCACTGGGATCGATTGCTCGGTTCCCAGTCTGAGCACTGAACCCCCTGCCGGATTATTTGGGTTGAGCCGACGGTCTTGGGTGACGCGAAACCCTAATGTCAGCAGGTCATCAATACCAGAATCGCTTGCTGTAAGGGAATTGCCCAGGGCGTCTTCGGTAGCAATGTCTCCATCGTCATCTCGGATGCTGACTCGGGCATAGGCGACCCCAAGTTCTGCATCCCATTCACCCAGAGGACGCATGACAGACACGCCACCGCCAAAGCGTTGTTCGCGGGCATCATCCCCATTGGCGAGAGGCACTTCGTCACTAAAGGTAAGGGATTGGTTGCTGCGGCGAAATCCGTTAATGCTGTACCCCAACTGGTTAGGGTTGCTGTCCCGATAGGGGCTGGTAAATCCTGTGTTGAACTCAAGCCCTCGTCCTCCAGCCTGAAGGCCCAGGTCGATTTCTTCGCCAATGCCACGGAAGTTACGGTCTTGGTAGGCTAGGGAACCGAAGAATCCCAGTTCTGTGCTGATGCCGCCCCCGACACGGATAGATCGGGCAAATCCCTCTTCAAGGCGATACACGACATCCACGGTTGGGGCCTCAAGGGTTTCCTCAGGTTGCAGTTCAACACTGGCATCTTGAAACATGCCCAGGCTCAGCAGAGTCTCAACATCCCGAACCAAATCATTCTGGTTGAAGACCTCGCCAGGTTGTTGGTCAAGTTCCCTTAGGATAAATTCTTCACGGGTGCGGCCTTCCACAGGCTCGCCATCGGCTCCAACGGTACTCCCATCTTCCACGAATACAATGTCGATGTTGCCGATGGTCGGCTCAACCACTTCCACGATGACATCGCCAGAGGGGTCAGTCAGCCATGCGACGACTTTTGAGAGGGAGTAGCCATTGTCGAGATACCAGGCATCGACTTTATCAGCGCCTTGATTGAGTAGCCGTGGGCTAATGGGGCGGTTGAGTTGATCAGCAAAAACCTCTTCGACGATCTCAGGAGGAAGCACCTGTGCCCCAGTGATATCAAGCGATCGCACTACAATGGGTTCAATGGCGTAAACCACAGCTACACCGTCTACCTGGGGAGTGACCAGAACCTCAACGGACTCCACCAATCCCGTTCCTTCAATAGCAAGGCGATCGCCCTCTAGCACTTCTGGATCTGCTGGATGCCCCGTCTGGACGCTGATAACATCCTGGATAATTTGCCGGAGTTCAACATCACCCCCTTGAATTTGGACATCGGCTGCAACGGGAGCATTGCTCCCATTGCGCTGAACGTGAGACGACGCTTCAACAGGAACGCCGATGTCAGGGTAGACCAGAATCTCCTGGGACGGCAGAGGAAATGGGTCGGCAGCGTCATCGGGAGTGGATTGCGATGGGCTGACGTTCCCTGGAGGTTCATTGGAGGAGGACACATCAGGATCAGGAACTTGGGGAGCGGTGACCGTAGGAACATTTCTCCCCTCCGTTGCAGGAATGTCGGGATCGCTGAGGCTGGCAGCGGAATCTGGATAGACCGGAATAGGTTCGGCGGTGTCAGTGACGGTGTCAGTGGCGGTATCAGTGACGGTGTCAGTGGCGGTATCAGTGGCGGTGTCGGGATAGAGCAATACCCCGTCCACTACCTCAACGTCATCCCAGTCAATGTCGTTAGCGGATTGAGCATTGATCGGCTGGGCGATCGCCTCGTCCATTGCAGCGAGTAACCCTATTCCAAGGGCGATTGTCCAGATCCGGGCGATCGCATTATGTCCCATTTTCTAAACCCTACGACTCACGCCTATTGGCATCTCAGCCTTGGTAAACACTAGGTGTAGCGTCACCCGTTCAGGCGGCGTACATTGGCATACTATAGCTGAAGTTATCGGCTTTACTCCAGCCTTTTGCAAAATATTGCAGAGATGGCCGTTCTGGATTTTAGGTTTTAGATTTTAGATTTTGGATTTAAGCCGTGAATCAGTCCCCTGTCATATTGGCGCGGGCATTGCGGCGGAGCATATCTGGCTTGATTCGTCGGAATGCGGATGCGGGGAATCTCCGGTCATACTCTTCATCGGAAATCTGCGCAAGTTCTTCTAAGGTCGGTGCAATGTTCCAGGGATAGGGCTGAAAATCATCCACGTCCGTTTCCTGGGCAAAGCGCTGATTCCAGGGGCAAACGTCCTGGCAGATGTCGCATCCCGCTACCCAGCCCTCCAGATGGGGGGCGATCGCCTCGGGGAGTTTAGGGTCTCGGTTTTCAATGGTGTGATAAGCGATGCAGCGGTTGGCATCTACCACAAAGGGGTGGGCGATCGCCCCGGTAGGGCAGGCATCCAGGCAGCGGGTGCAGGTGCCGCAGTGTTGGGTATGGGGGCGGTCGGGGGGAAGGGGAAGGGTGGTCAGCACGCTACCGAGAAACACCCAGGAGCCATACTCGCGGGTAATGACATTGCTATTTTTTGCAATCCACCCGATGCCCGCCTGTTCTGCCCAGACTTTGTCCTGCACGGGGCCTGTGTCGGCATAGATCCGCACCTGCTGAGCGGTGTCCTGTTCCTGGAGCCATCCTGCCAGAGCCTTCAGCTTTTTGGTCATGACCCGGTGATAGTCCCGCCCCCAACCATAGCGTGAAAGTTTGGCATATGCCTTATCCTTTGGGCGCGGGTGGGGAGTGTAGTAATTCAGCGCCACGCAGATAACAGATTGCACATCAGGCAGGATGCGCCGGATATCCTGACGCCGCTCGTTTGCCATCCAGGCCATGTCGGCGTGGAAGCCCTGGCTCAGCCAGCGGTTAAGAGCATCCACCGAGGACTGCACGCGGTCTAGAGTCGGCCTATCGACCCGAACGATTCCGGCTTGATGAAACCCAACATCCAGGGCTTTTTGCTTAATACTTTGGCTAGAAAGATGCATAGTACCAATTTTGGATTTTGGATTTTCGATTTTGGATTGGCAAACCTACTGGTTGGTATAGGCTATAGGTTAACTATCTGGAGATGTCTGTAGTTCTACTTTCAAGACACGACTTGGCAAAGTTCTCAAATTCACAACACAGGGTTTGGCGCGCGCTCCGCGCGCCAAACCCCCATCTTTGTGTGAAACTTGCCAAGTCGTGCACTACGAAATCAAAGGAAGCGTGCAAACAGCTCGATTTGGCGTCAACGTGGGATGGCTTTTTATCCTGTCTGCCGAGAGCACCCTTAAACTGGTGCGGGTCAAACTTCTGGCATCACCCCAGGAGTTGTTGAACTTGAGACGATAAAGCGATCGCTCGACACATCACGATCTCATGCTAGAGCCAGATTGTCAGGACGCGTTGATGAGCTTCTTGAATGCGTTCAGTTTTTCCGCATAGGGAGCATAGCGCCAGTCGAGGTCTAGCCAGAAAGGCTTCTTCAGAACGCTTTTCAGATGGGAAAATGTCTCGAAGCTGGTTTTACCGTGGTATGCACCTATGCCGCTATCTCCGACCCCGCCAAAGGGCAGCCCCCAGATAGAGACCTGCAGGAAGACATCATTCAGGCAGACACCACCGGAGGATGTTGAAGACAGCACATGATCTTGGAGCGCTTGATCCCGCGTAAACAAATACAGTGCTAGGGGTTTTGGCCGAGCGTTAATAGCGGCGATCGCCTTGTCAATCTCTTGATACGTCAGCACAGGCAGAACTGGGCCAAAAATTTCCTCTTGCATGACAGGCGCATCCCACCCCACGTTGTCGAGAATAGTCGGCGCAATATAGCGGGTTTCCCGGTTTATTTGTCCCCCAACAACAACATCCTGGCCTTCAAGAAAATGGGCAACCCGGTCGAACTGGCGATCGCTCACCAACCGTGCAAGGTCAGGGCTCTGAGCAGGGTCATCGCCAAAGAACTCGGCTATTGCTCCCTTCATTGCGTCCAACAGCGCAGGCTTCACAGCCTCATGCACAAGCAGGTAATCAGGAGCCACACAGGTTTGACCTGCATTGACAAATTTGCCCCAGATGATGCGTTTGGCGGCAACGTCGAGCTTGACATTTTGGTCAACAATACAAGGACTTTTGCCGCCTAGCTCCAGGGTGACAGGAGTCAACTGCTTGGCGGCGGATTCCATGACAATCTGCCCAACCCGCGTGCCCCCAGTAAAAAAGATGTGATCAAACTTCTCGGCTAGCAATGATTGAGCAGTCTCCACACCGCCCTCAAAAACTGCAACATAGTGAGAGTCAAAAGTTGATGTCACCAACTCTGCAACCACGCGAGATGTAGCAGGGGCAATTTCAGAAGGCTTGAGAATAGCGCAGTTGCCAGCGGCGATCGCCCCTAGAAGCGGTGAAATAAGCAACTGAAAGGGGTAGTTCCAGGGGCCAATGATTAGCACGGAACCAAGAGGTTCAGGTTGCACCCAGGCATGCCCAGGCCACTGCGACAGGGGCATCCCTGCTGGGCGAGGTTTGACCCAGGACTTGAGGCGCTTGAGGATATAATTTAGCTCCATCAATACCCCAATTTCAAAATAGCCTTCATATTCTGGGCGGCCTAGGTCTACTTTGGCAGCTTCGACAATGGCGGCCTGCCGCTCCAAGATAGCGGCTTTTAGTCGATGGAGTTGCTGTAGGCGAAAGTCCAAGGATTTGGTCTTCCCAGTGGCGAAAAACTGCCGCTGAGCGGCTAGAACTGAAGCTGCCGAAGTGTCAGAAGCTTCATATGCATTTGAATTGGAGGATGAAAGAGCTGTCATGGTTAGCTATAGCGATGCCTCGTAGTTACATACTGACCTACTTATCAGTAAAATTTTACATATTTTGTTTGATTTTGATTAGGTGGAGGCACGCTGACCAGGCCGCGGTTAAATTTCCTCCTCCGTATCTACGACCCAACAACTGCACTGCCACAGCCGACAACTTTAGTTTTTGAATTTGGGAATTCTGTGCTGTGCGAAGGATTCCCACAGGACTTGGCAAAGTTCTCAAGTTCACAACGAAAAACAACCCCCTATCTTTGCGTGAAACTTGCCAAGTCGTGGAAAAATAAAGGTTATAGCCTAGCAAGATATAATCTAAACCCAAACCTGAAGCATGACCTGAAGAAAAGCTAATGATTAGGCCATCTAATCACATCTGTTTGTACGGTAGACATAGGTAACAACTGACCAATCAAATTTTGCCTGGTGAGCGGAGCATGCTTCATGTTCCACCAAGACGGGAAAAGGGATTTCAAGCTGATTTCAAGCTAAGTTAGCGCCAATTTTTCAGAGTCTAAAGCGGTGCAGCATCAACGCTCTACGCTCTAAAGAAAACTCGCCGAAAGGACTTGCTCTTTGCATCTGAGTGCTGCATGGGCTGACGAAGCAAAAATGCGACGCACATGTTGCGAATAACGAAACAGGAGGCGCAGACACATAATGGCTGATGAAACGTCCGTAAAGCAGTACTTAGCCTATTGGTTTCAAGCAGGAAAGCGGATCATCCTCAGCCCTGAGGGTAAAGCATACTGTCCTCGGGTAGTCATTCAGGGCGATCACTACAGCCCTGAATTTGAAAACTGCTGGAGCTACCTCGTTAAGGAAGAATCAGACGGTTGCTACTTGGAGGGAACGCCTCAGACCATTCATCAGCTCTTGTCACAGAAGTGGGATATTGCGTCCTGTGCGCGGTGTGATATGCCAGTGCCGGTGCTGGTATTTGGTGCGGCGGCAGGGGAGTGTCCTTGCTCAGATTTACCCAATTGGCCCAATGATGATATTCCAAGACCGCGATCGCCCGTTAGCTCATCAGAGCAATTGAGGGCGATTCGTGATCGGCTGCTCCGTCAGAGAACAGGGGAGCCTGACATCGCCTATGAGCGCGATCATGCCTTTGAGGATGATGTCCGTCGTGAGGAATCGAGGTCTGAGTTTAGGGATATGCGCGATCGCCTCATGCAGCAAGGGCGGAACATCTAATCAGCTCACGTTCCTGACCCTGAATCACTGGTTACTTCATTGTTTAAGCTAGTTTTCTCAGTGGGCGTACCATTCGCAGTACTCCCATTACCTGTGGGAGATTCTTCAAGTACCGCTTTCGTGGCCTCTTCTGCTGCGGCTGCTGCGGCTTTTTCCGCTGCAATCCGATCCATCTCGGCAACAACCTCAGACGTACGCTCAAAGATAATCATGGTTTTGCCGATAACCGGACTACGCGCAACGCGATGCCCTTCAAAATCTAAAATATCTAGATTGTCAAAATTGTCAAACGATAGGTTCTGCGATCGCTCGAACAAATTTCGGACAAGATTGTCTTGCTTTTTAGCATCCAGCCGATACCAGTCAGTGCCCAACATCACCGCGAGGCGATCGCCTCCACCATCGATTTGCACCGACTGCACGATGTCTTCTCCAAAATCATCGGCAACTGCTTCCAGTTTCTCCTGGATGACTTCTAGGCGTCGCTGGTCAGGGGCTGGGGGACGGGCTGACTCAGTATTGCTAACCGTCGGGGCCGTTTTTTCTGGCATCTTCTGAGCAGTGGGTACCGCTGGGCGATCGGGGGCGATCGCAGATGTCAGCCAAAAAATGCTGACTAGAATGCCTCCTACCAGCACGGTCAACGTTAAGTCAGACTGACTTTTAAGCGGGTTGGGGAGCACCTTTTTTCGCAGGATCGCAAGGAGCCGCTGCCACAAGCGCCAAATTTGCTTAAGAATAGGCAGAATTCTTGTCCAGATGGACGACATAATTGCTGAAAACCGGGACGGTTTACCCTGCCCACTGCCGGATGGAATTTCAGCACCCAACCGACGAAGCCCCCACTTTGCAGCGACGTTCAAGACCCCAGATACGAATAAAATGCCCTTGACTAACAGGGGAGAAATAGCAACCCAGATCGCTTCGACAGCGCCTTGGGGCCGGACAGGTTCTGCCGTTTCCTCAGCGGGTTTAGAGCGGGCCTCAAGGGTGCGCGATACCCAGTCAAATCCCCGGACAGTGGTTTGTAGTGTCCAGATAGTCGCTGAGCGCACCACTACACGTGCTGTTCCCAACACCTTCTGCGCGGTTCCCTCTGATTCGCCGGATGGAGCGCGGGAAGGCGACGATGAGCCTGGCGAGGGCACCGACGGGGAAGCCGAGGGAACACCGTCAGGAGCAGCATCAGGGGATGGTTTAGTGGCAGGGACTTCTAGCGAGCCAGCACTGTCTTCAGCAGAGTCAGAAGGCTCAGCAACGACGAACTCATTAGCATTGGCATCTGTCGTACCAGGTGACTTTACAGCGGTGGCCTCAGGAGTCGTATCAACAGTAATATCAGCGGCGATCGCCTCTTCAGAAACCCCCTCTTCAGTCATAGCTTCTTCAATATCAGGCGCGTCGTTAGTTAGCTCTGTGTTATCTCCAGTAGGGCCCTCTGTAGCGGTTATATCAACTCTATCAACACCGTCCGTCACTGCTGCATCAGCCGCGCCTATGTCTAGCGCAGACGCATCCAGTGTTGACTCATCCGGTGCATCCGTATCCAATTCAGATGGGTTCTCATCGAGTGCATCGGATGCAGATGAGCTCAACTCTGACATACCTGGCTCTGGAACATCCTGAGCAGTCCCGCCTGAAACGGCGTCTGATGACGTATTGACTGCTGCCTCATCAGGCTGCTGATCGACAGATGCCTGATGCTCAGCAGCCTCCGGTTTCGCATCATCTAGATGGTCAGGAGAAGGGGGAGTAGGGGTGTTAGACATCGTACCTCCGCATCACAGTATTGCTCTGAGGATTACATCGTTCAATCTATCACCTTCCCTTTCCCAACTGGCTAAATTTTAGTGGAGCGCAGCAATTCTCATTTTGGGAAACTTCGCGCCCTACAGGCGCTCACTTGTCTATATTTAAGGGGTAAAAGGTCGCCTTAGGCGACCTTTTTACCCCATTGAACTCCATACTGAGAATTGCTGAGTGGAGCGGTGCGGCATTGCCGCACCGCTCCACTAAAACTGGATCACGACTTGGCAAGTTTCACGAAAAAATAAGGGTTTGGGGCGCGCGGAGCGCGCTCCAAACCCCTATCTTTGCATTGTGAATTTGAAAACTTTGCCAAGTCGTAAAAACTGGATTTTATTTAATCTTCAAACTTATAGAAATCAAATAGGATCGCTTCAGGAATGATGATTATAGCGCTTGCACAGCGCTATAAAGGCAGAATGGAGATTCTTTATGTGCCAGGAGTTCTGCTTATCAAAAACAGTGGGGCTATTTACGCCATCGAGTACTAGCTATCGGAGTAAACCAGAGCTTTCCAGGCAAACTTAGGCAGCGCCAGCATTCGCTTCCAGCGCCACGGCTCTTGATAGAGGCGATACATCCATTCCAGGTGATTTTTGCAAAACCACTCTGGAGCCCGCTCTTTTACGCCTGCCCAGATGTCAAAACTTCCCCCCACGCCTATCCAGACTGAATGGGGACACAAATGCCGATGGTCTGCGATCCAAAATTCCTGACGGGGAACCCCCAACCCGACCAGGATCACAGAAGGATTCGTAGCTGCTAGGGTTTCGCAGAGTTGCCTGTCGTCATCGGGGGAAAGATAGCCGTGGTAGGTTCCGGCGATCGCCAGTTCTGGCAGTTGGCGATGCCACGCTTGGGCGGCTGCTTCAGGGACACCAGGCTTGCCACCAATAAAAAAGGCTGATGCATGATGAGACGGACATGCCTGTAGAATCCCCTCCGCCAGCTCAATTCCCGGACATCGACGAATGCGTCGCCCCCTCATCCAGAGGTACAGCACCACACCCGCACCATCGGGGATGACCAGTTCTGCGCTACGGATAGTCTCTGCCAGGGCAGCATTGCGCTCAGCCTGAATTGCCATCTCTGCATTCAGGGTAATGATGTGCATCCCGTGGCGATCGCCCATCTGCTGCATCACCCATTGTACGTAATCTTGGGTCAGATGTAGCGGTAGCCCTAAAACGGTCCGTGTTTCCAGCGGTGATTCAAGTAATGAATGCTGTTGATTCCCCATCATTTATCCCTGCTTAGCAACGAGAATTAAGCAATTTAAACCAAATTTTAGTAGAGCGGCGCGGCATCGCCACTCCGCTAAACCTGGATTTTATAGCGCTATGCAAGCGCATTAAGTACAGTGTATTGAGTGGTGGCGCTCTGCGCCGCCACTCAATACATTTGGGTGTGTTGAACCAATTTGCACACCGCTATGTTTAATCCTTGATCCTTATAACACCACGCGCACACTAAACTAAATCCAATTTATGAACTGGAGCTTTCCCATCATGCAAACGCCAGTTTCCAACCTGGGCGAGGGATAGTTCTTCAATAGTAAGTCGCCTGGCACAATTAAAAACCAGATGTAAACCCTACCCCATTCCCAACGATACTCTGAGTGCTGTGTCAGCGTTAAGGGACTGGCTAAAAATAAAGTCCTCAAGGAAGGGGTTAAACGCCCAGGGCTTCTTTAATCGCTTCTTCCTTTGCTCGAAAGCCCACTAATACTGCCGTGCCGTCTTTCACAAAGAGGGGGCGCTTGAGCAGCATCACATCCTTTGAGAAGGCATCCACCCACTGCTCATCTGACCATTCTTTTTTCTCTTCACCCAGTGCCCGGTAGGACTGTCCGGATGTGTTGCGCATGGGTTTGGAACCGAGGACACTCACCCAAGACTCGATCATCTCGCGAGTTGGCGGAGCTTCTTTTGTATCAATAAATTCATACTCGACACTATTTTTGTCTAGCCATGCGAAAGCTTTCTTACAGGTGCCGCAGTTAGGGATTCCATACACTTGCATCGACATAGGGTATTAACATCAAGTAGAGTTCCTTTCCCGTTAGGGACTTGCAAGAAAATAGAATACCAGGAGAGGGGCCTCGGGCTGCGCTCGTCGCCCCTCTCCTCCGGTATCTTTATTTAGCCGCAGATCCCTTAAGGTTTCTGCTTGATTATTTCACAAATCGTCACAAAAACGTCTGTGATATGGCGCATGTGACATGGCGTGCATAGCACAACGCCTGTGACACAGCGGGTGTGACAATTTTCCTCCCTCTCCCCTATGGCAACAGGACTTCCGAAAGCAGACACCATCGCGGCGATCGCCACCGCCATTGTCCCTCAGCAGGGGAGCGTAGGCATCGTGCGAGTATCGGGCGAGGAGTCTGTAGCCATTGCCCGACAGATTTTTCAGGCTCCGGGCAGCCAAGCCTGGGAAAGCCACCGAATTCTCTACGGCTACATTCACCATCCGGTGACAGGAGCCTGGATAGATGAAGCACTGCTGCTGTTGATGCTAGCTCCCCGGTCATACACTCGCGAGGATGTGGTGGAGTTTCACTGCCACGGGGGCATTATGGCGGTGCAACAGGTCTTGTCTCTTTGTTTGGAATCGGGGGCACGGTTGGCAGAACCCGGTGAATTTACCCTGCGGGCATTCTTGAACGGACGGCTGGACCTGACCCAGGCAGAAGGCATCGCGGATTTGGTGGGGGCGCGATCGCCCCAGGCGGCACAAACGGCACTGGCAGGGATTCGCGGAAAACTGGCACAGCCTATCCGTGAGTTGCGATCGCAGTGTATTGACATCCTGGCAGAGGTAGAGGCCCGCATCGACTTTGAGGAGGATCTCCCCCCCTTAGA
The DNA here is from genome assembly GCA_964465285.1 of uncultured bacterium. Lineage (GTDB taxonomy): Bacteria > Cyanobacteriota > Cyanobacteriia > CAKZMO01 > CAKZMO01 > JBCCWF01. The sequence continues at coordinate 11,167 of CAYXJG010000108.1, forward strand.
TGAAGCAGGTATTCAGCATCAGCTCCAGCAGGTTACAGATGCGGTTGCACGACTTCTCGCTACGGCTGATCAGGGAGAACTCCTGCGCACTGGCTTAAAGATCGCCATCGTCGGACGGCCTAATGTAGGCAAATCTAGCCTGCTGAATGCCTGGAGCCGGAGCGATCGTGCCATCGTAACCGATCTGCCCGGTACGACGCGAGACGTGGTGGAATCTCAGCTTGTGGTGGGAGGCATTCCCATTCAGGTGCTTGACACAGCAGGCATTCGAGATGCGTTTGACCAGGTAGAGCAACTGGGGATAGAGCGATCGCGTAAAGCAGCCCAAGAAGCGGATTTAGTGCTCTTCGCTTTAGATGCTCAGGCGGGTTGGACTGCTGCTGATGACGCTATTTACCATCAGGTGAAGCATCGTCCCTTAATTTTGATTCTCAACAAAATAGATTTATTGCTGCCTAATGACACCGTTTCTCTTCTAGATGGCATGACTCATCGCCAAGTCTCGACCTCTGCCACCCAGCAGAAAGGCATCCACGCTCTTGAGCAAGCGATTCTAGACACTGTTCAGCAGGGGAGTGCTACCGCTGCCAATCTGGATGTGGCAATTAACCAGCGGCAAGCGGCTGCCCTGAGCCGAGCAAAGCAGTCCCTTAACCATGTGCAGGATACTATTGCCCAGCATCTGCCTCTGGATTTTTGGACGATTGATGTGCGATCGGCGATTCAAGCCCTGGGCGAGATCACGGGGGAAGAAATGACTGAATCCGTCCTCGACCGAATTTTCAGCCGCTTTTGCATCGGCAAGTAATACCAAATCCCATCTGTATACTTCTGAATTTGAGTGGCCATTCACAGAAAGTTTCCGGACTGCACCCTCAAATACCAGGAGAAAGGAATGGTAGATGCACCCTGATTCTGTTCCCCAGCTTCACGCTGGGGATTTTTTTTGCAGATAATATATGCGACTTGGCAACGTTCTCAAATTCACAACGCAAAAATAGAGTTTGGGGCGCGCAGTGCCCACCCCAAACCCCTGTTTCTTCGTGAAACTGGCCAAGTCGTGATTTTGCATGAAACTGGCCAAGTCGTGAGATATAAAGGACGCTGTAGGCGATCGCCCTCCTATGTCAGTTGTCGCTGAATCAACTGGGCAAATAGCCCGTCCTGCTGAGACAGTTCCTCAAAGCTGCCGGACTGCACAACCCGGCCTGCGTCAAGCACATAAATGCGGTCAGCATTACGAATGGTGCTGAGTCGGTGAGCCACCACAATGCGCGTCACCTGCATCTGATCAAGGCTCTGGCTAACAATCGCCTGTGTCCGGTTGTCCAAAGCGCTGGTAGCTTCATCGAGTAAGAGAATCTTGGGCTTTAGAGCCAGTGCGCGGGCGATGACTAGTCGCTGCCGCTGTCCGCCGGATAAGTTACCACCCCCCTCGCTGACGACGGTGTGCAGGTTCATGGGCATGGCGCGGACATCGTCGGCAAAGCCACTCCTTTCTGCCGCGTCCCAGGCTTCGTTGATGGAAATCAGGGCCCCGCCGGAGATGTTTTCAAAGATGGTGCCAGCATTGATGCGTCCGTTTTGTAGCACAACCCCCAACTGGCGGCGAATAGCGGATACATCCAGTCCTGACAGGTCTTGCCCATCAAAGTACACGGTGCCGGACTGGGGTGTTTCAAATCCTAACAACAATCGGAAAATGGTGGATTTTCCAGAACCCGAGGGGCCAACCAGGGCAATAAATTCACCTGGCTGGATGTCGATGGTGACATCATCAAGAATGAGAGGGCCGTCGTCGCGGTAGCGAAAGGCGACATGATCTACGGTGATGCGCCCGGTGAGGCGTCCGGGATCGGCTTTGTCGCTGTTTACTTCCGGTTCAGCGTCGAGAATGGGCTGCGATCGCTGCCAGATGGGGACAACTTCCAGCACGTCTAGTACACTATTGCTCAAACTCGCTGCTCCCCGGATAAAGATGCCATAGGCGACATTGAAAGCAAGGAAACGTCCAGTGGTGAGTCCGAGGGTTCCCCCAGGGGCAATGAGGCCGCTGGCAAGCCAGAACAGCGCCACTGTGGTCAGAACGGGCACGATGGTATTGAATACGTTGATGGCGTCTTCCAACTGCTGGGTGCTGAGGAGAATTCGCAACTGCTGCACATATTGCTGACTCCAGAAGGCAAAGGCACGCTCTTCAGCCCCAGCGATGCGCAACTTGGGCACACCGTTCACCAACTGCACAATGAGGCCGTAGAGTTCTCCTTCCATAGCCAGGAGGGGGCGCTGGCGACGCACTAGGAGAATGCCTGAGGCGATGGTGAAGCCCATGACCACGAGAGCCACGAATAGGGCAAGGGTGGCGAGTTGGGCACTGTAGTAGAACAGCAGCCCCAGGTTCAGCAGGGCAAAGAATCCCGAAAAGATGGACTGGAGGGCAGTGCCGCTGAGGATGCGGCGGATGGTGCTGATGCCCGATACGCGGGCATTCAAGTCTCCAGTGGAGTATTGGCGGAAAAAGGTAGTGCGGAGCTTTAGCAGCCGATCCCAGACTGCCGCTTGCAGGGTGGAGTCGGAGACGGTTTCGATGCGCATGGAGGCGATCGCCTGGGCAAGCTTAAACGCCGCTCCGCCAAAGGCTGCTGCTAATAGCCCAATGCCCATTTGCGTGATAAGCCCCGCATTACCATAGGGAATGGCTGTGTCCACTAGCACGGCAGTCGCCTGGGGGACGACCATGCCCAGGAGAGTGGCAGCAACACCCGTTAGCAAAAGCATTATCCCATCCTGTCGGCGGCCCTGGAAGGTAAATTTTAGTAAATCGATGGCGCTAAGTTTGCCTTCGGGAAGAGGACGGTAGAAGACGTAGGCGATGGGTTCGAGGGTTTGGGCAATGGCTTTAGTGACGAGGGGGAGTGGGGGGGAGTGGGGGAG
>CAYXJG010000109.1:0-12238 GCA_964465285.1 uncultured bacterium
CAGAAGGCAGAAGGCAGAAGGCAGAAGGCAGAAGGCAGAAGGCAGAAGGCAGAAGACAGAAGACAGAAGATAGAAGACAGAAGGCAGAAGACAGAAAAACATTCGAAATTCTCTAATGGGTATCTGAGATGAAGTTTGGAATTATTGTGTTTCCTGGCTCAAATTGCGATCGCGATGCGGCGATGGTGGTGCGAGATCTACTCAAGCAGCCCACTCGCATGATCTGGCATGAGGAAAGTGACCTGTCCGATGTGGATGTAGTGATTGTGCCCGGTGGCTTTAGCTATGGTGACTATCTGCGGTGTGGGGCGATCGCCCAATTCTCTCCGGCGATGGCGGCAACCCAGCACCACGCCGACCAGGGTAAGCTGGTGCTGGGCATCTGCAACGGTTTCCAGGTGCTCACTGAAGTGGGATGGTTGCCGGGAGCGCTAGTGAGGAACCGGGACTTGCACTTTATATGCGATCGCATTTCCTTGCGAGTCGAGCGCACGGATCTCCCCTGGACTCAGGAATACCCATCGGGATCTGTCATTACCTTACCTATTGCCCACGGCGAAGGCTGCTACTACGCTGATGATGCCACCCTTGCCGACCTGGAAGCCAACCGTCAAGTTATCTTCCGTTACTGTGACCTATCTGGCGAGGTGACGGACGCCAGCAATCCCAATGGCTCCCTCAACAATATTGCAGGCATCTGCAATCGCCAGGGCAATGTGTTGGGCATGATGCCTCACCCTGAACGCGCCTCCGACCCGATGTTGGGATTGACCGATGGCATTCGGCTCTTTCAGAGCGTGTTGCAGTCAGCGGCGATCGCCGCTTAGCCCTACTGGACGACCCATGAATGCAGACTACACAGAGGCGTTGCGATCGCTCATGGCTACCGCCGACATTCCCAGCTTTCGGGAACTCTGCCGCTGTGCCGCTGTGTCGCGCTGGCAAATTCGCCAACTGCGAGCCGGACGCTTGGAAGTCATGCGGGTTGCTACGCTCCTAAAGCTGAGTCAGTGCTTGAATGTGCCCCTCAGCACTCTGGTCGAAACCTTTTCGAGTATGACCGTTGGCAGCGATCACCAAACCGCATTATCGAAAGAGTTCTCTAGAAGTGGAGCGGATGGAGGGTATTCTTCAAGTCTGGAAAATCTAAGTAAAGTAGGCTCAAATACAGCAGATTTAAGTCAAGCAGATAAGAAAAGAGTCGCGGCTCTGCAACAGGAATATGACCGCCTAAAGCGCCAGGTGGATGAGCAGACGGAACAGGCGATCGCCGACTTCCTGCAATCGGCCCTGGGCGTGTTGGAAACCTGGATGGTGCAGTGGCCTACGGCGGCCTACGCTGCTGAGCATAACGACACCGTTCCGGCAAAGCGGCTGCTGCCGTTAATGCGTCCCGTCGAGCAGTTGTTGGAGCATTGGGGCGTGGAGGCGATCGCCATGGTCGGCGCAGAAGTCCCCTATGACCCAGCCCTTCACCAACTCATGAGCGGCACAGCTCAACCGGGCGATCCGGTCAGAGTTCGCTATGTAGGCTATCGCCAGGGTGGAAAACTCCTGCACCGAGCCAAAGTCAGTTGCTGAGAGAGATTTGGATCGGATGCAGGGCTTACTAGCTATAATGTCGGAGTTAAAGGTGATTCGAGTGAGTGGCCTTATATCACGACCTTGATTGTCTGAACATACACGACTTGGCAAGTTTCTCAAATTCACAACGAAGAAACAGGGGTTTGGGGCGTGCGGAGCGCGCCCCAAACCTGTATTTTTGCGTGAAACTTGCTAAGCCGTGTGGGATAAAGTTTGCGAGTTGGATTGGCAACATCAGGGAGACGGCTCATCGTAAACGTTAGAATGCAAAAGATTCACTTCACGATAAAAAACATCATCGTCTTGTATTGCATCTCTTTGGATGTTCTTCAGAAATCAGCTCTGACAACCTTTAACTTTTTGTCATGCTCTCTAGCCTCTATTCCCTTGACCAGCTTCAACGGGCGATCGCCCAACAGCCTGATCAGTGGCGGCCCATGGTGTTTACTAACGGGTGCTTTGACCTGATCCATGCGGGGCATGTGCGGTATCTGGCGGCAGCAAAAGCATTGGGGCGATCGCTCGTAGTGGGGCTGAACAACGATGCCTCGGTTCGCGCCATCAAGCCCCCTGCACCTGGACAGCCGCCCCGTCCTATCATCCCTGAACAGCAGCGGGCAGAGGTGCTGGCAGCGTTGAAGCCTGTGGATGCGGTGGTGGTGTTTTCAGACCAAACGGCAAAGCGGGCGATCGCCACCTTGAAGCCCGACATCTACGCAAAGGGAGGCGATTATCAGATAGACAGACTCCCAGAAGCGTCTATTGTGCAGCGCTACGGGGGCACCATTCAACTGATTGATGTAGAAATCCCCAGTTCAACCACCACCATCATCCAGGCAATCCTGGCATCAGCAACGCTTTTTACGCCAAACCCCTTGCCCAAGTGAAACGCGATCTTAGAGAATTGTTGATAGTAGTAATCCTAAGTCTCGATGGCTGCGGTTTGCTTCCCCACAATGACGAGCAGAACGGCGACAATTCACCCTAGTGTTACCCAGCATGAATCTCTCCACGTCAGGCGACTCTCAAAACCCCTCAACCAACCCCACCCCGCAATCTCTCGAAGAAACACTCAGCGACCTGTGCGATCGCCTCTCGTCTAACTCTGAAAAAAAGCAGTACGAAGCCCTCTCCGAATTGGAACCCTTAGGCGAAGCGGGAGTTAACGTGCTGACCGACTTTCTCAGCAAGCGATCGTCCGAACCCCCTACAGGTTTAGACGGCAAGGCAGTACAGATACTTACGGCCCTGGGCACAGACTCAACGACACAGTTCCTCATCACCACCTTCCCCAATGGTCTGGTATCGATGCCTTCTGAACGCTCCATTGACTACCACTCCCTCCAAGACTTACTGCTTCGCAAAGACTACGAAGAGGCCGATCGGCTCACCCTCCAAAAAATGTGTGAACTGGCTGGGGACACAGCCGTCAAGCGGAAGTGGCTCTACTTCAGCGAAGTCAACAGATTTCCCATTACGGACTTGCAAACCATCGATCAACTCTGGTCGGTCTATTCAGAAGGCAAATTTGGCTTTGCCGTGCAGCGACAAATCTGGCTGGCAGCAGGCCGCAACTGGGACAAGTTTTGGCCGAAAATCGGCTGGCGCAAAGGCAGCACCTGGACGCGCTACCCCAACGAGTTCATCTGGGATGTGGCCGCACCTCGAGGACATCTGCCCCTCTCCAATCAGCTCCGAGGCGTGCGCGTGATTGAAGCGTTGATGAATCATCCCGCCTGGCTGTCGGTTTAGGGTTCATCAAAGCACACATCAGTTGTTGACTCTAGGGAAGAGGACAGTGCTTCCACTGAGGCTCGGGGAACCTGCTCAAGTGATAGTTCCCTACAATTTTGGGCACGTCACTTTCTTGAGAGAAAAATTAGAGTAAGGCTGTAGCGATAGTTTGACGGGGGCAACCATGACGCCAGAGGAACGCCAAGAACTCCTGCAATGCAGCCAACGCATCGCGGAACTGCTGTATCAAGAAGCGTGCGAGCAAAACCGGCCTATGGCGACGTTGAATTTAGGCGAGGTCAATCAAGGGATGGCTTGGTTCAAGGACAACCCGAGCTTGGTGGCATGGGCTAACCAATTACCATTGGCGGCCGTCGTTGATTGCTTGGGCGATGGTCATGACGGGGTTTGGGGTCTCTATGCCCAAATTGGCAGCGACGGCCAACGTCATGAGATTCTCGATTGGTTTCACCTGATGGAGAACTTACATCAAGTGCCAGCGACCACTCAGGTCCTTGACACGGTGCGCAGCTTTCTCTGGGAAGGAAACGTAGACGCGGCGATTTAAGACATTGGCAGCGACTGAGTCGGAAGCAACTCGTCGCTTCTGCGGCTATCTAGAGCGGCATACTGACCGCATTTTTCTACGTAGAAAGTGACGTGCTCCCCGCTAGAACCATTGGAACTAGTCAAAACTCCTAGCATCTTTGGACTCCCTTGAAAATGAAATGGCCCTGGTGGGTGGGAGGCATGGATATCTTCCAGGGCGCGCCATTGTGGCTGGGGTGCGCGAGGTTGGCATTCGAGCGCCTAAGGTGCACGACCGCAACGGCACTGGGATTAACTCAATTCGAGACTGGTAGCCCCGTATCTCAAACGAGCTCAGCGTGTAGGGGAGGTGCTGCCCTAGCTGCATCTCAAAGGGGTTTTCACTGGAGATTTCTCAGACGCCCTTGCATCCTGCTCGGCGCCAATGCGGAAGAACCTCTGACTCTGCTCGCGGTGATGCAGGAGCGCTATTCTAGAGAGTAACCTGGTTTTCATAGTTAGACCATTCACTCTCTAGATTCCTCTTATGCTTGACGCACTCAACAATCTTCTGGGCCGACACCCGGAGCAGATGACGGCAAACGTCGAACTATATACCTGGCAAACCTGCCCCTACTGCATTCGAGCTAAGCTACTGCTCTGGTGGAAAGGCGTTGACTTTACGGAATACAAAATTGATGGCGATGGTGCGGCGCGGGTGAAGATGGCGGAGCGAGCTAATGGGCGACGTACTGTGCCCCAAATTTTCATCAACAATGAGCATGTGGGCGGTTGCGATGATCTCTATGCCCTCGATCGCCACGGTAAGCTTGACCCGCTGCTCATGGCAGCGACCCCTGAGTGATTCCCATTCCTCCCCCAGCGCTCGACCACCCTGATTATCTGCGCCACTATCACTGGATGCAGCGAGCGATCGCCCTGGCAGAAGCAGCGGGCGCGGCAGGGGAAATCCCAGTGGGGGCGGTGGTTGTCGATGAAAAGGGACAGGCGATCGCCGAGGCTGAAAACCGTCGAGAGCGCGACAAAGACCCCACTGCCCATGCTGAAATCGTCGCTCTGCGACAGGCCGGCCAGGTTCTTAAATGCTGGCGGCTGAACCACTGCACCCTCTACGTCACCCTCGAACCCTGCCCCATGTGCGCAGGGGCGCTTGTGCAGGCGCGGCTGGGCACGCTAGTTTATGGTGCCGATGATCCAAAGGCAGGAGCTGTGCGAACCGTAGCCAATATTCCCGATGGCCCCTGTTCCCATCATCGTCTTGCTGTATGGGGCGGCATCCTTGAAGCACCATCTCGGCAACTGCTTCAGGACTGGTTTGCCCAGCGGCGATAGGCAGTCAAGGCTCCTTTTCCCTCGCCTGCTGCTCTCTTGCTCAACTAAATCTCAATTAAATCTCAACTAAAACTGCCGCAGGAAACGCAAATCACTATTGTAAAGGCGGCGAATGTCATCTAGTTGGTGGAGCACCATCGCAAAGCGCTCCACGCCAAAGCCAGCGGCAAAGCCGGTGTAAATTTCAGGGTCATACCCTACCGCTTTAAGCACATTAGGGTCAACCATGCCGCAACCCAGCACTTCTAACCACCGACCCCGCCATTGGACATCAACCTCAGCAGACGGCTCTGTGAACGGGAAGAAGCTAGCCCGAAACCGAATGGGCAAATCGCCAAACATTTCTCGTAAAAATACTTTGACTGTTCCCTTCAGGTCAGTGAACGTCAACCCTTTGTCTACGGCAAGAATTTCAAGCTGATGAAACACCGCTGAGTGAGTCGCATCTACGGTGTCGCGTCGGTAGACCCGCCCTGGGGCTGCGACTCGAATGGGTGGCTCATGGTTTTCCATGTAGCGAATCTGGATGGAGGAGGTGTGGGTTCGCAGCAGGTTGCCGTCTGGCAGGTAAAAGGTGTCCTGCATATCACGGGCAGGATGATCGTCAGGCGTGTTGAGCGCCTCAAAGTTGTAATAGTCTGTCTCCATCTCTGGCCCCGCAGCAACGGCATAGCCCAGCCCCACAAAAATATCAAGGGCACGGTTGACAGTCTGCGTCAAGGGATGGAGCTTGCCCTGGGGATGATAGACACCGGGCATGGTCACATCTAGCCGCTCTGCGGCCAACTTCGCTTCGATGGCAGCAGTTTCCAGCGCTGTGCGTCGGCTTTCTAAATCAGTTTGCAGAGACGTCTTGACCTGATTGGCAAGAGCACCAATGCGGGGGCGATCGCCCGCCTCTAGCTTGCCCATGCCGCCCAGCACTGCCGAGAGCTGCCCTTTTTTGCCAAGATATTGAATCCGAATGTGCTCTAAATCATCCAACGTTCCAGCTTGGGCGATCGCCCGCTGCGCCTTGTCTTGAAGGCTGTTGAGTTGAGATTCCAGGTCATTAAGCTGCACAGTCATAGATACTTTACAATGAGTGGTCTGCGATGGATGCTCTGTCAGGAATAAACTGCCACCAGTCTATCTTGAATTGTAAGCGCAACTGGCACCTGCAACCGCCGCATTTCTGACGGCAGCGCTGCTTTTCAGTGTGTCTGGGGATGCTCTGCGCCGCCACTCAACACATTTGGGTGTGCTGAACCAATTGCACGCCGCTATATTTTCTTACAAGTCCCTAATCACTCTTGCACAAGTAGCCTGCACATAGCACATAGATCAGAAATCAGTTCAGAAATCAGTTAGGAACGCCCAATGAAGCTTTTGATTAGTAATGACGATGGCATCTTTGCCGAAGGCATCCGCACCCTTGCCAACACCCTCGCCGATGCAGGACACCACGTCACGGTGGTGTGTCCCGACCGGGAGCGGTCGGCAACAGGTCACGGCTTGACCCTCCACAAGCCGATTCGTGCTGACATCATTGAAAAAATCTTCTATCCTTCCGTCCAGGCGTGGACCTGCTCAGGAACCCCTTCAGACTGTGTGAAGCTGGCCTTAGGTGCATTGCTAGACAGTCCTCCTGACTATGTGCTGTCAGGAATCAACCACGGCCCGAATCTGGGTACTGACATTCTCTACTCTGGAACAGTCTCCGCAGCGATGGAAGGGTTAATGGAGGGGGTTCCTAGCCTTGCATTTAGCCTAGCAAGTTTTGCATCCTGCCAGTTCCAGCCCGCTGCCGATTTTGCACGGGTGCTTCTAGAAGACTTGATTCATGCCCCATTGCCCGCGCCAACCCTCTTAAATGTCAATGTCCCCGCTATCCACAAACATGAGATTGCGGGGGTTCTGTGGACGCGCCAGGGCATTCGCCGCTATGTTGACCTGTTTGAGCAACGCATCGATCCTCGAGGCAAGACCTACTACTGGCTAGCGGGCGAAGTGTTGGAGGACGTTGACGATCGTCTGGACGATGTCCCAGGGTTTGCCTCACTACCAGCGGACAATAGACCGATCACCCAGCTCAAAACTGATGTTCAAGCAATTCGGCAGCACTACATCTCTATTACGCCACTGCAATATAACTTAACGTGCGTTGCGAGATTGTTGGATCTCAGCGATCGCCCGCTGCATCTTGGCGATAGTTTTTAGGAACGAGTGAAGTGGCCCCGGAAAACTGAACAAAGGGCTAAGAGGCTGAGTTGTTACATCTTTAATCCTTAGCGATCACGACTTGGCAAAGTTCTCAAATTCACAACACAGAGATAGGGGTTTGGCGCGCGCGGAGCGCGCGCCAAACCCCTATCTCTGTGTGAAACTTGCCAAGTCGTGTAGCGATATCCATCAGGGACTTGCTGCAAAACTAAAAGTCTCAAACGCAGGGTACCTTTGGTTCCAGCCGTGGTTTTGCTCAGCCAGGATGCCAATGGCAGTGAAATATTAAAGGCACTTTAAGATATGCCATTATTGAGGGACTAACTGTAGCCCTTTAGCCATCTGTCAAGCTATAAGTGTTTGATATAGTCATCTTGAAGAGGGGATGGCAAAAGGCTGGCCTTTGCTTTCTCCTCTTAGGAACGAGAATTAAATAATTTGAACCCAATTTTAGTGGTGCGGCGCGGCATCGCCCCACCGTTCTACTAAAGCTGGATTTTATTAAAGCTGGATTCTATTTAATCCTTGGTCCTTAGCTATCTCAAGGGTTGAATTCAGTTTAGAAACGTTCAGGGCTGTATACGCTTGGGGCTGATACATTGTTGTGAGTCCCGTGTGCCCATCACTACCCACAATAACGTCCTGGATATACCAGGACTTGTGTCAGTACCGGAGTTATCCATTCACATTTGAATAGTTTAGGTAGATATTTTGGGTGCCCATGACGTTAATCGTTGGTTTTTGGGCTAACTAAGATTAACGTTATTACTGAAGCCCACTGGTGAGACTCAGTGACCTTTGCTGAAATTGCTCATGTCTGACTCAACCGACCAATTTATTGTTCGCTTTTGGGGTGTTCGTGGCAGCATTGCCTGTCCAGGAGCACGAACAGTTCGCTACGGCGGCAACACGTCCTGCATTGAAATGCAGGTATGCGGCCACCGCCTCATTTTTGACGGCGGGACTGGGCTGCGCGTCTTAGGGCAATCTATCCTGAAGGAGATGCCCATCACCGCCAAGATGTTTTTCACCCACTCTCACTGGGATCACATCCAGGGCTTCCCGTTTTTTGTTCCCGCCTTCGTCCCTGGTAACCATTTTGATATCTATGGAGCGATCGCCCCGAATGGTTCCACCATTGAGCAACGGCTGAATGACCAGATGCTGCACCCTAACTTTCCCGTTCCTCTCCAGATTATGGGAGCCGACCTCCATTTTCGAGATATCAAGGTGGGTGAAACGGTTACAGTAGGCGATGGGGTGTACGTAGAAAATGCTCTGCTCAACCATCCCGGCGAAGCAGTAGGCTATCGCGTATGCTGGAACGACCACGCCGTGGCATACATCACTGATACCGAGCACTATCCAGACCGCCTTGACGAGAATGTCCTGCTGTTGGCGCGGAACGCAGATGTGATGATCTACGACTCGACCTATACAGACGAAGAATATCACTCTGAGAAGTCTAGCAAGGTCGGTTGGGGTCATTCGACCTGGCAAGAAGCCGTCAAGGTTGCTAAGGCAGCTCAAGTGAAGAAATTGGTCATTTTCCACCACGACCCCGTGCATTCCGACGACTTTATGGACGATATTAAGGACAAAACTGCTCAGGCGTTTCCGAACAGTGCTGTGGCCTGGGAGGGATTAGAAATTGATGTCCTGGCTCTGCCAACGGTTGCCCGCGTATAGCGTTCCATTCAATTTCACCAGCCTTTGCCAAACAAGGGTTTCGAAATGTGTGACTCTCTATAATCGGCTAGTGCCCTAGCTTGCTAGGTCGCCGAGCCATTCTTGGTTCAAATGGCCGGAATGTGTCAAAATGTAAAGCGTGAAGGTTATTACAGCTCTACAGGATATTCAATCGCCTACGGCGATCGCCCTCGGAAATTTTGACGGCATCCACCGAGGGCACAGGGGGGTCATTGACCCAATTTTGGATTCCTCAACGGGAGTGTCTACGGTTGTTTCCTTTCACCCCCATCCCCATGAGTGGTTTACCGGAGAAAAGCGTTCACTGCTTACGCCCCTTCAAGAGAAAGCAGACTATCTGAACTCCATCGGGGTAAAGCAACTGGTGCTGCTGCCCTTCAATGCTGACCTAGCTCAGCAGTCGCCCCAAGACTTTGTAGAACAGGTGTTGTTGAAGCAACTGGATGCCCAGTGGATTAGCGTTGGGCAAAATTTTAAGTTTGGCCATAAGCGAGCAGGGACTACGGAGGACTTACGGGCGATCGCAAGCCAGCATGGCGTCTTCGTCCACACTGCAACGTTGCATCAGTGCGGCGATGAACGCATCAGTAGCTCCGCCATTCGAGATGCCTTAGGCCAGGGAGAGCTAGAGCGCGCTAACCGTCTTTTGGGGCGCTCCTATGCCATTAGCGGCACTGTTGTTCACGGTCAGCATCTTGGACGCACCATTGGATTTCCGACGGCAAATCTTCATATCCCCGACAATAAGTTTTGCCCCCGCCAAGGTGTTTACTATGTCGATGTTTTCATCGGTAGTGGCTCTAGCGAATGCTTACCTGGGGTGATGAACATTGGGAATCGCCCAACGGTCAATGGAGCGCAACAAACGGTTGAAGTTCATCTTTTGGACTGGAGTGGCGATCTGTACGGTGCATTCCTCACCGTTCACCTTGAAAAATTTCTCCGCCCTGAGCAGAAATTCGCTTCTCTGGATGCTCTCAAAAGCCAAATTGAAGCTGATTGCAACACTGCGCGATCGCTCATCCAGGCTAGAGTTTAATCTTAAGGCAGTGCGCGAAGCGTGAACGCATCAAAGCTCTCTGAAATGAGAATTGATACCAAATCCTCATCTGTATACCCCCGAAACCAAAACCAAACACGACTTGGCAAGTTTCGCGCAAAAATAGGGATTTGGGGCGCGCTCAGCGCCCCCCAAGCCCCTATTTTTGCGTTGTGAATTTGAGAACTGTGCCGAGTCGTGAATTGAGCTAATTATTCGATGCTAAATCCATCAAAAGTCTGAGCCCGTGAAGGCATGGCAGTAGAGGCTTCCTCGATTTCGCGAGCTTTGATCTGATGCCGTTGAAAATGCTGCTGCCAGAGGGCAGGAGCGTCTAGAGTTTCGCCCCCGTGGGAAGTTTTGCGTTTTCTGACTTTGCAGAGGACAGGACTATTGACGCAGGCTCCCGCCACGATCACCTGGCCTTTCGTGAGGGCAGGGAGTTCCTTTAGCAAGTCACGGCCTGCAGCTTCGACACCATACTTGAGGCTGTCCTGGTCGGTGGGGTTGACAATGCGCATGAGGAACTGACTCATGCACTGGGACAGCACATCGGAGTCAAGCTTACCTGGACGCTGGGTAATGAGGCCCATGCCGAGGCCAAACTTGCGCCCTTCGCTAAGAATGGTGCGGATAATCATCTTACATTGGGAGGGTTCGTGGGCAGGGGCAAAGCGGTGGGATTCTTCCAGAAGAATGAAGACTGGATAGGGTAAGAAATTTTCGTCGTCGGGTTCGATGCGCTCCTTTTCTGTATTCATGCGGGCCTGGTTTGCCTGTCGCAGAATCGCCGCACAGATGACCTGCTGCTCTTCCTGGCTAATCTCGTTCATTTGCAGAATGGTGACCTGCCCTGGCTCAAAGAGGTCTCTAGGGGCCAGATGCTCATAAGCATGAAAGTAGGGCGATCGCGCTAACTTATCTAACTTCCACTCCAGCGCAGATGCGGATGATCCGACGCGCTCATTGCCATCATCATCTTGAGTGGTATCTGCCTCGAACACAGCTGCCACCAGGTCAGAGACATTCCAGCGATAATCTCCCCGGCGATGGCGATTGAGGATTTGGAAGGCTTTTCCTAAAATCGCCCGCTGGCGATCGCTCATGGTCGGTAGCAGCGTTACAATATCGTACTCGGTGAGGGATGAAAACCGGATGTGGATGTCTTCAGGGGTGAGAATTTGTACTTTAGGGGCATACCCCTCATCACCCTGGAACGCGGCATGTCCCCGCAGTTCACTCAGGGTGCCATATTCCCCGTGGGGGTCAAAGATCAGCACGGCTGCTCGGTTGTAGGGCGACAGCAGTTCCTCAATCAGCACTCCTGCCGTGTAGGATTTTCCCGACCCGGTTCCAGCAAGGATCGCCATGTGGGTGCTGACCAGTTCTTTTACATCAAGGGTGACGGGGACGGCATCGGGGTCACGGAGCAGCAGACAGCCCATGTGCGCCGAACCGATATCTCCCGGCTGCCGCTTGTTGAGCACCAGTTTCAGCATCTTATCATCGGCAAGGTAGACCTTTGCCCCAGGGTCAGGGGAGCGGCGCGGATTGACGAAGCCCAAATTTTTATCGAAGTAGCCAACCACCTCCACGGTCACTTCGTAAATAGCGGGGTCGGGGTCGTCAAAGCCAATGAGGGCGGCGATCGCCTCCGGGTCAATTTCGGTATCGGCAAAGATGCGGTCGGGCAGATGGTCGATGAGTCGCCGCGCCGAGATCTTGCCTAAGATTTGGCGCGGTGTTCCTTTCTGGGTCACCACTGCCGATGGTTCCACATAGGTATAGCACACAAATTCGCCCACTCGCACAAACTGGTTGTTGGAGGTGATGAAGACATACTCGTTGCCCGTCTCTCCCGGCCCTTTGACAGTGCCGATGATGTTCGAGGATAAGGCTAAATTCGATGCGGTGTTCATGGCGATCGCCCAGCTATCTTGTCAGAGTGTACCAGTGCAAAGGTTCTATCAAATTCTACCCGTTCCTCGAGCAATGCCAAGCCCTGGGATTAGTCTAAGCTGAACTTTATTTTTAGAGCGCAGTCGTCCATCAACGTAACGGTATCAACGTAACGGTATCAACGTAACG
>CAYXJG010000109.1:12338-14044 GCA_964465285.1 uncultured bacterium
ATCAACGTAACGGTATCAACGTAACGGTATCAACGTAACGCTCCCGCACTCCTCACTCTTCCCATCCTTCCCATCCAATCATTACATTGTCGAGGACACGACTTAGCAAACTTCTCAAATTTACTAGGAAGGAAAGAGGGTTTTGGGATAGGTATTGAGCGATATTTTACTTGAGTAATACGTAATTTTACTTATTTTATCCTAGCTTTATACAGCAGAATAGTTATGAGACTTTACCGTGGGGAAAGGATTGACTACCATCCCATATCAATGTGGCGTCTTGTGAGCTTCATCAAGCTTTTATTGAATGATTATGTCGTTTTTCTAAAGATAGAAGCCAAGTGTAGTCATGGTTAGAACGGTTTGCTTATGCTGCTTTTAGAGCATATTACGGACTTCACAGCAGGGTGCATTTTCTTGTCAATCAGCACTTCCCCCAAGGTGCATGATTATTAGCCCTCACCAATGCAAGGTCGTTTAACCAATGTCAGAAGCTAACGTTTCTTTTCGTTCTCGCAGTCTTGAACTGTTAATCGAATATAAGCAGTCTCCATCTCTTACTTTACGCAATGAGCTTGTTCGGCTCAATGCAGGACTTGTCCGAAAAATTGCCTTCCAACTCTCGAACCAGTGCTCTGAACCCTACGATGATTTGGAGCAAATTGGCTACATCGGTCTAATTCGGTCAATTGAGCGTTATGACCCTGCCCAGGGGTGCGCCTTCAGCTCGTTTGCGGTTCCCTACATTCGTGGAGAGATGCTCCACTTCTTGCGCGATCGCAGCGGCACGGTTCGGATTCCCCGCAAATTCCAAGACCTCTACTCTAAAGGGCAGCGCCTTCAGGGCGATATGACGCGAAAACTGGGACAGCACCCGACTGACCAGGAGGTTGCTACAGCCATGAATGTCTCCCTAAATGAGTGGCGGCAGGCAAAACTTGCTGCCCAAAATCGACTGCCCATCAGCCTAGATGCCACCGTTGGATACCATGCTGACACATCAGTGACGCTAGCGGAGACTTTAGTTGATCCAAACTATCAGATATTTCAGCATATGGAGGAGGAACGTCAGCAACTCCAGGGGGCGCTTAACCAGCTAGAAGATAAAACTCGGTCAATTATTGAGTGTGTATTCTTCAAGGGACTCTCTCGCAAGGAAGTGGCGGAATATGTTGGGGTTAGCCCTATTACTGTAACCCGCCGCATCCAGGCCGGAATTGCCCAAATGGTGGAACTGCTAAATCCCCAGAGTCTTCAAACTGAGCCTTGAGGCAGGGTCTTTAATTATGGTGGTGTGCAAGTTGATTCAGCCCAGGTGAGGGGCGGCGCGGAACGCCGCCCCTCACCTGGGCTGAACTTAACGCGCTTGCGAAGCGCCATATCTAGCGCCATATCTAACGCCATATCTAGCGCCATATCTAACAGTATGCACATTAGTAACTACTCAGTCCGCCTCAAATCAGTCCGCCTCAAATCAGTCCGCCTCAAAACCTGAACTGGCCCTCATTTTAAATCCCTCTTCCAAGCCTATTCGTTAATCAGATGCGACACTAGGCCCCCTCTTATGATGGCGCGGCGACATTACCTGACGTCGCCCAACATGGGTGTTATTTAATCCTTGCTCTCTACCATACACGACTTGGCAAGTTTTACGAAAAACTAGGGGTTTGGGGCGCGCTCAGCGCGCCCCAAACCCCTAGTTTTTC
>CAYXJG010000110.1:0-14016 GCA_964465285.1 uncultured bacterium
GGTTGTGGGGTGTGGGGGAAGGATTGGCAATGAAAATGAGGAGCCTATTCGGCGAAGAGCTTGGAGTCGAGGTAGTTGACGCGGGCATGGGGGCTGAGGGCTGCAAGGACTTGACTGCCGTAGCTGCGATGGTTGACGCGGTTATCGAGGAGGGCGACGGTGCCTTGGGATTCGCGCATGGGGGCGATCGCCTGTTGCAGGGTAATGAGGGTTTCGGGGAGCAGATAGAGCCGGAACCAGTTTTGCCGGAGTCGTTTGTGGTGGGAGACGCGCCCAGAAACGAGGGGATGTTCGAGGGAGGGGATGGGGAGGGTGGCGATCGCCAGTAGGGCTGGGTTGGGTAGCACAGCTTGGTGCTTTTGCCAGAAGTTCCATCCAGTGACTAAAATAGCGTTCTCATCCAAACAGGTTTTCTCAACCTGAACCCGACTGCCATACTCCGAGGCAAGGCGGGCGGCAACTTGTGCTTTGAGGGGAACGTCACCAACCAGCACCACGGTTAGTCCTTGAATGTGAGCGTCAGCCTGGGCACCAATGAGCGATCGCAATTCCTGCATGAGGGCGGGATGAAATTGGGGCGTATTGGGCATAGGAATGCGGTCAGGCAAATAGAGCTGAATCAGCTCACTTTGGGGGTCAGGGGAAAATTTAAGACAGGTGAGGTCGCCCAACCCCAGCCGCTGGCGGAAGACAGGTGCATCGGTTTCTAAATCTAGCAGTCCACCAATCAGTACAACGGGCTGCTTGTTCCAGATGGGCGCAACCCTTGCCGTGATATCAAAAGGGCAACAATGAAGGGAAAACTGACCCTGTTCTCGATTCACCGTTGTCCAGATCAACTGGCCAGGCTGTTGCGACTGGTGGATAAACGATTCCCATATTGCGGTTGGTGCTAGGGAGGGCTGCTGAAATTCATCGGCTTGGGGATGGGGTGCTTTCAGATGGTAGCCCAGGGACAGCAGCATTTCGTGCTCGACAGCATCAATCAGATAGCAGTCATAAGGATTGGAGGGATGCTGGAAAATCGAGTGGGTTAACTGAACTCGTGTATTCCGGATAGCCTCTGCCTGCCCTGGGCAGGCAAGCATCAGATGGTTCCAATCAGGAGGATGAAAGTTAAGGGTTAATTGCCTTCGCAACTGGGACTCCAGCCCTTCAACGCCATCAATGATGGTGGGAATGCCGTCGGGGAAGTGCCCGGAGGCTGACAGCCGATCGTGAATCCAAGCTTCCGGGGACGTGAGCAGTAAGCCCTGATAGTCGCCTCCAGGCCAGCGATCGCCCATCTGAATCGGCTTAGGCACAGACATCCACTGCTGTAATCGGGGAATTTCTACCAGAAGCAACCGCTGGCGCATGGTCTCTGGCACCACCAGGATGACAGGCCCCGACCAAAGCACGGCAGGCATGAGATAGCTAAGCCGATAGCGCCCATAGGAGCCCGAAGGCGTCCCGGCCTGAATCAGTGCGCTCCGGCTTACTCGCAGGGCACGAGCTACCAGTCTCGCCATCGTCAGATGGTGAGGCCAGAAAGGCTCGCCCTGTTCCCTCAGGAACGCGCGGAGTTGCTGGTGGACTTCGGCTTCAATCACACTTCAATAACAAGGGGGCTTTCCCCTGGTGTTAACGTAATGCACTTCATTGTGACACAAACATTATCCGTCGAATGAGTACAAACGAATCATGCTCAAAAACACTCATCATTTAGGAACAAGGATTAGATAAAATCCAACACAATTTGGTTCAAACTATGGCGTATTCCTCAAGGCGGGAAGTTTTCCCAAGGATAGAATCCAGGAGACAGGAGCCAGAAGCCAGCTCCCTCCTAAATTCTGACTCCTAGATTCTGGCTCCTTGCTCATCCAGGATTTCCCGGCTTAAATTACAAGCCCAAACTATTTAATTCTCGTTCCTTAGCGTACTTCCCGATCTGTCAATGATATGCGCCTATGACATCCGGGGATGAGGCAATTTGAGCACCCAGAGACGTTTCTTAGGGCAGAAGCGAGACGAGTACTGCAACTCTTATCACAATCCTAGGAGCGAAAACTGTGGGTTTCACAACTTGGCAAAGTTCTCAAATTCACAACGCAAAAATAGAGGTTTGACCCTAATGTTGATGGGCGGCGTGCCGTGCTGCCCCACTCAAATTGGACTTGATTTGACCGCTGGTCCTGAAGCGCTGCAGCCATTGCCAAACCCGCTGGAGAGATGAGGTATACCCATTGAAAGGGGGGACTCAGAGGTGATAAATTTACGAAACTATGAATAACTCTTTGCTAGGATTTACCGACCTGTGAATCGCAAATTCAGCCGTTCATGACCCACCCTCTTTTGGGATCCCAACCCACGCGTGCCCCAATCCTCTAATGCCATACTGATGCCATATTGATGCCATATTGATGCCATAATCTGAGCCATGAAGCATACCCTTTCCGTTCTCGTTGAAGATGAAGCGGGTGTTTTAACCCGTATTGCAGGATTGTTTGCCCGACGGGGTTTTAACATCGAAAGCCTTGCCGTCGGCCCTGCAGAGCAGAGCGGCATTTCCCGCATTACGATGGTGGTCACTGGCGATGACCGCGCCATTGAGCAGGTCACCAAGCAGCTTTACAAGCTTATCAATGTGCTCAAGGTTCAGGACATTACGGAAGTTCCCTGTGTTGAGCGTGAGCTGATGTTGATGAAAGTGAATGCAACCAGCGCGACTCGCTCGGAAATTATTGAAATTGCCCAAATTTTTAGGTCACGGGTGGTTGATGTGGCGGAAGACTCATTGACCCTTGAAGTCGTAGGCGATCCGGGCAAAATGGTGGCGATTGTCCAAGTTCTCTCGCGCTTTGGATTGCGAGAAATTGCCCGTACTGGAAAGATTGCTTTGCCCCGCGAGTCTGGGGTCAACACAGAATATCTCAAATCGTTGGTCGTCAAAGTTTAAGCCCGCCCCACAGTTGAAAGTCAGACTCAATCCTTCCCGAGATTTCCTTTAGAACCGAGAATTAAATAACGTGAACCAAATTTTTATTAGGGTGGCGCGGCATCGCCGCGCCGCCCTGATAAAAAGGGATTTTATTTAATCTTCGTTCCTTAATTTCTAATACTTGCCCTGAGCGACTTACAGAGCACGAGTATAGAGCGCTGGGCACTGCTGCACTAAGCTGATGCTATCCAGGGTACAGATCATCCAAGGATTATGACGAAGTATTGAAATCCGTGATTTCTTTTCCCATTCGCTGGCTCAAACACGGCTATCGGCGCGTTCCTCTGAGGTTCGTTTTGATTGTGCCGTTTGTTATTCAAACAACTGTCGCCGTTGGGCTAACGGGGTGGCTGTCGATTCGCAACGGCACGACCGCGGTTAACAACCTGGTAGATGAGTATCAGAACGAAATCGTTTCAAACGTCCAGCAAGAACTCGCTTTTGTCCTCAACACGCCCCACCGCATCAATCAGCTCAGCGCTGAGGCGGTGGCGTCTGGCTACATTGCGATGGACGATCCCCGTGGGCTGGAACGCTATTTTTGGCAGCAGCTTCGGAACCATCCCCGGATGACCTACATCTACGCGGGCAATGATGTAGGGGGCATCGTCGGTGTGGGGAAGCTCTCCCCACAGCGCTATCGTGTCTTTCAAAGTGAGGGATTTCAAGCTGGAGAGTTTCAATTTTTTACTGCCAATGAAGAGGGCGATCGCCACACCCCTGTTGCTGTAGCGGAACCCTCCTTTGATGCCCGTCAGCGCCCCTGGTATCGGGCCGCGATCGCAGCCAGGCAGCCCACCTGGAGCGAGATTTATCTCTATGCTGGGGACGAGATTCTCGGTATTTCTGCAAGCTATCCGGTCTATAGTCAGGCCAACCAGCTTGAGGGGGTGCTTGCTGTTGACCTGTCCCTGGAGCGCATCAGCGAATTTCTGCGATCGCACCATCCAGCCGGAAAAGGACAGACCTTCATCCTAGAGCGATCGGGCTATCTTGTAGCATCATCAACCGATGAGAAGCCTTTCATCACTTCATCCTCCGATGGCAATCAGCAGCGGCGACATCTTTCCCAGAGCAGTAGCCCCATTCTTCAAGCCATAGCGGATCGCCTCCAGGATGACCCTGATCTGTTGCAAACCCCTGACCAGTCAGTGGAGCCCCCCCTGGTCCTGGCGGGCGATCGCCACTTCTTACGGGTGATTCCTTTTCAGGATCGCCGGGGGCTAGATTGGCTAATTCTCGTTACCATTCCCGAAGTAGAGTTTATGGGGCAGATTCACGCCAATACCCGCCAAACCATTCTCATGTGTCTGGGGGCGCTGGGGGTTTCCATTGCCCTGGGGGTGGTGACGGCTCAGTGGATTACTCGGCCCATCTCAAAGCTGAGTGATGCCAGCCGGGCGATCGCCGATGGCGACTTCACCCAAACCGTATCCCTAAACCGGGGGGATGAAGTGGGGATTCTCGCCCATGCGTTTAACCGCATGGCAGGACAGCTCCGCCAGTCCTTTCAGTCTATGGAAGACCGCGCCCAGGAGTTGGAGGAGCGGGTGCAGGAACGGACGCAGCACCTGCTTGAAGCGAACCGTCGGCTGGAAGCTGAAATCGATGAGCGGAAACGGATGGGAGCCTGGCTGCAAGCGTCCGAAGAAAAATACCGGGCGCTGTTTGAAGGCTCCCAGGATGCGGTGATGCTGTTTGACGGTCAGGTGTTTGTGGACTGCAACACGGCGACCTTATCCATGTTTGGCTGTGATAGCAAGACGCAACTTTTGAATAGGCATCCCCTGGATTTTTCTCCACCCTATCAACCGGATGGGCAACATTCTGAAGCATTGGGGAAGGGGCATATGGCGATCGCCAAACAGTCTGGCACTCACACCTTTGAATGGCTCCACCGACGGCTCAATGGTCATCTCTTCTGGGCGGATGTGCGTCTGAGCGCCATTCAAATTGATGGACAGCCCCTCGTCCAAGCTGTTGTGCGAGACATTACCCAGCGGAAACAAGACGAAGAAACGCTGATTGAGAATGCCCGGCTCGCTGCCTTAGGGGCGGACATTGGCAGCGCCCTCACCCAAGGAGACTCCCTCACCGCCATGCTGGAACGCTGCACCGATGCCCTGGTGACGCATCTGCCCCTGGCGTCTGCCCGCATCTGGGTGCTGAACGATGGCGACCAAACCCTTTACCTCAGAGCCAGTGCCGGAACCTATCAATATCTGGATGCCTTTCAGCGCCAGGTGCAGCTCGGACAGTCCCGTGTGGGCAGGATTGCCCAGACCCAAATGCCCTATTTCACCGATTCTGTTTTGAACGATCTTCAGATAAATCGGCAACCGTGGGACGACTATCCTTCCCCTATGCAGTTTGCAGGCTATCCCCTCAGCGTCGAAGGGGCCGCCGTGGGTGTGATGGCGGTGATGACCCGCCACGGGCTGAGTGAGACCGCGAAGCAGGAATTAGCGGCGATCGCCAATGAAATTGCCCTGGGCATCCATCACAGTTGGGTTGAAAATGCCCTGCGCGAGAGTGAAGCTCGCTATCGCAGCATTGTAGAGAATACCAGCGACCTGATTGCCATCCTCAGCTTAGACGGCACCTTCATTTATGCCTCGCCTAACTATGCCGACATCCTGGGCTACGAACCAGCGGAATTACAGGGACAACCCTGGGCACCTCTGATCCATCCCAACGATCTAGACATGCTGACCCAGTTTGCTGACCAAATCACCCACACCAGCACCAGCATGACTAGTCCTGAATATCGAATCTGTACGAAACAGGGAGAATGGCGCTGGTATGACTCAGCCGCCTCCTGCGTGCGCGATGAAGACGATACCCCCCTTTATCTGGTCAGCATTGGGCGAGACATTAGCGATCGCATCCATACCGAAGAGACCCTCCGCCGCGCTAAAGAGACCGCCGAATCCGCCAACCAAGCCAAGAGCAGCTTCCTGAGAACCATGAGCCACGAGCTGAGAACCCCCCTTAACGGCATCCTTGGCTTTGCCCAGACCCTCCAGAAAACTCCCAACCTGCCTGCTAAACACTACGATGGGCTGCGCGTTATCCAGCAAAGCGGCGAACATCTGCTAGGGCTGATTGAAGAACTCCTAGATTTCTCCCGCCTCGAAGCCCAGCGCATGAAACTGCATCCCACTGCCTTTAGCCTCAAAGAAGTGCTACAGAACATTGCGGCCTTCTTTACCCTACGGGCACGGCAGAAAGGTATTGCCTTTTACACCGAATTTTCCCTCAGCACCGATGATGCTCTCTGGGGCGATGCTCAACGCCTCCGCCAGGTGTTGATCAATCTCATCGGCAACGCCATCAAATTCACCGACCAGGGACACATTATCCTCCGAGTTCGCCCCTCCCCAACATCCTCCTCTACCTCTCTCCCCGCTCTTCGCTTTGAAGTCGAAGATACTGGAATCGGCATTGCAGAACCGGATCTAGAAACCATCTTCCAGCCTTTTCTCCAGATTCAGAATCTCCGTCACCTCCAGGAAGGCACTGGGTTAGGACTCGCCATTAGTCAAAAACTGATTGAGATGATGGGCGGAACCCTACGGCTCGAAAGCACCGTGGGACAGGGAAGCCGCTTCTGGTTTGACCTGCCCTTTACGCCAGCCTCCGATGCACCGGAACCATCCCTAGCGGTCGATGGTAGCCCGCACACGCTGACCGACAATGGCATGGCTCCATCCCCCAACCTGACCGATCGTTTCACTCCTGAGGTTCTATCCAGTCGAGGAAAAGGCTATGATACGGCTGAAGCGTTTGATAAAGGAACCATGCCCGTTCCTCATGAGCGGGCGATCGCCGACCTCCAGGGGCTTGCCCGCATTGGCGACGTTCAGGGCATCCTTGTCTACCTGGATGTTCTAGAGCACAGCGCCCCCTCTCTTCAGCCCTTTGCCCATGTCCTGCGAGACCTGGCTCAAACCTTCCAGGTACGAAAAATCCGAACCTATCTGGAGCAAGCATCGCTCATGGCTCGACGATGAACACTATGTCTTCCAGTCCCGCAGAAGTACCCCCAGAACCATCTGCAGAACAAAATGTGGCTTCAAAGACTGTCTTGCTTGTGGACGACAACCCGACAAATTTGAACGTGTTGTTTGAAACCCTGGCTCAGTCAGAATTGCGGCTGCTTGTGGCGGAAGATGGAGAAGCTGCCCTTGACCAAATCCAGTATCTTAAGCCAGACATTATTCTGCTGGATGTGATGATGCCCCGCATGGATGGCTTCGAGACCTGTCGGCGGTTGAAGGCGAATCCTGATACACAAGGCATCCCCGTCATTTTTATGACCGCCCTTCATGAAACCGTCAGCAAAGTTGAGGGGCTATCCCTTGGAGGTGTCGATTACATCACTAAACCTATTCAGCCCGACGAAGTGCTGGCGCGGGTCAACGTTCACCTAAAGCTCCACGACCTGCAAGCACAGTTGAAAGAAAAAAACCAGGCACTCCAGCAGGAAGTCCAGGTTCGTGAGCAGGCCGAGCACGCCCTCAAACTGCTTATCCGCACTCTCTCCCATGATTTAAAGAATCCGATCACAGGGGTGTCGTTGGTGCTGAAGAATTTGCTCCAGCAGTCGTCCAAACCCTCTGCGGAACTATCAGAAGAGGCGTCAGAGGAAGCGTTAGAGGAAAAAGGGGCGATCGCCGTTCCTCGCACCGTTCTTGAGCGCATGGCAGACAGTGCCGAACACCAACTCAACCTGATCCATTCCCTCCTCGACACCCATATCCTCGACACCCATACCCTTGATACAACCGCTACCTCCCCCTCGGCACCGCCCCTCGATCAATCCGTGGTGCTCCACTATAAGCCTGTCGCTTTTCATCAACTCGTCCATCGCGTACTTCAGGAACTCGAGCCCCTGGTTGAGAACCATCAAAGCCCCATCATCCTTCAGGTTCCTTCCAACCTCCCTCCGGTGTATGCCGACCCCGACCAGCTCCGGCGGGTGCTCGACAACCTCATGACTAATGCCCTTAAGCACAACTCTCCAGGGGTGGTTGTGACCGTCACTGTCGAGGCTCAAGACGCTCAGCTTCACTGCACCGTTCAGGACAATGGGCAAGGTATTCCCCTCGAAGAGCAGGCCCAGTTGTTTCAGCCTTACCATCGCGCCACTGCCCAGGCAAACACCCCAGGGTTGGGGTTAGGGCTATATCTGTGCCGTCAGATTATTCAAGCTCATGGTGGAGACATTCAGCTTTCAAGCCATCCTGGTGAGGGTTCGGCCTTTCAGTTCACCCTCCCCCTTCTGTCCTCTGACATCGCTGAGCATCCCGAATGAAGCCCACCAATCCTGGCTAATTGACACAACTTGGCAAAGTTCTCAAATTCACAATGCAAAAGTAGGGATTTGGGGTGCGCTCCGCGCGCGCCAAATCCCTACTTTTTTCGTAAAACTTGCCAAGTCGTGTTATTTAATCCTTGCTCCCAGCAATTCTCATTTTAGAAAGCTTCGTGCCCTACAGGCGCTCACTTGCACAAATTTAGGGAGCAAAAAGGTCACTTTAGGCGACCTTTTTGCTCCCTAAATTTCCATAATGAGAATTGCTGCCTTGCTCCTTAAGGACTTGCAAGAAAATAAAATGCCAGGGAAGGGCTGAGCCCGCCGCCCCTCTCCTCCAGTATCTTTAATTTAGTCGCAGATCCCTTATGTTCGAGATTCCTGGTTGAGAGACCAGCGGTAGTCAATGGGAATTTGGGAGCGATCGCAGCTTTGTTCCAGTTGCTTCTGCTGAGAGAGGGCTTTTCGAAGCGTCGCAATCAATTCCTGTACCTGCTGACGCTGGGGTGATGTATTTCCTACAGCAAACAAGGTCTGCTGTTCGAGAATTTGCAATAGTGATTCGTAATGAATGTGGGAAGGCAGCGGTAAAGAATCCATACAAAGTAACTGTATTGGTTGGGACGAGAGGTCAGCGAAATAGGCGACACTGGGTCAGTGGTGTATCTACTGTATGGGGTCACAATCAATGCACAACGTTACAAATATGACATTTTATGAGGGCGATCGCATGGCTTAGCATATAAAAAATTCTCGTAAAAAGTTTTCGATGCCTCAGGAGCGAGAATAACATCACGTAAACCCAACCTAATGAGCGCGACGCGAAATCGCCGCGCTGCGCCACCAAAACTAGATTTTGTTTAATCGTAACTACCGAGTCCGCCTCAAAACCTGGACCGCCCCTCACCGAAAAGACTCGGTTCCCCTTGTGTCATATATCGCTTAATGTTTCAAGCCATATACTTCAAGTCATATACTTCAAGCCATATACTTCAAGCCATATACAATAGTGAAAAGCGGGAATTAAATCAGTCTAACCAAACCGTATCGAATCAGGTGCGGCACTGCCCGCATCGCCATAGCCAAGCTAGATTTCATGTAATCTCTGAATCCCAGGAGGCGGGTGCCTTTACTGTTTGCAGAATTGCTCTACTGCATCTGTTTCCATTAATTTCCATTGATCGCTTACTTTTTGACCACTCGACTATTTAGCAAAGCCCATGACGTCTGTCCAGGACTTGAACAAAGACGAGAAAGCAGCATCTATTGAATCGACCCAAGAGGAAAATGGTACAGCGCCCAATCCTCTAAATGACTTACCTGATGATGTAGAGATGTCGCTGTTCGACCATCTTGAAGAATTTCGGATGCGTATCTTTTATGCACTCATCGCGGTCGTTCTTGGTGTTATCGTCTGTTTTATTTTCGTTAACGACATTGTTGAACTCCTGGAAGTTCCTGCTCAAGGTGCGAAGTTCTTACAGCTTTCGCCGGGGGAATACTTTTTCGTTTCAGTGAAAGTGGCAGGCTACAGTGGCCTGCTGATTTCCAGCCCGTTTATTCTGTACCAAATCATTCGCTTTGTGCTGCCGGGGTTGACCCGTCGTGAACGGAAACTTCTCGGCCCTATTGTGTTGGGTTCTAGCGTACTATTCTTTGCCGGGTTAGGGTTTGCATACATTGCCTTAATTCCTGCCGCGCTAAATTTCTTTATCAGCTACGGGGCCGATGTGGTTGAGCAACTTTGGTCAATTGATCGGTATTTTGAGTTTGTGCTGCTGTTGCTGTTTAGCACGGGGCTGGCGTTCCAAATTCCGGTCGTGCAGTTTTTACTCGGCTTACTAGGCATTGTGACCGCAAAGCAAATGCTCGCAGGTTGGCGCTATGTGCTGGTTGGGGCAGTGGTATTGGGGGCAATTTTGACCCCTTCAACTGACCCCATCACCCAAAGCCTACTGGCTGGGGCTGTCCTGAGTTTATATTTTGGCGGTACCGGGCTGGTGGTGCTCTTTGTTCCTAACTCGAGTGAGTCGTAAGGGAGGTCTGTCCCATTGGCAACTGTGGGCTGCTCTTGGCCTCAGCCATCTCTGTCTAAGAAACGGCTGAACATAACGGGTCTAGGTGCACGATTTGGCAAAGTTCTCAAATTCACAACCAAGAAAAAGGGGGTTGGGGCGCGCTCCGCACGCCCCAACCCCCTTTTTTTCGTGAAACTTGCCAAGTCGTGTAGGCGCTCACTTGTCTATGTTTAAGGGGCCAAAAGGTGCCTTAGGCGACCTTTTGGCCCCATTGAATTCCATACTGAGAATTGCTGGTAGGTTTCACAGAATCCTGCTTAATCCAAGCGTATAGCGCTATGGTTTGTTGTTTCTCATCCAAGTCCCTGGCCGATATCCTATACCAGCTAGAAATAACAACTAGAAAACGCCTAGGCTATGCTCTACATAGGTTTTAGGATTTTTCAATCCAATCATTTTTCGAGAAATATGCGACGCAAAACGCCAGATGGAGAAGGGGTGTCTTAGAATAAAAAGAGTAATACTTAAAATTTCGTAACTCAAATGTCTGAGCTGGTTAATTCATGACCTCAGCAACTTCTCTTTTCTCACCAGTCGAATCAGATTTACATCTGTTGACAGAGACCCTTAAGCGCCTGGTCGGTGCTCGTCACCCCATTCTTTATGCTGCTGCTGAACATCTCTTTGGTGCAGGTGGCAAGCGAGTCAGACCCGCTATTGTCCTCCTCATTTCGCGGGCGACGATGCCGGGGCAAGACATCACCCCTAAGCACCGTCGCTTGGCAGAAATTACAGAAATGATTCACACGGCTAGCCTGGTGCATGATGACGTTGTTGACGAAGCAGAAGTACGACGAGGAGTTCCCACGGTTCACAGTAGCTTTAGTAATCGCATTGCTGTGTTGGCTGGGGACTTTTTGTTTGCCCAGTCTTCCTGGCACTTAGCAAACCTGGACAATCTTGACGTCGTCAAACTGCTGTCAGAAGTCATTATGGACTTGGCCGAGGGCGAGATTCAGCAGGGGCTTAATCGATTCGACTCTGAGATAACGATTGACACCTATTTAGACAAGAGCTACTACAAAACGGCGTCCCTCATGGCAAACAGCTCGAAATCTGCTGGAATTTTGAGCGGCGCATCGTCTGAGGTCTCGACTCACCTTTACCACTATGGTCGCCATTTGGGATTAGCGTTTCAGATTGTTGATGACATTCTTGATTTCACGGCATCATCAGACACGCTGGGTAAGCCGTCGTGTTCCGACCTGAAAAGCGGGAACCTCACAGCCCCAGCTATTTATGCCTTGGAGGCTCACCCATCTCTACAGGGGTTGATTGATCGTGAATTTGCTCAGGAGGGCGATTTGGACGAGGCGATTTCAGTCATCTTGGCCAGCGATGGAATTCAGAGGTCTAAGGAACTTGCCCGAGAACACAGCAAGTTTGCGGTGGAACATCTGGAGTGTTTACCCATCACTGAATATCGAACGGCCTTATCTAAATTGGCAGACTATATCGTTAGCCGAACATACTAGCGGTTTGACAGACGCGTGTTGCTGAGTGGGTGTGGTGAACGCTGTATATATAATCCTTGAGCCCAGTAAGCATCAGCGGCGCTCCTGGAGCGTTTGGTATACATCTCTCAGATCAACGTGATGATGTGCTAAGGCAACCAGCACGTGGTACAGCAAATCGGCAGCTTCTCCGGCGATCGCCCTTTTGTCGTCATCTTTACAGGCCATTACCACCTCAGCGGATTCTTCACCAATCTTTTTGAGGATCTTGTTATCCCCACCATCAAACAACGTGCAGGTATAAGAATCAGGGTGAGGGTTATCTCGGCGATCGCAAATGACCTGAAACACTTGAGAAAGGGTGTCTGCGGTAGGGGGCTGCACTGTTTCATTAACCTGATGAAAACAGCTCCGTTCTCCGGTGTGGCAGGCAATGTCTCCAATCTGCTCAATGGCCAGCAAGAGGGCATCGCTGTCACAGTCGTATCGAATCGCTTTGACGTTTTGGAAATGCCCAGAGGTGGCTCCCTTGTGCCACAGCTCTTCTCGGGAACGACTCCAGTACCAGGCTTGCCCTGTTTGCAGCGTTTTGGCCAGGGAATCACGGTTCATCCAGGCCATCATCAACACCGTGCCGTCCAGATAGTCTTGGGCGATCGCCGGAACAAGGCCCTGGTCGTTATAACGAATGCGATCCAGCGGTACAGCAGTAGAGAGATTGAAAGAAGCCTTTGAAGAAGCCATGATGCGATTCAGTTCAGTATTGCGTGACCCCGCTATGGTACTGGTACGTCAGGGCGGTTCGCAAATAGTTGAGCAGCGGCTTGTAAAGGATCGACAGCAACCCACTCGGAGTTTTGCCGATGGTGAACCTCAAAGTGGAGATGCGGCCCAGTGGAATTTCCAGTGCTGCCGACCCAACCGATAATGTCGCCCTGCTCGATCCAGGTGCCGGGACGCACGGCAATGCCAGACATATGAGCGTAAAGGGTACGCTTCTCCAAATCCTGGTTTTCTAAAATCACAGTCAAGCCATAGCCATCGAGATAATGGCTGGTTTCTACCCGCCCTGGTAGGGCTGCAATGACCGGAGTGCCCGATGGCGCACCAAAGTCAATGCCAAAGTGAAAGCGGCGATTGCCATAGATGGGATGGGTGCGCCAACCGAAATGAGAAGTGATGACTGCAGGAATAGCCAGGGGAAAGACCATTCGCAACACATTGCTGGGGCGGGAAAACTGGGTGGCCCACTGGTAGCCGGACAGGGTTGCAAACGTCAACCCGCCAATGTTTTGCCCAAAGGTTGGAGTGCAGTTTTCCTGGTGGGCGACGGGAGGATTCTGAGCAGACCTGCTGGTGTGGGGAGGCAGGCTGCGCCGCGCCGCCATGGAGGGGGGTTGCTGTCCGACGCCAGCCAGAAACTCGCCACCGCTGCGGAACACATCCTGTCCGGTGCCGCCGCTACGCATGTCGCGTCCTTCCTTCCTGGAAAACCGATTGAAGACTCCAGGAATGGAGGTGTTAGCCGGAGCCGATGCTGAGAGCGGAGAACGATCCGTGTTGTAGCAGGTGGGGTCGAGGTGCTCAACGGCAGCATCCATCTGGGCAAGCAACCACTCCCGGCTAGGACGGGGCTGGTCGTGAATCGCGCGGGCACTCAGGGTGAGGGCATGGTCTGCTGAAACAAAGGGGTAGGTGGCATGGCTCTCGACTTCGGCGATCGCCCCCCGCAATTCATCCCGTTCTCCCTCGGTCAGTGCCGGGTTTTCTGCAATGCGCTTTGCCTGCTCAATATCTCCCTGGGCAAGGGCATCGCGAGCGGTCTGAATCAGGTTGGTTCGAAACTGCTGCTCCCGGTTCAGGCGATCGCGGCTGACAATGCGGGCGAGGGTTTCGTCCAGCCATTCCCGTGTAGCACTGATCACATCATCATTATCAGAGGCGTTGTTTACAGCCGGGGAGGTGCCTTCAGTTCCCTGGTGTTCTTCCACAATAGGGCCATGGGAAGCAGTATGGGGCAGAGCAGATGGAGCAGAAGTGTTGCTCTGATAAGGGGCGGTCACCTGATGGTTGGGAGTGTCTGATTCTTGGGGAGGATGAGGAGCCGCACCTGATGCAGACTCGATGAGGGAAGAGGGTGAGGTTATGTCATCTGCATTGAAATCAGAAGAAGGCAGATGATAAGTC
>CAYXJG010000111.1:0-3509 GCA_964465285.1 uncultured bacterium
ATTTTTACGTCGTAAAAATATTGGCTAATACTAATTCAAATCCAGGTAAAACATTGTCACCCGATAGGCGTTGGTCAAACGATAGCGTTGCAACCGCCTGCTGAGGACGATAAATCTCAACCGTCCGAGTTTTCGGATTAATAAGCCAACCTAATCGACATCCATTGTCCAGGTATTCCGCCATTTTCTGTTGAATGTCTTCCAACACATCGGTTTTAGACATCAGCTGGATAACAAAGTCAGGGCAGAGGGGGGCAAATCCCTGCTGTTGGTCTGTAGTGAGGGCATCCCAACGAGCCTGAGCGACCCATGCGACATCAGGCGATCGGATAGCTCCATTGGGTAAGCGAAAGCCACTAGACGAGTCAAAGACTTTGCCCAATCGTTGTTGACGATTCCAGACGACTAAATCGCCATTCAATTCTGAGTTATAGTGACCGATTTCACTCCCAGTTGGGGACATGGCAATCAACTCTCCAGTGGCCGTCCGTTCTAGCCGCAACTCAGGATTCGCTTTGACAAAATCCAAAAACTGCTCGTCATTGACGCGGAGGGTTTTGGGAATGTTGATAGGAACGGTGGTTGGCATCGCTCTGCATGGAAATGGATGAGTCAGCAATTCTCATTTTAGGAAGCTTCGCGCGCTACAGGCGCTCACTTGCACAAATTTAGGGAGCAAAAAGGTCGCCTGAGGCGACCTTTTTGCTCCCTAAATTTCCATAATGAGAATTGCTGCTATCTTTGCGTGAAACTTGCTAAGTCGTGTGAACAAGTATATGGCAATCTCAAATGATTTGTGAGAGTAGGGGCGGGCTGCACCCGCCCCTACTCTCACTCAGCCGTTCACGAGCAATTTAGTATCGCTATATTATTAGACTGACGGGGTTAGAGGTGAGTGAATGAAAACATTGAACATCGAAGTCACTATTTCTACAGATCGCCGTTTAACAATCGATTTACCAGAAGACATTGAAACGGGCAGTTATCAGGTTGTGCTGGTCATGAACCCGATTGAAAAGCAGCCATCTCAAATCAGCCAAACGAAAATGTTGTCTAACCTGGCAGGGCAGGTGACATCGTTTGCCGATATCAATGCGGTGACCTGGCAACGAAAGATACGAGATGAGTGGGATGATGGTTGATTATGTGCTGGATACCAATATTTTTATCTTGCTGTTCAACGATCGACTAGATGAGCCAATCCCTGAAGGCGACCTGGGATATTCTGTTATCACCGAGATTGAGCTGTTATCGTTTGCCGAATTGAGTCAGGCTGATGAGCAACTCATTCGATCGCACCTCGCTTTATTGCATCGAGTTGCTCTTGATCAGTCAGTGAGTGCAAAGGCGATCGCTCTGCGCCGCAAATGTCGGCTGAAAACGCCGGATGCGATCGTGGTTGCTAGCGCTGAGACTATGGATGCAGTGTTGCTGACGAATGATGAGCAGTTGTTGAACCTTCCTGAGATAAAGTCCTGCTCATTAAAGGTGAAGCCTTAGCCCGAATCCCCCTCTCGAAATCGCCTGACGGCATCTGTGGTTCTTGAGGGAGAAGATTTTATATTACACGACTTGGCAAGTTTCACGAAAAAAAAATTGAATTGCTGAGCCAAGGCTTTGATACCCGCAAGAACTTCATTAGGAATGGATAGAGAAATCATAGGCGTGAACTTCATTTATGCTATTGGCGCTGGTTCTTTAGGCGTCCACGTCCAGGCTGATTCGGGCGGTTCATGGGTAGCCTCCTCGAGCGGAGCATAAAGATAGCTGGTCGTTTTGCTATTATCAGCGCGATCGATACCAACAGTTAATCGATAAGACCCTCGCATTGGAGGATCATCGGGTTGCATTTGAACATACCAAAATACTGGTGGTGGTGACTCTAGAACATCAACACGGTCAAAGAGAAAGTTATTGTCTCCAGCAAATGGGAGACCGTAACGAGATTCATTCAGCTCACCCCGCAGACCCTGCATAACCTTTTCAAGAATTTTGGGTTCTTGAGTTTGAATACCGAGCACGATATCCAAACTCACCAAAAATTCTCGACGCACTGGAACAATCCAATATTTAGCACCATGCGTTCGATGCTTGAGTTCCTTGCCTGAATTGCCCACTGGATAACTATGTAACTGTTGGTAAAGTGAACACACTTCACCCTTTGTTTCAGGAACAGTACCAATTGCCAAGCGCAAGTAAGGTAAATCCTGGCGAATTAGAGTAGTTGGCCCCGGTTGCTTGTCTCGCATTTCAATGCCAGCCAAGTTCAGCACCAAGCCAAAGGCGGCTGAGGGAGGTATTATGGGGGCAGTCGCTCGATAAACTCCAGCTTGAAAGCCTCGAAATGCTGCAAAAGGAGCACGAATATGTAACCAAAGATTTTCCATGCTGCCTCCTTATTTCAGAAACTCATCGGCCAGATCAGACAGGAGAGTTTGGGGATTGTCATAAAACTTGACTCCCGCTTCAGCTAGTTCAGCCTTGCGGGTTTCATCCATGTCTCGGGCAAGTTCACCACCAACCCAAAACTCATCAGCGGACAGATCGTCCTTATGGATGCGGGTAAGCTCTGAGAATTCCCCTTGTTCGTCAAACCCATAGGTGTCGAATCCAGCAATGAGGCTAGGGGTTAGACGAGCTACGATGCTCTTTGGAGCCATTTCATAGTAGCTGCGGGCATGACCACCAGCTACGTCAGAGAGTTGGGAAATTGCCTGTAATAGAACCTTTGTCCATTCCGGTTGGGCTTTGCAATCTGAGTAAGCCAGTGCAAAGGGATACTGATAGGCCGTGTGTGCTACCTCACGATGTAAGAGAGCCGATGTTGATGAGTTTCTCCAAGGACTACTGCCTGCATTGAGTGGTGATTGATGGAAAGTCGCATCAAAGCGATAGGGCGTCAAAGCAACCGCCATATTCATTCGCAGCACGCTATCGCGTTTGGCTGGTAGTCCTTTGTTCTTCTTGATGGCTTCTTTATCAGCAACTAAAAAGCCAAAGAGAAAGTCATCGGCATATTTTTCCGCGTTTGGAAATTCCTTAAATTCCACTGCCAATTGATCTTCGTTATGGAGCCGGGTTCGGTTACAGGGAACTTCTGCTTTTTGCAGCATTTCCCGTAGAGCATTCCGCATCGATTCGGGGCTGATAACGGTGTACTCTTGCCGCCCTTTAGCAATTTTTTGGAGTACTGTACGATTTTCCTCGCTTTCTCCCCGGTAGTTAGAGCTAGGAGCCGGATAAGTTAAGACGGTTGCGAAAAGATTCTTGTTCATGATTATTTCTCCTGAAAAAGCAAGTGCAAATTAACCGTTAGCAGAGAGTGCCAAGAGAGTCAGAGTCCGAATTTTGTCTGTATCTTGATATAGAGCTTGGGTTAGCTCGACATAAGCAGCAGATTTCATGTGTTGTGGAACAGAACACAGACTGGAAACAAAGTAATTGATGAAGTCCATCGGCTCTGTGCGACTGCGGGGAGCATCCCACTTTTGCAAAAACATGACTCAGGC
>CAYXJG010000111.1:3519-14008 GCA_964465285.1 uncultured bacterium
ATTTGATATTTGTGCGAAAGTGGGATGCTCCCCGACTGCGGACATCAAGGAAAGCAGACTTAGCAACCTTTGCTTTCATTTCGGCGTACTTTTTGTATCCCGCTTTTTGATTTAACTCTTCGGTCTTTAGACCTTTCCATTCTGTTTTCCATTCCAAATCATGTTTGGACTTGAGCTTACGAGTGACATAATTGCCAACTAATCGAAAAACCAGAGTTGCAATAGACATTGAATTGTCTATTGAGGTTGTTGTATCCATGTGTTTCTCCTCTTGAGATAAAGCTTTCAATTTTTCTCGGATGTCTCGCTGAAAATAGCTATCTTCAATCGTGCGTTCGTAGGGCAGGGTGCATACCAAAACATCAAATCCGGTGTACCACGGTTGTTCGTTGACCAGGTTCAAAAGGCATTGCTTTCGGAATAATGGGCTCCAAAATCCATCCCGTATCTGAGCATACTGATCAAGCATGGACTCTTCTGGATCAAGCCGAGTTGAACTGAGAATGCGGATGTTGTTTCCTTGTTTCTCGGTGTGAATGACATCGATGCCAAAAACGAGATCTTCGGGCAGTTTCTCGCCAGTTGTTTGCTTGAGGCGATCGCGCAATCGCTTCATCATATCCAGAGCACTTGCTACAGCTAGATCGACTACCGCATCGCGAGGACGATAACCCGATTTTTCAGTGCTGCGATCGCTCAAGATCTCTGGCAACTCATCACAAAACCATTCCAGCTTGGCCACGTCTGGAATGGCCAAAGCATAGCCAACAAAGTTGCGCTTACCCTCGTTATCAATCACGGCAGGGACGTAAATCTGTGCAGCAAATAGCCAAAAATGTAAAAGAAACTGCAACCGAGCGCGATCTTTGAATGGAACATTCTCGGCGTTGCTAGATTGTGCTCCAAGAAAATAAGTGCTTGGCAAATCTACTGTGTAGTCTTCCGGTTGGGTGAGTTGCTTCCAAACACTCCCAGCATCATCGCCATAACATCCCTCTGCTCTCGCTTCAAAGGGTTTTCTCGTAGCTGGCACTCCCCGCAAGATACTCCAGACCATATCTCGCCAGAGCTTTATCCAAAGCCCATTTTTGCCTTCAACACTTTTGTCATAAGCGGGGTCAGCCAGAAACGACCCGGCTGGGACAACTATGGGATAAACGTAAACCTTTTTAGTCTTCGCTTTCCCTTTTTTATCGGTCACTTCCCGTTCTTCTTCCCGAAGTGGCGGGATGATTTCCTTCTGCTTATTTTTTAGCGGTTGAGGACGCTCTTGTTCTTCTGTACTGGCGGCATAGATTTCATTAAACAGGGCTTCAACCCCTGCTTGGTTGAGTTCGATTGATGCGCCTAAATCATCTAGCTGTACGAGCTTGCAAAGAATGTCATTCTCGGCCTTCTGTTGAAAGTTAGGCTGTCGCTCAAGCCAACGTATAATGCAAACTAGCCCTGCTAGTCCTGCTCGATGCTGAGACGATGGCAACTCTGCCAATTTGTAATCCAACGTGAGGGTATCTATTTCAGAGTTGGTCTTGTGTTTTGCCAAAAGTAAGGCCCTCCGAATATCTGGGAGACGATTACAGTTCATGCAGTTTCAATGGGATGCCCAGAAGGCCAGTGTCAATCGCCAAAAGCATGGCGTAACGTTTGAGGAAGCTATCACTGTCTTTGGCGATCCACTTGCGATTACGATTAGCGATCCAATGCATTCAATGGGCGAGTCTCGGTGGCTAACGGTGGGGATTTCTCTCGCTGGTCGCTTGCTGGTGGTGTCTTACACTGAAAGAGATAACTCTGTTCGTGTGATTAGTGCGCGTTTCGCAACTCGTCGAGAGAAAAGTGACTATGAATCCGGAAACTGACCCCAATTCCACCGATGATATGCTCCCGGAATATGACTTCTCAGGAGGAGTCCGGGGTAAGCACTACGAGGCTTATCAGAAATCGACCAACATCGTTGTGCTTGATCCTGATGTGGCGGAAATCTTTAAGGACTCTGCCGCTGTAAACGAAGCTCTCCGAATGCTGGCTAAGATTGCAAAGTCGTTGCCTGTCGAGGCTTAGGATGTTAGCCAAGTTCCACCTCCTCTGGTGATTTGGTGACAAATCCTCGGTTTGCCTGGTACCGTTCTGCAACACCGCTAACCACGTTTAGATATTTAGGCAACCAGTCGGGTTGGGTATTGCCCTCTTCTAACCAAACTTTTGCCCATTTATGCGGAACGTTCACAATGAAGCCGTCGTAGGGCTGGCGATTTTTGACTAGTGGCTCAATGGCATCAAGGTCAGAATCAAGAATGCAGGGAATTGCGAACTCATCGGTATCTCTAAACGAACCGGGCACGGCGTAGTAGCCACTGGTCAGGAACAGACTACTCCCATCGGCGTTCCGCTCACAGTTAGCAAACTTTTCTAGCGCCGTTGCCAGTTGCAGTTGATTGATTAGCTCAGTCTCAAAGCTGGCAAGAAAAGCCTTTGCGGTTTCCATCTCCTTTGCTTGATATGGGAGATCGCCCGGTGGCATATAAGGATGCAGAGTGGCGAATGGGCGCTTTAAGTGGCGGTTGGCTCTTCCAAAGCGTTGCACTAGGGAAGACACCGGGGCAATTTCGGTGATCAAAACATCCGCATCCAGGTCTAAGCTCATTTCGCAAACTTGGGTGGTGACAGCGATCGCCCTTGTTGACACATCTCCTTCAGCAAACGAGAAGGCTTTGACCGTGCCCGCATGAACCTTTTGGCGATCGCACAATCGAAACCGACTGTGATATGTCAGCACCTCTCCGGCTAAAGCTGCATCCAGTTTGTGGGCAATCGCCAGGCAGCGATCAACCGTGTTCACTACCCATAAAACTCGCAGGCCCTCTTGATAAGCCGTCACTGCTTTGTCAAAGGCCGCACCGAAATCAGCTACAGACTCTAATCGGTAGCGATCGGTTTGTTCAAGTTCTTTCAAATCTGCCAGTGCTTCACTGGCGCGATCGGTGTCGGTCGGAAAAACCTTCAGTCCTGCTTTGACCAACTCTTCTCGCCTGGATTGGGGCAAGGTCGCGGTCATGCAGAGCACCGGAATATGAAATGTGCTCAAAAAACTGATCAAGGTATCAAACATGGAGCGGTCAAAGCTATGCACCTCATCGATAATGACGGCACTATCGGCTAGCACGGGTAGTAAACATAAGCTCTGATAGCTGTGCTCCATAAAGCTAAGGAACTGGTCAACGGTGGCGCTAAAGAACCGCCTTGACCAAAAACCCAAAGCATAAAGCCGCTCATCGGCTTCGGTACAGAAGACTTTATCGGCGATGGACTCACTGGGATTTTCAGCCATTGCCTCTAGTTCATATTTAGCCGTACCTGTCACTAGTGCAGCATCTGCTTCTGGTGCCCAACCCACATAATCCCGAAATCCCTCAGTAGCGGTTCCCCTAGTGGGATATAGAAAGATGACTTTGCCGAGGCTGTACCGTTGAACTTGCTGCTCCGCCCATTTCCAGGCTGCCAGGGTCTTGCCACCCCCACAAGCTACTAGCAGCAAGGCTTTCGATCCTTGTTTTGCTGCTTGTTGTTGGAAAGCATGGAACTTAAATGGCTGCTTCGTGCGTTCTTTAATTTGATGAATCCGAGGGAGCAGGATCTTCTCAGAGATTTCGTTAGTCGCGATCGCCTCAGAATGCACGATCGCCTCAATCCAGTCAGAGATGTCATACCCTTCACGCACCAGACCAGAGGCAGCGGCATCTGACACTATCAAGCCTGCTTTGACAGCCAGCAGGAGCGATCGCCGTTGAGCATTTTTTCGCAAATCCCGCTCAAAATATGGAGCAAATTTCTTTTTCCCTTTTCTCCAGGCTTGTTCCCATTCTGAAGCTGGTTTCCAGGCTGTTTTGGGGAGATTGGGAACCTCTTTTAGAT
This sequence comes from uncultured bacterium, assembly GCA_964465285.1. Classification (GTDB taxonomy): domain Bacteria; phylum Cyanobacteriota; class Cyanobacteriia; order CAKZMO01; family CAKZMO01; genus JBCCWF01. The sequence goes on from CAYXJG010000111.1 coordinate 7,432, forward strand.
TGGTCAAACTGGCAATCCGTTTCAGAGTCGCGGTAACCTCTTCATGCTGAAGGTACAGCACTATTGACTGCTTAAGGGTTTGAGCCTGACCCCAACGATAGTTTTTGATTCGTTCGCTTCTTTTTTTATCTTTGATAGATGTTGAATCATCAAAAGCCTTGAGGTGATGAGATAGAACCGCTGCTGTAATAATGTCCGTATCTAATCTAGAATCCTGCGATAGCCAACTACGTACCTCTGGCAAACACAGAATTAATGCACTGAGATGTTCATGACGAATCGTTTGCTGAGTGAAGCCTGGTTGAGAAACAGCAGCGTAAAAGTCTTCATTCGCTTTACCCAGATCATGAAACAGCGCAGCTACTTGAAGATTTAGCAGAAACTGCTCTTGTGTTTCTATTCCTTGAATTTGAAAGAAACGGCACCAGTTTTGCCCCCAACGCCCATCTAAACGAAAAATCTGGGCGGCACATTGCGCTGCATCTTGCAGATGTTGTTCTAGGGTGACAGGCTTTCTACCCAGTTTTGGACTTTTTGCCAATAATTGTTCAGGAAGTTCAAGCATCGTAGAACCTCCAGACGCGAGGGAAGGGGGTAAAAATCCCGCAACCCATACGATGCTTGCCACCTAGCCCATGCTGTTGCAGCTTCAGAGAATCTTCCTCATTCAGGTCGGTCACAATCAGGCTAAAACCGACGACCGAGTAGGTTTTAATTTTGATGGCTTTGCGACTAGGTTCTCCTCCCTCATTCAGCGGCAAAATCAAATTGCCTTGAATGCTCAAAGCATCTAACTGTCGCTGGGCTGCTTCTTTGAAAGGCTCAGGTTCCTGAAATTTTTTAATGGTGACAATGCGCGATCGCAGCTTATCCAAAGGTCTGAGCGGATGGATCTGAGGAATTGTCAGTTGGATTGAATGCTTACCAATGGTTAGTGTTTGCCCCGCTAACGGCAATACTAGAGCTAGTTTTGATGGCTCATAAGGCAAACGAATTTTGAGATGAGAAGACTGACTGAGGTGAATCTTCCCCTGACGATCTGGCTCTCCTGAAATGGTGAGAATGCTTACCCCTTCCTGCTCATGAATATCAGGGCAGAGGTGGGCGATCGCACTATACAGCCCATACCCATGATCCGCAGGCAACGTTGTCCCGACGACCCCAAAGCTCAACTCAACATAGGGAATGGTTTGTTCTGCATTCTGAATGACTTGATTATTCGTAGCTAACATTAACCCTATCTCCTGAACAACAATACCTTTGACTCATCCTCTCTACTTCATCCTTCACCCCCGCAATTAACTCAGGAGGTTCCAACACCACAGTTCCTTTCCCATATCCCAAAACCCATCGTTTCAAATCATTCAATGCAATTCGTCAATCCTGAGACATCGCTCAAGGCGAGGGGGCTTTATGCTTGACATTGAACCTAAACCTTGAGAATTGAACCCATCGTAAAGAACCAACCCGGAAAAAAAGCTTCCGAGTTTAGTAGTGGCTTAAAAATCTTTACTTTTAGAATTTCAGGAAATACGTGATCTTGCTCAAGTGTTATCGACAACTGGCCACTCCATGAAACCTTCCCAAAAACCTAAGAAGCCCCAAAACCTTTTTTCTCTGTTGCAATTGCAGAAGTTCGCCCAGTCGTGAACACAGGAAAAGAGGAGAGGTGGAAAATACAATAATTTTTAATTAAAAAAATAAGATAAACAACGAGTATTGTCTTGAGTGAATGGTCTAATGATTCCCAGCTATTCAGCAGTTTTACTGCGATACGGCAATAAATTTACAATCTGTTGTAGTTCACGCCCCTGATCGTGCGTGAACAAGAAGACAGGTGTTGTCGAGGGGAAGCGATGACTTCACCGAGCCACCCTGCTCGTCTCTAAGAATTTGGGCGATCGCCAACCTAACGAGCTGATTTCAGAGCTAACCACCTTCCTCAACTCCGGCTGCTTCAACACTACAGCCCCCTGCCCATAGCCCAATACCCAGCGCTTCCCATCATTTGGCCCCTTCACCATCATCTGTAGCGTCACCGCACCATCCTCATGCCCCTCAAGACTCTGAGTCGCACGACTTGGCAAATTTCACGCAAAAATAGGGATTTGGGGCGCGCGGAGCGCGCCCCAAATCCCTATTTTTGCGTTGTGAATTTGAGAACTTTGCCAAATTGTGTGAGTCGAAGACCATCTGCGCTCCCGAATATAAGGGAGCCGAGCTACCGCGAGTGGGATGCCAATCACACGCTGCATCAAAGAAAATAGATGTGTAAATGGATAGCTGCGATAGGATAGCAGGCAGAGAGTGCCGGATTCGAGGTGTGCTTATACATCTGCTACATCTGTTACGGTTCCATTTCCAATCTGTTGCTTGCTATCTTTGGGCATAAATGTTGCGCTTTGTGAGATTTTTAAACCCTTTTAAGGGTTTCTTGTTTCGATAGAGCTAGCAGCATTCATCAGTAGACATGTACGGTGGTTGTCGCATGACCCGAAACGACAGCAAGTCAGGAAGCATATCTGCCTTGACATTGTTCTTTCCTCTGGCTTGTTGTATTTCGATGATGATGGCAGATTCTCCCGTGTTGCGCTGTTATTGGCTTCATCTCTGGTGTGTAGTGTAAGGAATGGACTGAGTATGACATCGCATTATGAAAACTACCTGAACTATTTTTTAGCCTTGACTGGAGTGATCTCAGCGCCTGTATGGGGAATGCCTCATGCACTCGCGCAAGATGCAGTTCTTGATCCTACAAGGGAGGGGGCGATCGCCCCCTCTGGCATGATTCAGAGCAGTGCATCCTTGCTCAACGACCCTCCCCTCATTAGCCAGGTGATAGAACTATCAGCGGGGGAAGAACAAGGAGATCTGCCTGACTACTCGACGCAGGCAGGGGATTTGCTAGGTGGCATGGTTTCTTCAGCTTCTCCGGACTCCGACATCCAAGATGCTAGTACTGCCTCTGCCCAGGAAACCTTTGCCCAAGGAATCATGGATGTTCCATCAGGCAGTGGTGAGATAATCTCAGACATCCAAGTGCGCTTTGTAGACGCAACCGGAGCGCCTACAGAGGGAGAGTACCGGGACTTTATCATTACTCGGGAACTGGAGCTGGAGCCCGGTGATGTTTATGATGCTGAGCTGGCAAGGCAGGGCATCGTCAACGTGAATAACCTGCCGGGCATCGCAGATGCCATGCTGTCCCTAGAGCCGACAGGCGATAATCAAGTGGTTATGGTGATAACGGCCCGCGAAGGGACCCCTGGAATTTCCTTTGGGCGTCACTTCACCCTAATCCCCGGTGTTGATGTCGATCGCCCCCATGCTCTTCAAGGCTCTACCGCTGCCCCGGTCGTTAGGCCCGGTACTCCCCGTACCACAGGTTTTTTGCTGCCCTTTAGCTTTGAATATTTCAACATTGGTGGCAATGACCAGACATTAACCTTTGGCGTTGAACCCGGTGACCAAACTCTGGGGTTTGACCTGACCTTCCGTGATCCCTGGATTGCAGGAACAGAGAGTCGCCTGGGCTATGCACTGAATGTGTTTGCCCTGAGCTATAAAGCCCCTGCCTTCCAAAATGGCCCTAATGATCTGGATGTCTCCACCGATAGTGATCCCTGGGAAAACCGATTTGGCGGTGGCGTTCAATTTTTCCGACCCTTCTCTGATAATTTTGAAGCGGCAATGGGACTGACCTATCAGGAAGTGTCCTTTTCAGATTCGGTCTACGGGTCACGACGCTTTAGCGATGACGAAGATGGCAATGATTTGACGGTCAGCGGCGATGATAATGACGACCTGCTAATGCTAACCCTGAACACGATTCTTGAAAATCGCAATGACACTGTTTTTCCGACACGAGGTAATCGGTTTCAATTTGGCATTGACCAGGCTATTCCGGTAGGAGAAGCGAGCATCTTCTTCACCCGGCTGGGAGCAAACTATACTCAGTTCATCCCGATTGGCTTGATTCGTGTGCCTGAAAGCGAAGGAGCGCTCGTCTTTAATGTTCAGGGAGGCACGATTCCATTAAATGCCCCTCCTGGCTATGAAGCCTACGTACTGGGCGGATCGACTTCTGTTCGGGGATATGGCACTGGGGAAGTAGGCAGTCCCCGCAACTTCCTCCAGGGCACCCTTGAATACCGTTTTCCCTTTGCAAATTTTGATATTGGGAGCGGATTTTTCCAGGATATTTTGGGCGAAGACCTGATGCTGGCGGGGAATGTCTTCTTCGATGCGGCGACGGGATTTGACTCTGATGACACGGTCATTGGTCAGCCAGGTGATGCCCGCGATAAACCTGGGGAAGGCTATGGTTATGGGCTAGGATTGCTGACCACCTCAAACTTTGGTCTGGTGCGCCTTGAGTTTGGTATTACAGGCGGCGGTGACACATCGGTAATCTTTGCCATTGGCGATCGCTTTTAATTTTCCAACGCATTTTTGCAATACCCGCAGGATAGCCGTAGGATATATACTTCTACAGGCGACAATTTTATGGCAATACGCACTTAGGTTAGGACATTGTGAGGAGAGGGTATCCCTCGCTGCGCGGGGGATTACCTCTTTGAACCTAGGCCCGTAGGGCTATAATTTTTGAGTTGGGGGAATCCGTTGCGCGGTGCAGGGTTCCCCCAGCTCAATAGCCAGTGTTGCTTAATCTAGGTATAAATTCGTATGTGGGAGGCGCGCGGTGCGCGTCTCCCACATACGAATTCATACCTAAGGGATCTGCGGCTAAACAAAGATACCGGAAGAAAGGGGCAGCGGGCGCAGCTCGCTGCCCTTCTCCAGGTGATTTATTTTCTTGCAAATCCCTAAGAGCAGCGACTCCCAAAAATTAAGGCTATGACCTGGTAAAGGTTACGACCTAGTAAAGTACGTTGCGGCGATCGCCCGGTATGTCATGAAGAAATGGATGCTGCTTATCTTGCTCGCATTGTCGATGTTCATCATTGTCATCGACACCACCATCATGAATGTGTCTATTTCTGCTTTGGTGGCAGATCTCAACACGACAGTTTTAGGCATTCAATCAGCCATTTCCCTTTATGCACTGATCATGGCATCGTTTATGCTCATTGGCAGTGCCGTGTCAAACCTGGTGGGTAAGAAGCGCACTTTCTTGATTGGAATTGTTATTTTTGGCATTGGCACGTTTTCGGCGTCCCTGAGTTCGACGCTGCTCACCCTCATCATTGGCTGGTCAATCCTTGAAGGGCTGGGGTCAGCCCTGATGGTGCCCAACATTCAGACACTCCTACGTACTTACTATAGCGGTAAAGATTTAGCATTTTCCTACGGAATAATTAGTGCAGTCAGTGCGGTGGGGGCTGCGGTGGGGCCGATCCTGGGGGGGTATTTGACCACTTTCCACAGTTGGCGCTGGGCGTTTCGGCTAGAAGTGCTGATTGTTATTATTGTGCTGGCGTTGAGCTATCAGATTCAGGACGATAGCCCTGAACACCGCCCCCGGTTTGATATCCTCGGTGCCCTTCTCTCCATTCTGGGATTTTCCACCGTCGTGCTCAGCATTTTGATGGCGCAACCCTATGGCATCTGGTTAGCAAAGCAGCCCTTGATGATTGGGAACCGGGCGATCGCCCCCTTCGGCCTGTCCGCCGTGCCCTTTATATTTGGTGCGGGCGTCCTGGTGCTTATGCTGTTGATTCTTTGGGAATGGCATCTGGAGAATATAAGCAGTAACGGGCTATTCAAACCATCCCTGTTTCAAACTCCCGGATTGATTCCAGGTTTTTCAGTGCGTTTTATTCACATGGGAATGATGGCGTCGTTTCTGTTTGTGGCCCCTCTGTTGCTGCAACTCACCTTTGAATTCACCGCCATGCAAACAGGCATCGCGCTGCTACCCTTATCGGCTGCGATTCTTGTTTTTGCCATCATTGGAGCACGCTTATCGGCGCGGTTTCAGGCAAAGCACATCATTCAGGTCGGATATATTCTGGCGATTTTAGGGCTCATTCAAATCACGGCGACCATGCGGCCCAATTCTACTCCCAGCCAACTTGCAACGGGAATTCTCTTCGGCATTGGTGCAGGCTTGATTGCCTCTCAAATTCTCAACCTTATTTTGTCTTCCGTGAACGACGATGACACCACAGCCACCTCAGGACTCAACGCAACATTTGAACAGTTGGGCAACTCCATCGGTGTTGCTCTGGTCGGAGCCATGATGCTGGGTACCTTGATTGCCGGACTCCAGCAGCGGATTGTCGATAGCCCCCGCATTCCAGAAGAATCGAAACTTGCTGTGATCACTGCCCTTGAAAGCAGCGTCCAACTTGTCTCAGACACTCAGTTGCAACAGGTACTCAACCAGGCCACTGTCACCGATGAACTGCGCGAGCGAATTATCTTTGCCTATCGCACAGAGCGAATTCATGCCTTTCGAGGCGGTATGGTGTTCCTGGTTTTCACGGCATTGGTAGGGCTAGTGCTGACCACGGGGCTTCCTAGTGCAGCGTCAAAATTAAAATTGGGGTAAATCCCAGCGGGGTTTACCCTAATTTCAAGAAATGACAGAGCACTAGTATCGGAAGGCAGAAGG
>CAYXJG010000112.1:0-13872 GCA_964465285.1 uncultured bacterium
GGATCGGAAGTCCCCCTTTTTAAGGGGGATTGAGGGGGATCTCGCAGAGTTTTGATATCCGAGCCGAGATGTGTGTACACAGTAGCCCCCCAAGCTGGGAGAGGGATTTAGGGTGAGGGCGGGCTGAGTAATTACAATTGGATTTAAATGATTTAATTCTCGTTCACGACTTGGCAAAGTTCTCAAATTCACAACGCAAGAATCAGGGTTTGGCGCAGAGCGCCAAACCCTGATTCTTGCGTGAACTTGCCCAGTCGTATCTCGTTCCTTAATCATTCATCTCAAAGGGCGTAATCCCCTACTATTCCCGAGCATGAGATTCATCATCCTCTTTCTGCGATTCGAGAAACTCCTCAACCAAATAGCTCAAATTTTTTACCGATTCACCAATCCTCAGAGCATTGCGCTCTAACTCTGACAGCCTCAGAGTTACGGTTTGTAAATCTGACAATATCTGATCAATCGAATCACGATATTGCTTTTCAAATTCAGGTAAATTCATGGACTGTATATTCTGTAATCATCATACGTCCAACTGATCGGCTTACCCCCCCTTTGCTTGGCGACGAACGAATACCAGCACGGTGCACAAACATAACCAAGTCCCGCGAAGAGGCTTTGACCAAAGCAGTTGAGATGCGATCCCTGAGTAAATCTACTGACTCGTTGATAGATACATAAACACGACATAAACCTCAATGATTCATCAGGTTTAAAGTCTCTGTCTAAAATCTGCCCGCATACCAACAGGTATTAACATACCTGTAGTTCATCCAGGTAAATTCACCGGCTCATACTTAAATCCACTTAGTACACTCAGTATAAAATAAAACTATATTTTGGAGGTGACTTAGATTAAAAAAGGCGTAATGTTTCCTGGTTTGTTAACCTTTCGTAAATATTCCAAAATTTTACGGGCCTGATCGAGTGAGCGGCAACAAGCAAAAAGCTATCCTTCCATTGAGAATTGGTTTTATAGCCGTAGACACTTTAGGGACTTGCAAGAAAATAAAGTACCAGGAGAGGGGCGGCGGGCGCGGCCCGCCGCCCCTCTCCTCCGGTATCTTTATTTAGATGTAGATCCCTTAGCTAGGGCAGAGATGTTTTTGTGGGGGCGCGTTGATCATGCGTATTTTGCTAGTAGATGATGAAGTGGAACTCATTGACGCCCTAAATCGCATTCTTCAGAAAGAGGGGTATATCGTCGATATCAGCTTTGATGGGGCAACGGGGCGATCGCTCGCTCTTGCCAATACCTATGACTTACTCGTACTGGATTGGATGCTGCCTGAAATGAGCGGCATAGACCTGTGCCGTTTCCTTCGGTCCCAGGGAAACACAACACCTGTGCTATTTCTCACCGCAAAAGACACCGTAGATGATAGAGTACACGGCCTCGATGCAGGAGCCGATGACTATCTCATCAAACCATTTGAGCTAAAAGAACTCTTGGCTAGAGTAAGAGCACTGTTGCGCCGTCCTCCCGTCATGCAGGTCGAAAAAAAAGCCCCACTGCTCGCGGCTGACGGCATCGAACTAGACGAAGAGAATCAATTAGCATATCGGGGCGATCGCTCCATTGACCTGTCTGATAAAGAGACCCTCCTCCTGGCCCATCTCATAAAACACCCCCATAAACTGCTCACCCATGACGACCTGAATGAAGTGCTGTGGCCCCATGAGACAAAACCGAGCAGCAATGCCCTCGTTGCCCTGATTCGTCTATTGCGCCGCAAAATAGAAACCAATGGAGAATCACCGCTCATCCACACGGTTTACGGGAAGGGCTACCGATTTGGCAAGTAATGAGAAAGGTCAGGCAATACCTAGTTTTTTCAAAGCACGCTTCAGCAATGGTGGAGACTGATGATAAGGGCGGGCTTTTCCTACAAAAGTTGGGCGTTGGTCAGGTGCATGAAGATAGCGATAGGAAAGAAACAGATCCCGGTAGGGCACAGCAATATTTTCTCCCTCATTCAAGTGAGCAAAGAGCCGTGACGAGATACCAATGTAGTGGAGATAAAGCAGTCGAACGCCGTTGTCATACAACGCATCTCCCCGCTGCTCAAAATGGAGAGAGGTGATGCTATTGCCTGTTCTTTTCGCACAAGGCAGGCTTAGACTTAAATTTTCGAAGGATATCCCACAGCGCATCACCATGTAGTTGAGCAGGGTTTGGTCCGGGGCCATTGGATACAGCATCGCCGCATCACCCGATTTCAGCGCATTCAGGACACAGTCTCGCTTTTCAAGAGGAAACAACCCTTGATGGCTGCCATAAAACCCTGAGCAAAAAATTCCCGTCTGAAGATAAGCTTCGGGCAACACCTGCTTCAGTCCAGGCGCGGTCATCTCATACACATGCTCAGGCTGCTTAAACTGAAAGTCATACACGACGAAATCCTGCGTATCCAAGCGGCTGAATATTAAGTCCGGGGAGTCCAGCAGCAGAGTATCTGCATCCATATAGAGAAACTGATCAAACGGCCCATCAAAGGCACAGAACCGGCGATGGGTGCCGACTCGGTGATAGCCACGAGATCCTGCTGATTCCCAAACTGCTTGCGCAGTAGGATGAGCGTCCCATACAGCTCGGACAAACCCATCCCAGGCATCAATGGATGCTTGATGGTTGTAAATCTGAACATTCTCCCGCCGCCTAGCTTCGGTAATAATGCGCTCAATATTATCGTCATAGGGATAAATGCAAACTGGAAAACCTGGGGCGTTTACATCAATGCTATTAAGCAGAGCAACCAGTTGGTCATAAACTCGGTCATTTGCCAGGGTACAGATACCACGCATGTAGATATTTCCTCTGGAATGAATGGCGTTGGGTGCAGACGCAAGCAATCTGGGGCATACGTTCACTCCAGCATTAGTTTGCCCAAACCACCCAGCAATTCTCATTATGGAAATTTAGGGAGCAAAAAGGTCGCCTGAGGCGACCTTTTTGCTCCCTAAATTTGTACCAGTGAGCGCCCTACGGGCGCGAAGCTTCCTAAAATGAGAATTGCTGCAAACCACCCTAAACCAATGTAAATAGGCACTGCATAGGCACTGCCAGGTCATAAACTTAATTGCTTGAATGGAGAGAGCAAGTCACGCCTGCCCCCCACAAATTCATACCCAGATCAAGCAACGCCCCCCCTCCTTAAAAGCAATAGGAAGAGTCGCCCCCATCGCTTTTACTGCCAAAAGATTAGTCACGAATCGTACCGTCAGGCATCGTTGCATTGCTAAGGTTTGCATCTCCGAGATTTGCACCTCGAAGATTTGCATCGGTGAGGTTTGCACCGCTCAGGTTCGTATCTCTCAAGTTCAGCCCACTCAATGTAGCGCTAATGAGCTTAGCTCCCAACAGATTCGTTCCACTAAACCAAGCACCAATCAGGAGAGTATTGCTTAAGTCGGCTCGATTGAGTCGGGCACCGCGCAAATCAACATTTGTTAAGTCTGCACCGCTCATCTCTGCACCGATGAGGCGGGCCTCATTTAAGATAGCCCCTGTAAAGTCGGCACCGTTGAGCTTAGCGCGCCCAAGATCAGAACGACTCAGGTCAGCTTCGGTTAAATCAGCGTCGCTCAAATTAACACGATTCATATCGGTGCCAATCAATACAGCCCGTACCAGGTTTGTTCGACTGAGGTTTGCTCCCGTCAGATCCGATCGCTTGAGGATAGCTTCCTGTAAACTAGCGCCTGTAAAATTGGCTCCGCTCAGGTAAGTTCCCAAAAGATTAGCTCGATACAGGTTTGCCTGGCTCAAATCGGCTTCCTTTAAATCAACTCCACTCAAGTTGGCTTCAATCAGGCCCGCCTCAGAGAGATTAGCAAAATCAAGATCTGCGCCAATCAGCGATGTCTTGTTTAGATTCGCTTTACTGAAGTTGATACCATGCAGTTGACACTGGTTTAAGTCAGTGCCTGACAGATCGGGAACTACGTCAGGTTCTGCATTTCTCCATTCATTCCAAGCATCAACTCCTTGCTTCAGTCGTGCCAGATGTTCCTCATGAGCCATAGCGAATACCCTCAACTAAGATGTGGAATGATTGCTGATGCCCGAGCCGATAATTGTGGGGTGACGATTCAGACACCTCTAGTGTGTGAGCTGATTGACAAACAAAATCTTTATAAGGCTGGATCTGCCATAGGTTGGATGTAGTCTGACGGATAGCTGCACTAAAGCAATAGCGTAGCCTAGCAAAACGCTTGCGAATGTTGGTTTTCGTAAGCTCAAGCCAACCTACACACCAATCCTCGGGTCACTCGACTAGATGGATTTCGGTGGCAAGGACGAAAGGAAATCTTCAGCTTTCTCCTGGGGGCGGAATGCCCTCGACAAACAACGAAACTTAGCCCACTACCTTAAAAAGTAGGATGTTTCCAATTGCCAATCAGAATGCTCACTTTAGATTATGATGTAAAGACGTTGAAGTTCTTCAAAATCTAACATTTGATATCAATCTTATGGATATTTTGACACTTGGTTGGGTTTCTCTACTCGTTGTATTCACGTTTTCTATTTCGATGGTTGTTTGGGGTCGTAATGGCTTCTAGAGCGATCGCCCTTCTCTTGCGCATGCAGTGCGTATAGGGCTGATCCGTCATTGTGGTAGGTAGCGGGCGCATCCCTCTGCCCTCCACATGATCATTCCTGATAGGTATGTTGTATTGGATATGTCGATAGAGAGCATTGGTCTAGACATCACCCCCCTTACCGTTCTAGCCACACTGGCACTAGCTTTAATGGTAGGCGTTACCGGAGGCGTCGTTTATTTAACCGCTATAGAATGGCGCGATCGCCGTCGCCAAGAGCGTGAGCGGCGCAAGCGATAGCGGTCTAGCAATCTGCAAGCGCCATTGAGTATTACAGAGAGGATGTCAGGGGTGCCCATTTCGAGCATTGAACAGATTAATATTGCTGAGTTTATTGACCACGCTTTGTTAAACCCCATTGCGACGTCTGACCAGCTTCAGAAATGCTGTGAGGATGCCGATCGATACGGATTTCCATCGGTGTGCGTCTATCCATCCTACGTACGACAAGCAGCAGAAATTCTGCATAACCGGGCTCCCAATGTGTGTGCTGTGATTGGGTTCCCGTCTGGAGCAACCACGTCTGCAACAAAGCTTTACGAAGCTCAAGAAGCGGCAGAGCATGGGGCGACAGAACTGGATGTCGTGATCAACCTAGGATGGCTTCGGGCAGGCAATACCGACGCCCTTCACCGGGAGATAGCCGAAATTTGCGAAGCAACCGGGCAAACCGTCAAGGCGATCCTAGAAATGGCGTTGCTGACACATGAGGAAAAGCGATTGGCTTCTGAAGTGTGTCTGGACGCAGGGGTTCAGTTCCTCAAGACAAGCACTGGCTGGTTTGGGGGAGCAACTGTTGAAGATGTCAAGTTGCTTAAAGAATTGACGCGCGATCGCGTCGGCATCAAGGCATCAGGCGGCATTCGAACAGTTCAGCAAGCCGTTGATTTAATCCTTGCTGGAGCAACGCGCCTGGGTACATCCCGAGGGCCTGAGCTAATTCGGCAATTTGAGCATCTCGACAATCCTGAGCCTCAATCTGGGACGCCAGCAGTCTAATCCTTGACAGTAAGCATGGGTGGAACCTACAAAGCTACAGGCATCAATCTGAAAAGCATTCCCCTGGGGGAGAGCGATCGCCTTCTCACCATTCTGACACCAGAATTTGGAATAATCCGTGCCATTGCCCCCGGTGCCCGTAAGTACAAGTCCAGCCTTCGGGGACGCAGCAATCTCTTCATCTTGAATGACCTGCTACTCGTGCGTGGCAAAAGCCTCGATAGAATGATTCAAGCAGAATGCTTAGCATCATTCTCTTCCATTGGCAGCGACCTGGGCAAGCTCACTGTAGGGCAATACCTTGCTGAGTTAGTGCTCTGCCAGGCGCTGGCGGGTCACCCCCAGCCCGACCTCTTTGCGCTGCTTCAAGAATATTTGACGCGGCTAGACCAGCGATCCCCGCAAATGGCGCTGGCAAACCTGGTTCAAGCAACCTACCACCTGCTTGCCTATGGAGGAGTAACGCCCCAGGTATTTCACTGTTGTTTGACTCAACAGCCTATCCTGCCCGACCTCTCCAATCCAAATTGGTCAGTTCATTTTGACGTGGTGTCTGGTGGCATTGTCGTCATGCCGCAATGCACCGAGTCGAAAATGGCAGCCCGACAGGTGAGCCTTCAGCTTCAGGAAACTCCGCCGCCATCAACTGGGCCAAAGATAGCCGCATCGGAGGTGTCTGCTCGCTACAGGATAAACACGGAAGCGGGAAAGGAAACGACCGTTGAGCTCAATACCGTCAAAAACAATATTGCTCACAGTGACGCCCCATGGGACGGTAGCGTGAGAGTTCCCGAAGGTTCACAGCATCCCCAGCAAAAGCGATCTAACCTTTACATTCAACTCAACGCAGAAGAAGTGATGGCACTCCAGAAACTAGCACAACCTGATATCTTAGACAGTGGAGTGACCGTGCAGACTTGGCTTTCGATTGAGCGAGTTCTCCGACACTATGCCCAGTATCATTTTGAGAAACCTATTCGATCAGCGTCGCTGATCGAGACCTGCTTTGTTTTAACTGATTGAGGGTCTTGTTTAATCGTCCATCATGTTGCCATGAGCCTGTTTCTGTCTGTGCGATCGCCTGCTGTTATTGTTCCCGCCCAAACCCATGCCACCGTTTGATTCTGATGTACCTTCACCTCCATCTCTCCCTGACCATCCAGAGTCCGCCTCCTCAGATTTTCAGACAGGTGTGCCCGGTTCGCCGGATGCTTATCGCAAAGCGGCTGAGCACGGGGGCAAAGACACTCACCACTCGACCAATCTGCACTCTACCGATTCACTCTCTCAACGCCCCGAAGAATCCTCGTCCCTGATCTCAACAGATACGCCCTCATCGCCTTCGTCCCAATCCAGCGAAGTAGCCGTGGGGTTCCTACCTGTCCTGAAAAACTCGAGCTTTTTGGCCCTCTGGTGCGGCCAGGTCTTTTCACAACTTGCAGACAAGATTTATCTTGTGCTGATGATTGCGATCATCTCCGACCAGTTTCAGCAGTCTGGCCAGAGTATCAGCGCATGGGTATCAGTACTGATGATTGTCTTTACGATCCCGGCTGTGTTGTTTGGGTTTGCCGCTGGCGTATTTGTAGATCGGTGGCCCAAGCAGCGGGTGCTCGTGGCTACTAATTTGCTGCGGGGGACACTAGTTTTTGCTCTACCAGGGCTCATTTGGCTCAGTGCAGATTGGCAACCCATTTATACGATCCCCGAGGGGTTTTTGCTCCTGCTCGGCGTGACGTTTTTCGTTTCGACCTTGACTCAGTTTTTCGCACCCGCAGAACAGGCCGTCATCCCCTTACTTGTAGAACGACGGCACCTGCTTTCAGCAAATTCCCTCTATACAACGACGATGATGGCGTCTGTCATCATTGGATTTGCGCTGGGAGAACCCTTTCTAGAGTTGGCCGGGAATGTTATAGGAGCCATTAATTCTCGCATCCCTCTCAATTTGGGTAGCGGCAAGGAAGTGTTTGTTGGGCTATGCTACGTTCTGGCGGGTGCTTGTTTGCTGGTTATTCGCCCCCGGGAAACGTTGCGACCCAAAGATCAGGGTCAATCGCACCTCCTGGCGGACATGAAAGATGGACTACGATTCCTGGGCAGCCATTCCAGAGTACGGTCAGCGCTAGTGCAGTTAGTCATTCTATTCTCGGTCTTCGCTGCCCTCGCCGTATTAGCCGTTCGCTTAGCAGAACTGATTCCTGTCATTGATGCCGATCAGTTTGGCTTCCTATTGGCTTCAGCAGGTGTCGGCATGGCGGTCGGGGCCATTATGATTGGACAGTTTGGTCAGCGGGTACGGCGATCGCTCATGAGCCTAGTGGGCTCCATCGGTATGGCAGTCTGTTTGGCGCTTCTGTCGCTGTTTACCCAACAACTCTGGCCATCTCTTATCACCATTGGCATTTTGGGTACCTGCGCCGCTATCATCGGCATTCCTATGCAGACTACAATTCAGGCGGAAACACCCGAATCCATGCGAGGCAAGGTGTTTGGCCTCCAAAATAATGCTGTCAATATTGCCCTCAGTCTGCCACTGGCGCTGGCAGGCATCGCAGAAACACTGTTTGGCCTACCCATTGTTTTGTTAGCTCTCTCAGCGATCATTCTCTCTGGAGGTCTCCTAACCTGGTATAGTTCCCGTATGAGTTCTAAGCGCATGTACTCCTAATTGCCGTTTGGCGATCGCCGCCTCTTGAAGACAGTACGTAATCACTTGAATGCACATAGCATGGCTGGGAAAAAAGTCGCCCTTCTGCGGGAATGTTACCTATGGACGAGAAGTCACCAATGCGCTCCTAGATCGGGGGTATCGAGTTAGCTTTTTTCATTTCGACCAGCCCAGCGCCAAGGGCGATCGCGCAGACCTCCAGCCAGATCTCCACGAAGTATCAATACCCTGTATTTTCAAGTCCCAGATTTACACCATTCCGTCCCTCAAGTCCGGTAAGGTGCTGTATGAGTCGCTCCGGCAGATCAAACCCGATGTCGTCCACGCATCGCTGACGTTATCCCCCCTTGATTTTGCCCTACCCGACATCTGTTCTGCACTCAATATCCCCCTGGTTGCCACCTTTCACCCCGCCTTTGACAATAAGCGGCTGAATCTTACCTCGGGCACCCAGCACCTCACCTACCAGGTTTATGCACCATGTCTTGCCCACTACAACCGCGTCATTGTCTTCTCATACATTCAGCGAGGTATGCTGATTCGCTTGGGAATTCCCTCCAAAAAGGTCTCTGTCATTCCCAATGGCGTCGATACCGACAAATATTTCCCCGGTTTCTCAGTCACGCGGGCAGGCTTAAGCGCGAAGCGGGTGTTTGTCTACCAGGGGCGACTCTCACCTGAAAAAAATCTGGAAGCCCTGCTTCGAGCCTGGAAATACTGTGATATGGGCAGCGACTGTGTTTTGCTTATCGTTGGCAATGGCCCCCTCGCCCCTCTACTCATGAATTCCTATGGGCCAGACTTAGGGGTTTTATGGAAGGGCTTCGTGGCCGACGAGCAGCAACGCATCGACATGCTGCGCGGAGCAGATGTATTTGTATTGCCCTCTCTAGTTGAAGGGCTGTCACTCTCCTTACTAGAAGCCATGGCCTGTGGTGTCGCCTGCGTCGCGACAGATGCTGGAGCCGATGGCGAAGTATTGGCAAACGGCGTGGGCATTACCCTAAGCACTCATCGTGTCTCGGCACAACTGCAAACAATTTTGCCCCTCTGTCGAGACCACCCAGAACTAACAGCCCTACTAGGCAAAAAAGCACGCCAACGGGCTGTAGAGCGATACACCCTTAATGAAAATATTTCCCATTTGGAAGCGCTATATCAGCAGGTCATGCTGAGAAGACATATTTTTATCTGACCAGTAGTTCGCCAAGCGAACGATTGAAATGAGCCGCCGCAGATCACTCTGGATGCTCACAGATACACGACTTGGCAAGTACATTTCGTTTGCTCTCTAATCATCTTCTTCGTGACAGTTACTCTTTTATCGCGTTCCTAAGTGATTTGTGAAATAAGATGTGAGAGTTGGGGCGGGTGCAGCCCGCCCCAACTCTCACATTTTATTGAGGATTGCTATAGAGGCATTAAGTTACTCTTTTGGAGGCATTACAAGTGTGTCAAACTTACTGACTCCGGATCGTATTGAAATTGGTCAATTGTTCCTTCCTTAATTTTTTCAATCACCTCCTCAACTGCCGACAGTGGAACAAGAAACCATTCTCTGGGGTTTACGGGGGTGCCGAATCGATCCTGCAATTGCACATCTAATCGTGCCGGGTCAAAAAACTTGTGGAGTAGGTTTTCAAGCTTCGTGCGGTTGATGTTCATCAGCTTGAATTCGGCGACAATTTCCACGTCTGCCAGTAGGTAAGTGGGGTCTTTCTTGGCATTAGCGACCCGCTTTTTAACATCGCCGCCAGTGACGCCGATTTTGTGAATGATTGACCGATGCTCGGCGATGAAGGGATCGTCGGATTGGCTACGCAACACATAAATGGTGCCAGTCTGCACGTCGTCTGCCGCTGCGGTCGTGCCAAATAGGGGGCCGTATTCGCTTTCCGGTCGGGTGATGCGGCGGCTGGTCTTGTCTTTGTTCAGGGCGCGCTGGAGCGATCGCAGCAGCAAATCACTCTCGGTACCGTTGTCGTAAATGACCCGCAGCTCAGCGTTCAGACGGCCATAGTCAGCGATGAACTCTTTTCCCAAGTCGGCTACCAACACCTTTTGCCCATCGAGGACGAACAGGTCGCCCTGGTTGATGGCGGCGTTGTCCTGGTATTTCACCGTTTGCCGGACGCCGGTTTCTAAGTCCTGCTGCACCTGTTGGAAGATCGGCTGGAACTGTTTGAAGTCTTTGCAGGGGGTGCGCTGGGCAATTTCCTCGGCGGCTTTGATTTCCTGGCGCGATCGCACGTGGGTAAGCTGAGTGATGTCGTCACCAGCAGTGGCTTCGACCCCCAAGGTGGCCAGCAGCGCTGCGTCATCCAGGTCGGCATCAGGTTCAGCGGCGGGTATGGGGTCGGTGTCTGCGTCCAAGAGGCCCTGGGAATCGAGGGGCTGTAGCAGTTCGCGGCATTCCTCAGATTCCCGCAGGCGATTGAGGCGCACCGCATAGAGTCGCTCGAAGATGTCGCGGTCTTCGCCGTGTTGGGGACGGCGGCCCTGTTCTTCGACGAAGCGCTCGATTTCTTCAAAGCCCGCAATGATGCGTTCTTCGCGGGGCGAGCGTTGGACCACCGGGGCCGGTTTAGCATCGACGCCCAATGCGACCAGGAGGTCTAGATCATCGTCGGTAGTGTACTTCGCCTTAGCCATCTTTCTACTCCTCAGTTGGATGCCCTCACCCTAAATCCCTCTCCCAAGCTGGGCTACTGTGTATACACATCTTGGCCCTCACCCCCAAGCCCCCTGGGCAGGCTGCGCCAACAGTCCCCCTCTCCCAAGCTGGGCGAGGGGAAGGCCGGACACGGTTTTCCGGCTCTCCTTCTCCCGTCCTGGGGGAAGGGGTTGGGGGATGAGGGGGGCATTTAGCCATCGTTCTCCTCTTTCACCTTGCGTTGCAAAAAGGCAATGCCCTCTGCCATGCGTTTTTCCCACGGGTCTACGGCGGTGATGGATGGGAGCCGTCCTTTCTCCTGTTTGAACCGCACTGCCCGTTTGGTGAGTTCTCGTGCTTCTTCTACCGTGAGGCTCACCCGTTTGGCGGCGATCACCGCTGCCACCTGCTTCAGCCGTTCTTCGCTCATGGTCTTGGCGAGGATAGCGTACGCTTCGCCAAAAGGGTTGATGCGGTCGATCAGATCCATGTCGAGGTCGGTGACGGAGAGGGCAAACTGCTTCACCCCGTCGATGAGGGCGGTGTTTTTGGAAGCTTCTCGGTCTTCCCTCACCCCTTGCCCCTCTCCCAAATTGGGCGAGGGGGAAAGATTGTAGGTTCCCCCAGCTTCACCGACGGCTTTTTTGCCCTGCTGCACCAGGTTGAGGGCGGCGATCGCATGTTGTCTCACTGCTTCTTGATCTTCCTGCTCCAAGCTGGGGAACTTCTCTTGGACAATTTTGCCCATGCGCACCTGGGTCAGTTCTTCCGGCACCACTTCCTCATCGAACAGGCCGCGCTCCACGGTGGGGGTGTCTTGTACGAAGGCGGTCACCAGTTCATTCAGGTCTTCCCGGCAGATGCGCTCAGCTTCGGGGCTTTTGGGTTCCACCAGTCCCTTAATTTCAATCTGGATTTGCCCGGTGTTGGGATTAACGCCCACGTTGCAGCCGTCGGGGATGTAGCCGTTTTCGCCGTAGTCAAACCCTTCGGTGGCTTCGTTGTCGGAGCGCTTGGGGCGAAACTCAAACCGGGGGGCCAGCACCTGCTCCATGAGTAAGCTGGCGGCGATCGCCTTCAAGGTATCGTTCACGGCCTCGGTGACCGCTGCTTCGCTGGCGTCGGGTTCGGCGATTAGGTTGGTGAACCGGGCACGGGTTTTGCCGGGGGCATCACGAGTGGCACGACCGATGATCTGCACGATTTCCGTCAGGCTAGAGCGGTAGCCGATAGTGAGGGCATGTTCGCACCAGATCCAGTCAAAGCCTTCTTTGGCCATGCCCAGAGCGATGATGATATCGGCGTGGTCGCGGTTATTTTTCTGGGTCGGGTCTTTAAGGGCGGCGGCGACTTTATCCCGCTTGTTGGGGTCGTCGTCCACCAGGTCGGCAATTTTGAGCACGTTGCCATCAGCAAGTTTCACCAATTGAAAGCCAGTTTCAGGATCGATGCCCTGCCATTCTCCCAGTTCATCAATGATGTGCTCTACCTCGCGGATCTTGTCTTTGGTGCTCTCGCGGGAGTTGACGTTGGGGATGTGCAGAATGGTCTTCTCGTGGGGGTTTAGCACCGCCATGATTTCGTCGGTGTAGCTGCCCGAATAGAAGTAGTAGCCGATGTCAAGCTGCTTCAAGTATTGGTAGCCGTTGAGCTGTTCGTAGTAGGTGTAGGTAACGGTGTCGAACTTGACCTCGTCTTCGGGGTGCAGCACGGCTTCGGCATCGCCGCGAAAGTAGGAGCCGGTCATGGCGACGATGTGGGTTTTGTCGCGGGTCATGAGCTGGCGGATGTGGTCGCCCAGTTTGTTGTCGGGGTTGGCGGAAACGTGGTGAAACTCATCCACGGCAATCAGGCGATCGTCGAAGACTGCGATGCCAAACTTCTCCACCGCAAAGCGAAAGGTGGCGTGGGTGCAGACCAGCACCTGGGCCGCGCTGTCGAGAAACCTTTTCACCGCATCGACTTTGCCGCCATTGTCGCCGCCGGGGGCATCGCAGAGGTTCCAGCGGGGTTCGACTGTCCAATCGGCCCAAAACCCGTACTGGCTCAGGGGCTCATTGTGAAAGCTGGCCCCAATAGATTTTTCCGGCACGACGATGATGGCCTGCTGGAGGCCCTGGTTTTCGAGCTTATCGAGGGCGATGAACATGAGTGCCCGACTCTTACCGGAGGCGGGGGGCGATTTGATCAGCAGGTATTGTTCGCCGCGCTTGTTATAGGCGCGTTCCTGCATGGGGCGCATCCCCAGCTCATTAGATGTTGTGGAGGTGCCGTCTTGGGCGTAGGTAACGGAGACGGCGGGGACAGCGGTGGGTTGGCTCATGGGCTAACGGCATCTTTAAGGGTTAGACGATGATGCACTAGATTAAGTTTACAAACTAAGTTTGAAAATGCTGTGGAAACAGTCAATATTCATGAGGCGAAAACCAACCTTTCTCGGCTCCTTGCGCGAGTAGAACAGGGAGAAGAAATTGTGATTGCTAATCGAGGGGTGCCCGTGGCCAAGCTAGTGCCCTTGCCTACAAAGCGCGATGGTCTTCGACCGGCCTTCGGCCATCGCCGCGCCAGTTTGGGTCAAGATCGGGGCCGATTCACGGTGCCAGATGACTTTGATGCCCCTTTGCCAGAGACTATCTTAACGGCTTTTGAGGGGGATTCTGAAGCTGCTTTGATGTCGCGTTTTTGAGTCTTTTTATCGCCTCCAGCCAAAAAGATGACTAAGGTCTCGCCTCGCTGAATGAAGTACACCACGTCAGTTCGACAGACGCCTTTTGCCCTCTCTCCAAACCTCTCTCCCAAAGGGAGAAAGGCTTCAAACCCTGATGCCCTGGTGAGAACCTTGCAAATACAGAGGACGCTGCGAAAATTTTCAACGTTTCGCCGAACTCACGTTACACCCGGTAGCCTGGACCATAATCAAGCCGCAGTTCTGATACGCCCTGCCCCA
>CAYXJG010000113.1:0-2110 GCA_964465285.1 uncultured bacterium
CCCCCTCCCACCCATGACCTACTGGCAAACCGTTCTCACCTTCGCCCAAGCTTCTACCCATCACGTCGGCACCCAACTCCTCAAAGACTTTGGCACAGTTGTAGCAGACGAAAAATCTGACGGAAGCCTAGTCACCCAGTCCGATCGCTGGGCAGATGAGGAACTGCGGCGGCTGATTCGAGCAACGTTTCCAGACCACGGCGTCCTGAGTGAAGAGGTGGAACACATCTTTCCCGATACCGATTGGTGCTGGATTATTGACCCCATTGACGGTACGACAAACTTTACCCGAGGCATTCCCGCCTGGGGCGTTTCCCTGGGACTACTCTATCGGGGGACGCCGATGTTTGGGTATGTGCATTTCCCACCCCTCCAGCAGTCCTTTTGGGGCTACTGGCCGGGAACATCCGGGCAACCAGACTGTCCCACCGGAGCATTTCTGAACGGCACGCTTATCCACACCAGTGATGATGAACCGTCCGGCAACCAATTCTTTAGCCTCTGCGCCCGCAGCCTTGCCGTGCTGAGACAGCCAGAGCCGTTCCCTTGCAAAATTCGCATGGTCGGGGTCGCCACTTACAATCTGCTGATGGTTACAGCAGGCATCGCCCTGGGTGGCGTAGAAGCTACGCCAAAAATCTGGGACATTGCTGCGGTTTGGGCGATCGCCCATGCTGCGGGAGCCGTTTGGGTACCCCTAGACGGCACGCCTATTTTCCCTCTCCAGCCTGGCCAGGACTATAGTCGTCGGCCCTTCCCAACCCTGGCTGTCAGCCAAGCATCTCTGGTTCCTGTCTTTCAGCCTCGTGTCGAATGCGTCATCAAATCGTAGTCATGGTTCGTTCCAGCAATCTCAGGGGGTGATGATGTGATTGGCTGAACACCTGCCATCTCTAAAATTTGAGGAATCACGTGTTCCTGCTTGATCGCCATCATGTGAACGCCTTGGCAAAGCTGTTGCGCCATTTTTACCTGCTCAGCGGCGATCGCCATGCCTTCATAAAGTGGGTCATCGGCCCGTTCCAATCGATCGATAATCTCCTGAGAAATCTGAACTCCAGGCACATACTTGTTAATGAATCGGGCATTTTTTGCCGACTTCAGCAGAAAGATACCCGCTAAAACTGGTTTATCCGCTTGACTCGCCACCTGATCGACAAATTTTGCTAATCGCTCAAAATCGCAGACGAGCTGGCTTTGAAAAAACTGAGCACCCGCTTCCACCTTATGCTCAAACCGACGCCGGAGGCCACTCCAACTCTTCAACTGCGGATCAATGGCGGCACCTGCAAACAGCCGTGTACGCCCATCGGGTAGCGTCTTTCCATTGCTATCCATTCCTTGGTTGAGAGCACTGATGAGCTTCAAAAGGCGAACAGACTCTAGCTCAAATACACTGCGGGCATGGGGATGATCGCCCGCCTTTAGAGGGTCACCCGTTAGCGCCAGGATAGTGTGCACCCCGAGCATGTGAGCCCCCATTAAATCAGCCTGAAGTGCCATAGAGTTGCGATCGCGGCATGTCACCTGACAAATGGGTTCAACTCCTGCCTGCTTGAGTGCGGCAGCAGATGCTAACGACGATGCCCGTAAAACGGCTCGGCTGCCATCGGTCACATTCACAGCATGAACCCAATCCTTAAGCGCCAGCGACATATTGACCATGCGCGTCGGGTCAGATCCCTTAGGCGGCATCACCTCAGCCGTGACGAGAAATTGCTTTGCGCAGACAGCCGTCATAAATCGATTCATGGATATACAGTTCATTTCATTTTACTTACGATAATTGCAGGAAACATGCGGCTCCAATGCAACAATCTTCAAAGGGGCATCAACAGACATTAATGACTTCACATCTGTGGTGTTATACCTGAGCCCTAGGGTGACAGTCATTCGTCCTACTTCTTCACCTAAAGATTTTTTATGTTTCAACTATAGATATCTTTATCTACGCTTTGCCATAAAGAAACTTTACCTGTAAGAAATTTTACCTGTAATAGACAAAACTATTCGCCATCCATTCCCCACAGGGAGCACTTATAAAATATGCAAACTATCATGCCTGATGTCTGGTATCGCTCTTTCCTTGCTCTAGATTCCTTGCTCTAGA
>CAYXJG010000113.1:2210-13792 GCA_964465285.1 uncultured bacterium
TACTAAGCAAAATCAATCAGTACTAAGCAAAATCAATCAATTTACAAACGTTAGGATGCTCCCTTCATTTTCAAGGTAGCCATCGTAACTCAGTGGGCGCATCCCATTTTTACTGGGTGGGTGGGCGCAGTCCGCCCATCTAACTAAGGCAAAATTAATCAATTTGCAAAAGTGGGATGCTCCTAATTCTGTTGAAGTGAAGTTAAGACTATATAAAGACTGATGAAAACAAAATACAGAGCGTCTGATTCTCCCGCAGAGGTTCAAGACTACGGAACTAATCCAATTGCTGTTCGCAAAACCGATCACTATCAATCTGAGTACATTCAAAGCTTCGTCGGGAAGTGGGATAAGCTCATTGGATGGGAGCAGAGAGCCGCCAGCGAGGGCAACTTTTTTATTGATATTTTGAAGCGTCATGGTGTTCAAAAGGTTCTCGATGTATCTGCCGGCACAGGGTTCCATTCTATTCGTCTCTTGCAAGCAGGGTTGGATGTTATCAGTGCTGACGGTAGCCCCGAAATGTTGGCTAAAGCATTTGAAAATGGGCGGCGGCATGGATATATTCTGAGGACAATTCAGGCGGATTGGCGGTGGCTTAATCGTGATATTCACGAATCATTTGACGCCGTAATTTGTCTTGGCAACTCATTCACGCACCTGTTTGCTGAAAACGATCGCCGCAAGGCATTAGCTGAGTTTTACGCTGTCCTAAACCACGATGGTATTCTTATCCTAGACCAGCGAAATTACGATACGATTCTCGACAGTGGATATCAGTCCAAACATATTTACTATTACTGTGGGCGGGATGTAAAAGTTGAGCCAGAATACGTTGACGATGGGCTGGCTCGATTTCGGTATGAGTTTCCCGACTCATCAGTTTTTCACCTTAATATGTATCCACTACGGCGCGAATATACCTGTCGATTGATGCGAGAAGTCGGGTTTCAAAAAATTAAAACCTATGGCGATTTCCAAGAGACGTATCACCACGATGATCAGGACTTTTTCATCCACGTCGCGAGTAAACAGTACATCAGTAAAGAGCAGGACATAGGGAACGGGAATATGGGGAGTGATTCTTCAGCGGTGGGCACCGCTCGCGAGTACTACAACAGTCAAAGTGCCGATCAGTTTTATGCTAACCTTTGGGGCGGAGAAGATATCCACATTGGTCTGTATGATGACACCACGGAATCTGTTTTTGCTGCAAGTCGGCGCACCGTCGAAAAGATGGCATCGCTTGCAGACATTCAGTCAAATTCATCGGTGCTAGACATTGGTGCCGGATATGGTGGCGCAGCCCGATATCTTGTGCATAAAACAGGATGTTCCGTTGTCTGCTTGAATCTCAGCGAAGTGCAAAATGAGCGTAATCGCAAGACTAATTTTGAGCAAGGGTTACATCCATTAATCAAGGTCGTAACGGGTAACTTTGAAGACATCCCGGAAGGTGACAAAGCATTTGATGTGGTCTGGTCTCAAGATGCTATTTTGCATAGCGGAAATCGACGTCTAGTGTTTGAAGAAGTGCATCGAGTTCTGCGGGAAGGGGGTGACTTTATCTTTACTGACCCAATGCAAAGTGATGACTGTCCTGAAGGAGTGCTCCAGCCCGTCTTAGACCGAATTCATTTGGATTCACTCGGATCCCCTGCTTTCTATCGCCAGGCCGCCTATAGCCTTGGTTTTGAGGAGGTAACCTTCGTTGACCTATCTCATCAACTCGTCAATCACTACAGCCATATTCTTCACGCCGTTACTCAGAATGAGGCGGAAGCTGTGCGCTTTAGCGGACAGGACTACATTGATCGCATGAAGGTCGGTCTGAATCACTGGATTGAAGCTGGAGATAAGGGATATCTGACCTGGGGGATTTTCCATTTCCGCAAGACTATCTAGTGCATTGTCAAGAAGCATTTGAGAAATTTAAGGCTCTTCAAGTGCTTCTACATCTGAATTTTCAACTGTGGGGCATCCCACGGTCATCATGTTCATTACCGGCAAGCAGGTAAACCTGGCCACTGAGGCTGGGTTTGGTCTAGGGTTGGCGTATTATGCCAAGCCACTAGGTTAAAATTTTTTAGTAAGAAAAGGAGTGATACGTTGAATCATCGTTATTTATTCACGTCTGAGTCGGTCACGGAAGGGCACCCCGACAAAATATGTGACCAGATTTCTGACACTATTTTGGATACCTTACTCAGCCAGGATCCGACAAGCCGGGTTGCAGCCGAGGTCGTTGTCAATACAGGCATGGTAGTTATCACTGGAGAAATTACGACAAACGCACAGGTTGACTACGCGAGCTTAGTGCGTGCGAAACTCGCAGAGATTGGTTATACCAATGCTGAAAATGGCTTCTCCGCCGATAGTTGTGCAGTGATGGTTGCCTTAGATAAGCAGTCGTCTGATATTGCGATAGGCGTTGATAAAGCCCATGAGCATCGAGAGAACCTTAGCGAGGAAGAATTGGACGCGATTGGGGCAGGTGACCAGGGATTGATGTTTGGCTTTGCCTGCAACGAAACCCCTGAACTGATGCCGTTGCCCATTAGTCTGGCTCACCGGATCTCTCGCCGCCTCTCTGCCGTCCGCAAAGCCGGCGAGTTGACCTATCTACGTCCAGACGGAAAAACACAGGTGAGCGTGATCTATGAGAATGGCAAGCCTGTTGGCATTGACACCATTTTGGTATCAACCCAGCACGCACCCGTCATTGATGACATCACAGATAATGATGCTATTCAGGCACGCATTAAGTCCGATATCGCTAAGTATGTGGTTGATCCATCGTTTGCGGACATCACAATCAAGCCTGACCAGCAGACGCGTCTGCTAGTCAACCCCACAGGCAAGTTTGTTATCGGCGGCCCCCAAGGTGATGCAGGGTTAACCGGACGAAAAATTATTGTGGATACCTACGGCGGGTATTCCAGACATGGGGGGGGAGCTTTCTCCGGCAAAGACCCGACAAAAGTCGATCGCAGTGCGGCGTATGCGGCTCGCTACGTTGCCAAGAATATTGTCGCTGCAGGGCTTGCTGATAAATGCGAGGTTCAGTTGAGCTATGCCATTGGTGTGGCACGTCCTGTGAGTATTTTGATCGAAACTTTTGGCACAGGCCATATTCCAGAGGACGTGATGCTCTCCCTAGTTGCAGAGCATTTTGATTTGCGTCCTGCGGGGATTATTCAAAGCTTTCGACTGCAGGATCTTCCTGCCGAGCGAGGTGGGCGGTTCTACCAGGAGACAGCAGCCTATGGGCATTTTGGCCGTCCCGATCTTGACCTTCCCTGGGAAGCGACTCACAAAGCTCAAGATTTGAAGCATGGTGCTCAGACATTGATGCAGGCGCAAGCACAATTAGTTACAAAGTGACCCGGTTTAGTGCGTCCAAATTTCTGGAGAGGAGGGTTACATAGTGCCTGTGCAGACCAAATGGTAAATCCTGTTCCTGAGGGCATACCCGGAAGGGGGTGCCCTTAGGACAGTGTGTTAACCGCTAAATAGTTCATTAAAGCAGCATTGCCTAGTTAGTGCGGCGCGCGTCGATCCACTGGGTAACTAGGCACCATTTGCCTAGCAAACTACGAGTAAATTATCCTAGCAATAGAGGTTTAGCAGAATGACAGCAGCTCAAGTTCAGATTAAGTACGATATTAAGGATGTAGCCTTAGCAAGTCAGGGAAAACAGCGGATCGAGTGGGCAGGTCGTGAGATGCCTGTTCTTCGACAAATTCAGGAACGCTTCGGGAACGAAAAGCCCCTGGCAGGAGTCCGGATCTCTGCCTGCTGCCACGTGACAACAGAGACCGCACATTTAGCGATCGCCCTCAAGATGGCAGGAGCGGATGCCTTACTCATTGCTAGCAATCCTCTGTCTACCCAGGATGATGTAGCCGCAAGCCTGGTGGCAGATTACGGAATTCCCGTGTTTGCCATTAAAGGTGAAGATGATCAGACCTATCATCGCCATGTCGAAACTGCGCTGGATCATCGGCCTAACATCATCATCGACGACGGGAGCGACGTAGTTGCTACTCTAGTAAAAGAGCGCCAGGGCCAACTCTCTGACATCATTGGCACCACTGAAGAAACAACGACAGGAATCGTGCGGCTGCGAGCCATGTTTAAGGATGGTGTCCTGACGTTCCCCGCAATGAATGTGAATGATGCTGATACCAAACATTTCTTTGATAACCGCTACGGCACAGGGCAATCCACTCTGGATGGCATCATCCGAGCCACAAATATCTTACTTGCAGGTAAAACCATAGTTGTCGCGGGCTATGGCTGGTGTGGCAAAGGTGTGGCTTTGAGAGCACGGGGTATGGGAGCCAACGTGATTGTTACAGAGATTGATCCGACCCGCGCCATTGAAGCCACCATGGATGGGTTCCGTGTCATGCCGATGGCTCAAGCCGCCTCGCAGGGTGACCTGTTCATCACCGTTACGGGGAACAAGCATGTGATTCGCCGCGAGCACTTCGAGGTCATGAAGGATGGCGCAATGGTCTGTAACTCAGGACATTTCGACATTGAAATTGACCTGAAATCTCTGGGGGAGACAGCGAAGGAGGTTAAGCAGGTACGCAACTTTACTGAGCAATATGTGCTGGCGAATGGCAAGTCTGTCATCGTTTTAGGAGAGGGGCGCTTGGTTAACCTGGCAGCGGCTGAAGGACACCCCAGCGCCGTCATGGATATGAGCTTTGCTAACCAAGCCCTCGCCTGTGAATATCTGGCTAAAAACAAGGGAACACTGGAACCCGGTATGCACTCCATTCCCGAAGAAGTGGATAAAGAGATTGCGCTGCTGAAGCTCCAGGCAATGGGCATCGCCATTGATACTCTGACCGCTGAGCAGCAAATTTACATTAACTCTTGGACCGTTGGCACCTAAAGCGTTCAGGGTTTAGGTGGGAGTATGGCTAAGCCACGCTCCCACACATAAAATAGCGATCGCCCGTCGGGCGATCGCTTACTCTCCATCCACCCGCCTTAATTCAGTCACGACTTGGCAAGTTTCACGCAAAAAAAGGGGGTTAGGGCGCGCTGCGCGCGCCCTAACCCCCTTTTTCTTGGTTGTGAATTTGAGAACTTTGCCAAGTCGTGACAAAGAAATGTTTGCGCTGGGCGTGAAAACGGTTCGTTCCCTGTATGCTTATACCCTTGGATAGCAAAATCAGCAGATTCTGTTGTAAATGCTACAGTTTTGTCCCCAACTCTCTACCATCTAGGCTATTTCCCCGTGAACACTGCATCACTACCCCAGGCTCACCTCCGTCATTCCCTTAAGGTGAAGTGGCTCACCTACTACCGCGACAACCGCGACTGGCTCGTCAAGCTCAGCATCTGGGTCAGCGACGAGGGAGAACGCCGCCCCTCCGCCAGCTTCATCCTGGCGACAGCATGTACCCTGGAACCCCGACTGCCTCAGCTAATGCCCATTGTGGTCGATCTCACCAGCAACCCCGACCGGGTGATTAAAGCCTTGGGACTGCACTTCTCCCCTGATGAGGAACTAGAACGGGCGATCGCCAGTGGCCTCATCTCCCCTAAAAAAGGAACGGACAACGGAGCATCCCCTACCCAAGAGGTGAAACTGTTACCTGCCAGCACCACTCAGAAGATGGCCACCAAGCATTCTGCTCCCACCAACACCACCGCCCAGGACTCCGTTGACCTCTATCTTGACCAGACACCCAAGCCCAACGAAGGGAAGAAACGCTCATCTCACCGAATCGCTGCCCAGCGGGACGCCGCGTGTTCCGGCACCCGCTCCGCCCAATTCACCCGCAAAGGCGAAATTCGCACATAACCCATCAAAATCCAAAGTCCTATCTTTGCGTTGTGAATTTGAGAGCTTTGCCAAGTCGTATCAGCACACCCAAATATGTTGAGTGGCGGCGCAGAGCGCCGCCACTCAACACACTGTATTTAATGCGCTTGCACAGCGCTATAAAATCCAAAATTACGACACACAATTTGGCAAAGTTCACGAAAGAATAAAGCTTTTCCGCGCGCTGCGCGCGCCTCAACCTCCTTTTTCTTGGTTGTGAATTTGAGAACTTTGCCAAGTCGTGTATTTTTGCATGAAACTTGCCAAATCGTGTTTATTCTTTTGTCATGGATTTGAGAACTCTGCCAGGTTGTAACTATAGCGATAACTGAATAGAGAAATGTACTCCAGATTCTTGCAAAGAATCACCCCCTTCGGGCGTCGCTGTCAATGGAATTCCCCAGTCGAGCCGCGCTGAGAATGCATCGCCCATACGCCAAATCAAGCCCAATCCAGCACTAAATAATGTATCTGGATCAGGGTCGTCGAAGTCGCCGCTGTTCCAGCCGCCGCCTGCATCTACGAAGGGAGCAACCTGCAAGACGCCTTCAACTTCCGGGATTCTTAAAATGGGGACGCGCACTTCGGCAGAGGTGACCCAGCCATTATCGGCAAGCACCGTATTAGCGCGATACCCTCGCACGGTGAACTGGCCGCCGACGCCAAACTGCTCCAGAGGCACCAGGGGGCCATCGGCAATTTGAAGACCACCCCGCAGAAGGAAGACCGTATCGGGAGTCAATCGCCGCACCCATTGCCCCTGGCTTTTCCAGGAGAAGAAGCGACCATCAGGGCGGGTCTCGTTAATGGTGGCATTGAGGGCATCCAGTCCCAGGCTAAATTCAGAGAAGATGGAAAATACCTGGTTGGGAGAGCGTCGTGTCCAGTTCTGGCTGAACCGGAGTACCGAGAGTCGGGTTTCCCCTTCTTCGTCTGAGCCTCTGGAAGGAAACGGCTCGGCGGTGCCTGTCAGGGCCTCAAGAAATTCACCCACGGTCTCCTGGTGGGAGGCCGTGAGGCTGAGGGCAAGTTCTTCATCGGGCGATCGCACGACAGGGTGCCGATAGCGCAGTTCGTAGTAGCGAAAATCAGACTGAATATCGAGGACATCAAAGGGGGCTTCAATAACGTCGCTGTTACTGACGCCATAGGTCAGCTCAACGGTTCCATTCTGGGCATTGACAGGCAGGCTGTAGCTGAAGTCAAATCCGTCACTGCCGCTGGTATGGCGGTAGCCAATCTGGAGGCGATCGCCCCGCCCCAGCAAGTTTGCCAACCCGACATCGACTTCCTGCTGAAAGGTGCCCACACTGGGAGAGCGATCGTTATTGGAGCCGAGATCAACGGAAAATGAGTTTGCCTGCGCCGCTTCCACGTTGAGAACACTGGTGCCGAGCTGGGTACCGGGTACAATCTGGGTCGAAATACGCTCAATAACGGGATCAAGTTCTAGAAGCTGCACCGCTTCAACCAGGTCGTTGATATTGAAGGGAGCATCGCTCACGGAGGCGAGGCGGCGGCGCACGTAGCCAGGGCGCAGGGGCGCGTTTAGGAAGGTGTCTCGCCGGGAGACTTCGACGTTGATTGCTTCTATGCTGCCTTCGACCACCTGAATCGTCACGGAAGATGCCGTGTCGGAAGGGGCGTTACGCAACGCTTCGAACTGCTCTGGGGGAATAAAGGCACCAGAATTCACATACCCATCTGAGGTATAGCATTGGGTAATGGCATCGCTTGCCTGGATTAGGTCAGGGGGCGTGATGGCAATGGTTTCCGTGGCTGTACTCACGGGGACAGGGGGAGGCTCGGTATCCGCATCTGACTGCTCCGGGGGGGGGATATTCGGTGGCTTACCGTTTGCCAAGACGCGACGGCACAACTCTGGAACTGCCTCGTCAGTGGTAAAAGCGGCAGGGGTGAGGGCAACCGTCCGGACAATCTGACGGAGAGCATCCGCTCCATAGATGGTGCTGCCCACCACATTAAACCGTTCAACCTGAATGGTTGCCAGCACAGGAGGTGCCGGGATATTGGGAGGAGGCCCATCCGGAGGGGGGCTGTCGGCAGGGGGAGCATTAGAAGGGGGGACAGGGAGTTGGGGCTGCTCTTCATCACGCAGGGGAAGGGCGATCGCCGGAGGCGGAAAATTGGGTACATCCGGCTCCTCGGGTATCGCTGGCTCAGACAATGGCACAGAAAACTCAGGTAGGGTTGGAGACCGTTCGGGAGCTGTCGGTGCTGGGGCTGCATCAGATTCCATGTCAGATTCTATATTGGATGCTGATGGCTGGGCAGCAGATGATTGGGCAGCAGATGGTTGGGCAGCAATAAACTCCGGGGCAGTCAGGGAAGAGTTTGGGCTGACTCGATTGGCATTTGCATCGGTCTCCGTTTCATCACTCATTCCCACTGGTGGGCTTGATAAAGATAGGCGAGATGGGTCAGCATGCCAGCTAACCGATGGGGGCACCGGAGCATTCCACCGAGATATCTGCGCCGAATCCGCTGGAGGAGATTGATTAGGGATGATTGGGAGCGGTTCAGTCGAGAGTGAGTCTGGGGATATTGGTTCAGTCAGAATCGACGCGGCTGGTGGCGATTTTCCTGAAACGGATTCATCTGGCCGTGGTTCATGGGGGAAGAGCTCGACTGGCAGCGATTCGGCTTCGGGTAACTCAGCCGGAAGCCTGTCGGGAGGAGAAGAAATGGGTGGGAATGGGGATGGTTGGAACTGTCCCGCTTCAATGTCGGCCTGCGCATTACCATTCATCGTCGCGCCCCCCTCTGGATTTCTGGAGATCGATTCTGCATTTTCGGGAGGAATAGTCAGAGGGATGCGGCCAGAGGAATCCGTGTCATTCAGGGACGAGGGCACCGGGGGGGGCGGTGGCAGCGTAAACGGTGCCTCCTCTGGTGGCGGGTCAGTCGCTAATCCGGGTGCTGCCGAATCGGGTAGCATTGGAGCCGCAGGTGAGATACCGGAAGGAACACGATCGTCATCCGGCAGACTGGATGGTGTGGAATGGGAGGGGCCTGGGTGTGTTGAATACGGATGTGCAGAGCCAGGCAAGACTGGATTGGGAACAACTTCACCACTTGTATCAGGACTGTTGGGCGTGCGATTTTGGTTCACACCAAGATCGGGAGTTGGGCTAGGTGGCGCTTGTATCGTCAGGGGTGGAGGATGCTGTCTGGCTCCACTAGGCGAACGGGAAGCTGTTTCAGAGGGGGGCACCAGTAATGCAGACAGGTCGGGGGGCGGCGGCGGTTCGAGGGGAGGTAAGTCAGCCGATGGCGGTAACGGCGTGGGTGGCGGCGGGACGTCAGTCCGGGGGACGGGTTCCTGGAAGGTCTGGTTAAAGCCGCGATCGCGCCGAGCCAGTGGCAGGGCGAGAGGTTCTAGGGAGGCATCACCATTGGCATCTGCTGGTTCTGTATCGCTCTGTCTGTCATCACTGCCTGTGATCGTCCAGCGTGGATCTGTCGAGAAGGACGGCGAAGCCGCCTCATCAGGGGAAACTGTTGTTGATTCTGATTTGGAAATAATCGGCAACTCTTGCTCGGATAGTCGTTGGGGCAGAGCCTGCGATGGCGTATCTGATGATCTGGGCAATAGAGTCTGCCGACAGGAATTCAGCAGCAGGAGCGAGGTGCCTGCCACAGTGGTTAGCCCTACGCTCCTGAAGAGCCTGGCATGAGGATGTAAGAACTCTTCCGTGGGATTGATTTGTTCCTGACTCTGGTCAATGGGTAAATCAACAGGAGAAGGATGAAAGCACCATCCCGACCCTTCAGGCGTCCAGTCAACGCTGTGTCCACCGTCTTCAGAGGGTGGTGAAGAAGATGTTGGTTCATCCGGGGGGAAACGTCCAGAGGAGACAGTCATGGCGGTTTTGGAGAAGAGATGGGGGCACCCTCTTCAGAGGCTTACGGAATCCTGGAGAATTGGGCGGGATGGAGGGACACCAGCCCAGCTTCAGCAAGCAGAGTCTGGCCTTCAGCGGTTGTCATTAGCTCAGCAAATTTGCGACCCACGAGGGCGCGGCGGTTATCACGGGGATAGACCACACCGATGGGATAAGCGAGGGGATAGGTTCCCGTCCGAAATGCTTGTACATTTGGGTGGTAGGCTCCTTTGCGATTGCACAAATCTGTATTCGGGGTAATCGGCGCACCCGTAGTCAACCTGAAGGGCTGCACCGCATCTCGAGTTTCGTCCTGCAATGCCAACGGATACACAGAGCACTGCCCCACCACTTCGCTCAGCGGCGCAAAGCCAATGCTGCCCTGGGGGCGCACCGCTTCAAAATCTCGAATAATGGCCTGCAGCATGTCGAGGGTATCATTAAAGCCGACAATCTCGGTTCCCGGCAAGGTTCGCAGGGATACCCCATTGAAGAAGGCTTGCTCAAAGATGGTGAGGGCGTCTGGGTTGAGGGACGCATACAGCTTTACGGGTAAGTCTGGCCCCCCTAGTGACTTCCAGCGGGTGGTGCGGCCACTGTAGAGCGATCGCACGTCCTCCAGGGCGATCCGTCCGTTCAAGGCGTTGGGAATGCCCTGGTTGCGTTCGGAGTAGCTAAAGGAAACCAGCATCACCAGACCGTCATAGGCGATGGTCTGGGAAGTTAACTCCGGGGGGAGGGGCTGGGTCAGGGATACCACGGCAAAGTCGGCCTTTTCCTCCTGCACCTGGGCGATCGCCCCTGCAGCGGAGTCAGCACGTTGGTACGTCAGCTTTAAGCCAGGCTGGGCACCCCGCTCTAAGCCAGGCTGGGCACCCCGCAATGCTATGGCCAGGGTTTGTCCTCGCTGGAGCAGGTTTGTCTGGCGTTCCACATAATCCCAGGTGCCCCGCTCTACAGCCGTATAGGTAAAGCGCCCCTCTGGAAGCGCGTTGATTTCATCCAGGCAGCAGGGGGTGGGGGCAGCGGGTTCGGTGGCAGTGGTGCTGGGGCGCATCCACAGCGTCCAGAGCACCGCCCCCAGGCAGGCAAAGAGGGTGATGCCTAGCAGAGTGAGGAGCCAGGTGGGCGATCGCCGCTGAGTTTCAGGCCGTTCTGGGGCCACATCAAGGGGAGGCACTATCATCCGGCTGACATGGTTCATCTCCAGCAGGGTTTTCCATGCCTCTTCTGCACTGGTAAACCCTGCTCCCTGGTGGAGTAAGCGCCGAATAAATTGCCCTAGTTCGGGGTCAACCTGAGGCCAGAGGGGATCGTCTGGCGAAGCGGGCGGCTCAGTGACCACCGTTCCATTCAGCAGGGATAGCCCCACTAACCCTACCTGCTTCAAATCCTCTGCGATCGTAGGAGCCTTAGTCGTTACCTCCGGCAGGGATTGAGTGGGCGAAACAAAACACCCTTCCCAAAGGGCCAAATCTGTCAGGTATGCAAAGGTCTGGTTACGATGACTCACCAGCAGGAGGCTTTCAAGGGACAGATTTCCGTGACTTATCCCGGCTTGCACCTGTCCAGACGGCAGCAGATATGTTTGCTGGTGCAGAAATGCCAGAGCCTGAAGGGTTTGCTCTAACAGCAGCCGCACCCGGACAGACGGCATGGCACCCCCTTGGGCGATCGCCCGTGCTAGGGTAGGGCTGAAATCCTGGGCATTGGTGATGAGATAGCAGCAGTAATAGGTAAGGGTGTCATCATCAGTGGTGAAAAGGTGGGGGTCGGCGATCGCCTCAGTGGGACACACCACGCGAAAATCCTGGACTCGCTCATCGGCT
>CAYXJG010000114.1:0-13755 GCA_964465285.1 uncultured bacterium
GGAAGTGGGGAGTGGGGATAATTTCTTCGTTACGGGTGCCTAAGGATTGGGGGTGGATGACGTGGCGGCTTGGGCGTCGTCTTGGGGTTGGATGGGGGCTTCGTCAGAGAGGTTTAGAATTCCGGTAGTGACGATAGTCTCACCGGGTTCGAGTCCCTCAGTCACTTGATAAAAATTGCCCTGGAGGTCTCCGAGGGTGACGAGGCGCTGGAGGGCGAGCCATTGGGGTTCTCCTTCGGCGGCGTCGGGTTGGCGTTCCGCGACGAAGATGAAGGTCTGTCCTCCCAGGCGGGACACGGCGGAGGTGGGGACGAGGACGCCGGGTTGCTCGTCCCAGATGATGCGGGCTTCGACTCGCTGGTCGTCCTGCAACTGGCCTGTGGAATTTTGGAAGGTGGCCTTCGTCAGGATGGATTGAGTGGTAGCGTTCACCTGGGGGGAGATGAAGCTGATGCGTCCAGTTACGATCAAGTCATCGCCGGAGAAGCGGCGGAGTTCTACGGGGAGGCCGATGCGGAGGTCGTCTTGGCGCTCGATGGGGACGGCAAGTTCTAAATCAAGGGTCTGGTTTTGGGTGATAGTGGTTAGCTCGTCCCCGACTTCTACGTAGTCTCCCAGCTTGATGGGCAGATTGCCGACCATGCCATCAATGGGGGCAGTGACTTGAGTGTCTTGAAAGTCTTCTTGAACGGCGTCGGCTTGGGCGATCGCCTGGTTGAGGGAGGCTTGGGCCTCTGACTCGGCGGCTTCAGCAGCGCGAACCTGATCCTGGGCGGCGTCTAGGGCAGCGATCGCCGCGTCCTGATCTCGCCGCACCACGTCTAGGGCCTGCTCGGACTGGGCACCTTCTGCCACCAGATATTCTGCCCGACGCCGCTCTTCGTTCTGCAACTCTACTTCCGCCTCGGCACTCACCAGGTCAGCGCGGGCAGCGCTCACCTGAGCCTGGGCATTGTTCAACAACGCCCGATAGACGCTGATGTTTGCCTGAGCTGCATTCAGTTCGGCTCGGCTGCGGTCGGGACTGATTTCCAGAATCGGGTCGCCTGCCGCGACCGTTGCCCCTGGAGACACGTAAATGCGGGTAATCTGACCGTTAATTTCTGGCTTGAGGATGATGCCCTGCTGGGCGTCCAGGGCTCCCACAAAGCCAGAGCTGATTTCGACAGTTTCTTGCTCCAGGGTGTCGAGGGTGACGGGGATAGAGCCGCCAGACATCATAGGCCCCTGGGGTGGGCCGCCAGAGAAGAGCGATCGCCAAAGGAAAAAGCCACCCCCGCCTAGCACTAAGGCAGCCAAGAGTACCCACAGCCAGCTTCGTCGAGGCTGGGGCGATCGCCCAATGCGGCTGTCCTGTCCGGAACTGCTGGAGTCATCCCGTGGATTGGTGGGGGTAGAAGGTGATGATGTCATGGGTTTACATTCGTCGAAATCTCAGTGTCTAGAGGTCAGTGGTCGAAAGCAGTTACATCGGTGAGCACAATGAGGCGAACACAATCAATAGGCGAGCACAATGAATAGGTAAGCACACTTAACGATCAAACACATGAGCCCCCACGCTACATACTGCGCATACATCGCAGGGGTCTATATCTGGCTTTAATTGTGTCAAGGCACTGAGTCTGCAAGTCAAGCACTGACACGCTACTAGATGGTTACACTATGGACGCTGGGCACTTCAAATACTTCATCCCATTGGGTGAACTGGTGTTAATCTGAATGGTCTCCATTAACATCGCCTGAATCAAGCAACGCCTCGCTCACCGAAGAATGGGCATTGCCCTTGAGGCTGACGGGAAGATGCCCCGACCGCACGTGCAAGTCTCGCTGGGGAAAGGGAATTTCAATGCCTTCTTGCTTGAAAAGAGTAAAGATCTGGAAATAGAGATCACTCCGGATGGAGGGCTGGCGATTGGGTTCTACAATCCAGACCAGCAGTAGAAAATCCAGGGAACTGTCCCCAAAGCCATTGAAGAATACCTGGGGCTTGGGCAAGCGCACCACCCCGGAATGAGCGGTCGCTGACTGAATCAAGATTTTTCGCACATGCTCCGGGTCAGAGGAATAGGACACTCCCACCGGAATGGCAATGCGGGAAAGGGGGTTTTCGTGGCTCCAGTTGATCACCTGGTTTTCTAGAAAATAGGAATTGGGGACGATAATGGATACCTGATCCAGGGTTTTGATGCTGGTGCTGCGAGCCCTGATGCGATCAACGGTGCCCTGAAATTCACCCACTTCAACAAAATCTCCTACCTGGACGGGTCGTTCAAATAACAGGATCAGTCCACTTCCGAAATCCTTGGCAATATTCTGAAAGCCGAAACCAATACCCACCCCCAACGCACTGGCGAGCAGGGTGAGGGAGCTGAGGTCAAGTCCCCACACTTGCAACACTACCAGGGAACCCAGGGCCACCAGCGTATATCGGGTCAGGGAGGCGATCGCCTCTTGAGACCCTGTGCTAATGCCTGCAATGTTGAGAATGCGCGATCGCAACACATTGGCGACCACCGTTGCCCCTAAAAACACCCCAAAAAACGCAGCGATGAGAA
Organism: uncultured bacterium; assembly: GCA_964465285.1. Taxonomy (GTDB): domain Bacteria; phylum Cyanobacteriota; class Cyanobacteriia; order CAKZMO01; family CAKZMO01; genus JBCCWF01. Next base: position 2,556 of record CAYXJG010000114.1, read on the forward strand.
TGAATAGATCTGTAACTGAGTAAGACCGTCCCCCCAAGGGAAGCATGGGTGAGAATAGGCTGTCAGTCACCGCACGGAACACCTCATACATGCTTTCTCGGGTCTGCGGAAACAGAAAGATGACATATACGATGGCTGCGCACCAAGTAGCGATGCGCGCAAGAATCAGGGCAATGCCGCCTAGAATTCGGATTAGGGATGTCCGAAGCTGGGTATCGCCTGATGAATCAGAAGGTTTCATCAGGCGCTGGAGGGCTTGCCAGGGGTGCTTTTGCACTTGCCGCTGAATGCGTCGCAGCCACCAGTGGGCGATCGCCGCAATCGTTACCGCCGCCAAGGTCAACAGCAACGCCCGTTGGAGAAACGCGAGGCTCCGCTCTTCCCGTGCCCGTTCCAGGGCGAGCTCGATTTCCGTCGTCCATTGATCTGCCAGGTCTTCCGCTGAAAGTGTTGCCTCGTGGGTTCGGTTGTAGGCTTGGACATCGGTTTTTTCAACGGTCAGCAGTTCCTCACTAATGATGTCCTCCTCATCACTGCTAACAAGTCCACTGCCGTTACCTGTCAAATCCTCGATTAAAAAGAGGGTGCGATCAGTTCGTGAAATGGTCAATGCATCGCCATCTCTTGCCTCTGCCAGTTTCTCAGAAATCTCATCTGCCCGTACCTCTGCGGAAACCTGTCCCGTATTCGCAACTTCAAATAGCGTTTGCCCATCCAAAACCACCGGGGCTGTCCGTAATGAGTTGGCATTTTGAGCAACACCCGCTGTTGGCAAAACGGCTGTATTCAATGCCCAACAGATCAGCGTCAGGGCGATCGCCCCCACGACTCTCGTTATAAATCGTCGAGTGGAGTTAGAAATACGACTTAGCAAAGTTCTCAAATTCACAACGCAAAATAGGGGTTTGGGGCGCGCAGAGCGCGCCCCAAACCCCTATTTTGCATGAAACTTGCCAAGTCGTGTTAGAAGCGTAGATCAAGCAGCAATTCTCATTTTAGGAAGCTTTGCGCCCGTAGGGCGCTCACTGGTAGACATTTAGGGAGCAAAAAGGTCGCCTCAGGCGACCTTTTTGCTCCCTAAATGTCCATAATGAGAATTGCTGTCGCCGTTAACGATGCGGTTGCCTGATAAAGTTTGAAGGAAGGAGCCTTAATGCTAACCGAGCTTCTCTTGCCAATCGAAGTTTCATTCGCGCTCATTCATGACAGTTACCGAACGCTCGTCCACGCCCTTGACAATTACCCAGCAATTTCAAGACCTTTTGGGTGCCGATGCCGTCACGCCCTTCGAAGACACTAACACCACACTTCAAGGCCAGGTATCACGGGCGATCGCCCCTCCCCTCTCTCCGGAAACCCAACCCGCTTGCATCCTCTACCCCACCACTCAGGATGAGCTAGCTGAAGCCGTCGCCTGTGCCCATACAAATCGCTGGGCGATGATGCCCGTGGGCAGCGGCAGCAAGCTCTGCTGGGGGGGACTGGCGCATCCTGTTCAGGTCTTGGTCAGCACCTCACGCCTCACCCAGATCATTGACCATGCCATTGGCGACCTCACCATCACTGCGGAAGCGGGGGCACCTGTTGGGGCGATCGCCCACGCCCTCCAACATGCCAACCAGCAACTCGGCATCGACCCCGCCTATCCCGACCGGGCAACCCTCGGCGGCATCATCGCCACAGGCAACACAGGTTCCCTGCGCCAGCGCTACGGCAGCGTACGCGACATGCTCATCGGCATCTCCTTTGTGCGAGCAGACGGCACCCTTGCCAAAGCGGGGGGGCGCGTGGTGAAAAATGTGGCAGGCTATGACCTGATGAAGCTGATGACAGGCTCCTACGGCACGGCGGGCATCCTCAGCCAATGCACCTTTCGGGTTTATCCCCAGGCAGAAGCCTCCAAAGCTGTTGTACTAACTGGGGACGCCGACGCCATCCAGTCCCTTGCCGCGACCGTCCTGTCATCCTCCCTGACGCCCCAGCGGTTTGACCTGCTCTCCACCTCGCTGGTCTGCGCTCTGGGGCTGAGACGTGAGTCAAGTACTCAATCGAGCACTCCTTTGGGACTCCTGGTGCAATTTCAAAGTATTGCCGTCAGCGTTGACCAGCAGGTGCAGCAGATGATGAGCCTTGCTGCATCCCAATCCACTCCAGCGGACTGCTTAGAGGGAGAGCCGGAAACCGCCCTATGGAAACAATTGCGAGAACAAATGGACAATGCCCCCACGGATGTCCCCATTACTTGCAAAATGGGAGTACTGCCCAATCAGGCAGCGGCGACCCTAGCAAGGCTGCCGGAGATGCTGCCCGTTGAGGCGATCGCCCAGATTCACGCCAGCAGCGGTCTGGGGATGGTTCGTTTTGAGGGTGGGGCGATCGCCCCTCAATCCGTTCTACGGCTGCGACGGTGGTGCGAGTCCCACAGCGGCTTCCTCACGGTGCTAGACGCGCCCCCCGATTGGAAACAGCAAATCGATGTTTGGGGCTATCCCGGCAATGCCCTGTCTGTGATGCAGAGAATCAAACAGCAATTCGACCCACATCATCTCCTCAATCCCGCCCGTTTTGTTGGAGGCATTTAACGCGCCCAGCACTCATGAGCCTAGATATTAATAGGAGCGAAATATTGAGTAGGAGCAAAGCATCTAGACATCGCCTCCGAACTCCCCAATATTGTTTGCCAAAGCTTCACCCCCACAGGTTAATCCAAAATCCAAAATCCAAAATCCCCATATTGCTTGCCAAAGCTTCACCCCCACAAGTCGCAAATCCAAAATCCAAAATCCAAAATCCAAAATCCCCAATAACAATCGCTCATGGTTTCTGAAAAAACACCGCTTTCCCCTCCCGTTCCCAACGCTAATCCACAGCCCCCTCAGGGCGCGCCGCCGCCGTTTCCAGGATTCGATGCCCAAGACCCGCCCTCACCGGAACTGATCGACGCCTGCGTCCACTGCGGGTTTTGTCTCGCCACCTGCCCCAGCTACCGGGTGCTGGGCACCGAAATGGATTCCCCCCGAGGCCGCATTTACCTGATGGACGGTATCAATGAACAGGACATTCCCTTTTCAGAATCCGTTTCTCAGCATTTCGACACCTGCCTGGGATGTCTCGCCTGCGTCACAGCCTGTCCATCTGGGGTGCAATATGACAAGCTGATTGCTGCCACCCGTCCCCAGGTGGAACGAACCCAGCCTCGAACATTGGGCGATCGCCTCTTCCGCCAACTCATCTTCTCTCTCTTCCCCTATCCCAATCGACTGCGACCGTTACTGCTTCCCCTGTTTGTGTATCAGAAGCTCGGGCTGCAATCCGCCATTCGCGCCACGGGGCTCCTAGATCGCCTGTCTCCCCGCCTCGCGGCGATGGAATCTTTATTGCCTCCCTTATCGAAAGAATCTTTCAGCGATTCCCTCCCCACGGTGGTCCCTGCGGTGGGCAAGAAACGGTATCGGGTGGGCATGGTGCTGGGCTGTGTGCAGCGGCTCTTTTTCCCCAACATCAACGAAGCCACGGTGCGCGTGCTGACGGCAAACGGCTGTGAGGTGGTGATTCCCAAATCCCAAGGCTGCTGTTCTGCCCTGCCCAGCCACCAGGGACAGGAGGCGCAAGCCCAAACTCTCGCTCGACAGATGATTGACAGCTTCGAGGGCACCGATGTGGATGCCGTGATTATCAATGCAGCGGGCTGTGGTCACACCCTGAAAGAATACGGGCACATTCTGCGCCATGATGATGCCTATCAGAAACGGGCGATCGCCTTTTCGGAAAGCGTGCGGGATGTGCAGGAATTTCTTGCTGCCGTTGGACTTACGGCTCCCTTGACTCCCTTAACAGATGAACCCCTCAAAATCGTCTACCAAGATGCCTGCCATCTGCTCCATGGACAAAAAATCAGCCTCCAGCCCCGGCAACTGCTGAAGCAAATTCCAGGGGTTGAACTGCGCGAACCTGTGGACGCCGCACTGTGCTGCGGTAGTGCCGGGGTCTACAACATGCTCCAGCCAGAAGTCGGTAATGAACTGGGACAGCAAAAAGTGGACAACTTGATCCGCACAGGAGCAAGTCTCGTCGCATCGCCTAACCCCGGTTGTGCCCTCCAAATCCAGAAGCACATGGACGGAAGAGATGACCAGCTTCCCATTCGCCACCCCATTCAACTCCTCGATTTTTCAATTCGCGGCATCAAACTTTAGCGCCTGGGGTTGAGTTGGTCGAGCGCGCGCGGATTTGTTGGGGCGGCGCGGCGATGTCGCGCCGCCCCGGTAAAGTTGGGTTTTATTTAATTGTCGTTTCTATTGGTTTCTCAGGAGGCAAAATCCTCCATATTTATCCGGATAAGCGTGTACACGACTTGGCAAGTTTCACGCAAAAATAGGGGTTTGGGGCGCGCCCCAAACCCCTATTTTTGCGTTGTGAATTTGAGAACTTTGCCAAGTCGTGTGTGTAACGGAGTGTAAAACGTACTTATAGTCAATTTTTGCCAACCCACTTTATTGAATACTTATCTCATCGGATGACTTCGAGAGATTTGTGTGAAGAAAAATAATGTGTCCTGTTGTGAGAGGGTGAGTTTGCGAGAATTGCCTCATAAAGCAACATGCCTGGCTTCATGGAGCAACGTTACATCTGGAAATCTGGGGCAATTCTGGAAGGAATGACTCGGATTTCTAGAGTTGGCGGATCACCAGGCAACGATTCAGAGTTTACTTGGCGAGCTACCAGGTGGAGAACTGAAAAAGGTTTATGGAGCAGCTTACGATCGTGTTAAGCCATTAGCAGGAGACATGGAGCGCAGGTATCTACGCTACTGCTGCCACCAACGCACGCCACGCTGTGACATTGCTGCATGATTGTGATTAACGTTCAGGGTGCCTCAAAGTCAAACGTAAGGAACGAGAATTAACGTGAATTCGATGACGCTCCAGAATCCCTCGTCAGCCCCGCCCGCAAATGAATTGCGGGCTAATGGAGAAAACCCATTTCAATGGGTTAACGCATTGTCCTATCAGGATTTGAGCGATTGAGTCCACGTTGAGTGGACTTGACAGCTAGCCCGCAGTTTACACCAATTCTTGAAAGTAGAACTACAGATAGCTAACCTGTAGCCTATGTCCACTATGAGTTTGTCAACCCAAAATCGAAAATCCAAAATCAAACATTGGTATTACTCGCGGGGTGGATGTGAAACGAAGTCCTGAGGACTTGTCGAACTCACGTAGAATTAAATACTTGAACCCATTTTTGTTGGGGCGTCGCGGAATTGCTGTGTTGCCCTGCACAGGTGCATCTCACTAAATCCGAGTTCCTTCGTGCTTATCCCGTGCTTATCCGAGAACTTGCCAGAGTTTCTGGAATCCAAAACCGAGACAGGGTATTCGGATGAGTTCTCAGCGCAGCTCGCTATGTCTTTCACCACAAACATTAACCATGCACAACGTATTAGTTTTTCTAAACGAACTGAGCGATCGCGACATTGACTGGCTCGTTGAGGCGGGTGACAAGCGCGAAATTTCATCAGGGACTATCTTGATTCACGAAGGGAAGGCTGTAGACACGCTCTACATCATGCTGGACGGCACACTAGTCGTCTCTATCGCTGCAATGGGTGAGCGTGAACTAGCACGACTCTATAGTGGTGAAGTCGTTGGCGAGATGTCTTTTGTCGATGCCCGACCACCCTCTGCGACCGTGAAAACGATGGAGAATTCCCTCGTCCTGGCTATTTCGCGGGAAAAGTTGGCGCAAAAGCTGATTGATGATGAAAGCTTTGCTTCCCGCTTTTACAAAGCGTTGGCAATTCTGCTCTCCCATCGATTACGAGGAACAGTTAAGCAGTTGGGATATCGTGCAGATGATTCTACATCGAGGGCGGCTAGCGGGAATGGAGGCCCTACACCAGACGAGGCAGAAGGGGCGATCGCCACAACCCGGTTTGAGCGTCTGCTAGAACGCCTTGAAGTCACTATCTAGTGAGCCTTTCATCCATCCAGGTGTCACTCAGAACTTGCTGATACGACTTGGCAAGTTTCACGCAAGAATAGAGGGTTGGGGCGCGCCCCAACCCTCTATTCTTGCGCTGTGAATTTGAGAACTTTGCCAAGTCGTAAAACATAGACAAGTGAGCGCCTATAGGGCGCGAAGTTTCCCAAAATGAGCATTGCTGGTTAGAGGGTGTATGTGTTCCCTTCGGCTCACGAATGAAATAGAATCTAATGCTATCGGGGCAGTGTGGCGATGCCGTGCCGCCCCCATAGCATCTAGTTCAGCTAAACCCAAACCATGTTAAGAACACGACTTGGCAGAGTTCTCAAATTCACAACGAAAAAAAGGGGTTTGTGGCGCGCTCCGCGCGCCACAAACCCCTTTCTTTTGTGAAACTTGCCAAGTCGTGTTAGGAGCTGGGGTTTTCCCACGGGAAAACCCCAGCTCCTAACAGAGACAGGGTATAGACGAATGAGTTCTTGTTCCTTCGCCCCATACAACACCCCTTGAAGCATCTAGATGGAGAGAGCCGTTGAGCCAACAGTCAGTTTCAGGATGTATTCACGCCCTACGCGATCGCGGTCAGTGCGCACTAATTCCTTACATCACAGCGGGCGACCCAGACCTGGAGACCACTGCCCAGGCATTGAAAGTGCTGAACCAAAACGGAGCCGATGTAATCGAGTTGGGGGTGCCCTATTCTGATCCCCTAGCCGATGGCCCGGTCATTCAGGCAGCGTCTACGCGATCGCTCTCTCGGGGCACCCGGTTAGAAGCGGTACTCGACATCGTGAAAGCAACCCGTCCTGAACTGACCACACCTATTATTCTCTTCAGCTACTACAATCCCATTCTTAATAAGAGCATAGACACCTTTTTGAAAGAGCTTGCCAATGCCGGAGTCAACGGGTTGGTCGTGCCCGATTTGCCCCTGGAAGAAGCTGAAAATCTGCTCCAACCTGCCCAGGAATACGGCATTGAACTGACCCTCCTCGTAGCTCCCACCAGTCCCAAAGAGCGCATCAAGGCGATCGCCCTCCAGTCTGAAGGATTTATCTATCTGGTCAGTGTGACAGGGGTCACAGGGATGCGAACAGCCCTTGGCAACCGGGTGCAGGATTTGCTCATGGAACTGCACAGCGTCACCGACAAACCCATCGGTGTAGGCTTCGGCATCTCCCAGCCCGGCCATGCCCACCAGGTGATGGAATGGGGAGCCGATGCGGTGATTGTGGGCAGCGCCTTTGTCAAGCGCCTTGCCGAAGGCAGTCCTAGTGAAGGGCTCAAGTCCATTGGCACCTTCTGCCGCAGCCTCAAAGCCGCCATCACTGAATGATAACCATCACTGAACGATGGGTCGTGATATATCGATAAGGATATTTGGGCGGGCGGGCTGCGCCCGCCCGCCCAAATATCCTTACATCTGAAGGACTACCAGTGCTCCCACACGACTTGGCAAGTTTCAAGAAAAAACAGGGACTTGGGAACTTTGCCAAGTCAGGCTCCCAGCAAGATGCTAGACGCCTGGCGACAGCCCTTACCCCTCTGCCCTTATCCTTCTACCCTATGCTTTTCCCCAAGGGTGTTGGTGAGCTTGTCAGCAAGACCCGCAATCCAATTTTCATCCTGCTTCGTGTAGCTGCGGGGAGCATTGGCACCCAAAATCAGGGCACCGCGATCGCCCATAGGCTGGCAAATGACTCCCTGGGTATTCTCTGGCAAATAGTCGAACTCTACCCGCCCTGGATAGAGCTTAAGGCTGACCAAATACACCGGCCTTTGCTTATCCATCACCCGTTGAAGGATAGCCCCCGGCGTCACTGTGGAATTTGGCCCCAGGATGCCCCGACGCAGCAGCGTGCGATCGCCCCACCAGACCACCACAGATTTCGTCACGGTATTGGTCAGCAGCAAATGGGATACCCAGGCCAGCTCCGTCTTCACTGCTTCCGGCAAATCCTCCGCTAGCTCAAAGCCCTCATCTCCAATCAACGTGACTGACTCCGGGGACTTAGGCTGCACCTGCTGCCACAGCAAACCCGTTAGAATAAGCAAAGCACTCAAAATCACGCCAAGCGCATCCGACCTCGCCTGAGAATCCGTCAAGGTAGGTGTAAGCAGCCGGTTCACCATGAGCAATATTCCGGCGATCGCCCCGACAACAATGGGCAAGCGACGTAATACAAGAGTGGAATCAGACTGAGCCACGCAGGAAACTCGCTAAAAGAACTAAAAGAATTAAGGGATCTGCGGCTAAATAAAGCTGCCGGAGGAGAAAGGCGGCGAGCGCAACTCGCCGCTCTTTTCTGGGTGCTTTATTTCTGGGTGCTTTATTTTCTTGCAAGTCCCTAAACTCCATTGTATCGTCGTGAATCTAGCCCTGATCCACAGATGTCGCAGATTACGCAGATAAAAATGCGAAAACCGTAGATACCGACCCCCACAGAGGAGAAATAAAGCACGCCGTTTCCACCCGCTAACGCACCTCTGAATCATTCCTGATCTGCGATCATCTGCTTAATCTGCGGATATCCCTTCATCTTGAATAGCATCTCGCCCATCCCCCAATCACCCCCAAAACACCATATCCCCAATTGCAGGAGAATCCATTTGCGCGTACTATCTGGTTTGAAAGCATTCAGGAGAGCCATCCATTGTGTTTGACCTGGTGAGTTCATGGCTGCTGGCTATTTGGCCCTATGCCCCTGAAACTCAACTGCTGTCGGCAGCGAACCTATCACCCTGGGTTCAGCAGACCACAGCAGCAGACTTAATCGCGCCTCGCTATGCGCCCGATCACACAACCGTCAGCGCCCTCAACGCCCACATTCAAACCCTAGAATCCCAGGGACTCCTCATTGACCAGCAGGGAGTTTGGTTTCAGTCGGGCCGTCATATCCTGGCTCAGCACGAAGGCACGACGCCATTGCCTGCCGCTTCCTTGACGAAGATAGCCACGACCTTAGCAGCACTCGATACCTGGGGAGTTGACCATTCATTTGAAACGTTGGTGTACTATCGCGGCACTGTGGAGGACGGAGTGCTGCAAGGGGACTTAATGGTACAGGGTGGCGGCGACCCCTTTTTTGTGTGGGAAGAGGCGATCGCCCTCGGCAACGCTCTCAACGCAGCGGGCATCCAAAGCGTTACTGGCGATCTCATCATCACGGGCTCCTTCGCCATGAATTTCAAGGAAGATCCAGAGGTGTCCGCTCTTTTGTTGCAGCGAGGAATGAATGCTGACCTGTGGCCCGATGAGGCTCAGCAGCAGTTTGCTGAGATGGCTACCAATACGCCTCGGCCCTCCGTCGCTATTCAAGGCCGTGTTCAGGTCATCTCGCCATCTGCATCCCTAGCGAGGGGCGTGAGTGACGACGTTGGGGCAATCTTCCCCCCCCCTCAGAATTTGTCGGACAATGTTACCGCCGTTGGCAACACTCTCGGAGACCTACTGACCAGCAACGGCATTCTCTTGAATAGAGGGGCTGATGGTATCACCGTGCAAGAGACATCGCCCCCTCCTCCATCGTCGGTGGTTTCTTCCTTGCCCGTCGGCAGCGACGACTTTCGACCCCTGATTCGCCATCGTTCTGTCCCCCTAATCGACCTGCTGAGACAAATGAATATCTACAGCAACAACTTCATGGCGGATGCACTGGCACGTCATCTGGGTGGGGCAGATGCCATCGTAGACCGCATCACCCAACTCACGGGCACCCCCGATGTCGAAATTCAGATCGTCAACGGTTCCGGTTTAGGCGTGGAGAACCGCATTTCTGCACGGGCAGCCTGTGCAATGCTCATGGCGATCGATGGGCAACTGAAGCGATCAGGCTATTCTGTTGCCGATGTCCTCCCTGTTGCTGGCATTGACGCGGGCACTATTCAAAACCGGGATTTACCTCCAGAGGCAGCCGTCAAAACTGGAACCCTGGCAACGGTGAGTACCCTGGCAGGGTCGATGCCTCGGGATGATGGTGGGGTCACATGGTTTGCTATTCTCCACTGGGGGAGCGACCTGGATAGCCTGCGCGATGAGCAGGACGTGTTGCTGAGAACCATAGTGAAGCCAGCGGGAATGGCTGCGTCAGAATCCGGCAGCCGTCTTTCCTCTGAGGCTAATAGTTCTGGGGATGAAATGAGAGGGGCGATCGCCCATTCCACTGACCCAACCCACCGCGCAATTCACTTGGGCGCACCCAGCCGGAATGACATTCTGATGCACTTCTGATAACCGCCTAAGGAACGAGAATTAAATAACTTGAGCCACCTGTTGCTAGGGCAGCGCGGCGATGCCGCGAATGCTCAATCTGAACAAATGTTTTTGCGCGGGTCGTTCACCGATTCCATGATGACCTGCTTGCGCAAGAGGACTGTATCCATGACCCAGACCATCTCACGTTGAGCGTTGATGACGGTACATTGCGCTACGTGACTCCAGAAGGGCCGTTGGTATAGCGAAAGGCAGAAGGATAAATAGAATGCTTGCCATGCCAGAGGTTCTAGAACCGGAAGGATGCTGACCTAACTGCGGATTGCTATACCTACCCCGCAAGAGTCGCAGAGCAGGAGCATCAGCGAGCCGAACGGTTGGCAGAGCAGTTGCGATCGCACGGCATCGCCCCCGATGAATCATGCTGATCAGAGGGAGTTGCCATAGGTCTGCGCTGCGTAGTCAATCACATTGATCGTGACTCAGTAAACGGACTCTCTTCGAGAAATTACGCAACCTGCATCGTTGATATCCAAAGAAGTTAAATAATTCCTAAGGGGTGAAGCTGTCTCTGCAAGGCCCATGCAGCTAAAGCACCAATTGCAGATTTTTTCTGGGATATCTCAGTATGTACTTAAACTCGCCGTGTCAAAAAAAAAAGGAGAGTGATCGCTAAATGAAAAAAGTTGGGCAAGTTATATCCAGGAGTTAGAAATCCAGTATCCCACAACTCTTAAAGGAGAAACAATTCCATGAAAACAGATCTGAAAGCAAAATTCCTCCAGCACTTTGTGACCAAGCGTGAAAACGAAGGTTTCACCCTGATTGAACTGCTGGTTGTGATCATCATCATCGGTATCCTGTCTGCGATCGCTCTACCTTCCTTCTTGAATCAGGCCAACAAAGCCAAGCAGTCTGAAGCAAAAACCTATGTGGGTTCCATGAACCGTGGCCAGCAAGCTTACTACCTGGAAAATTCTGAGTTTACTGACAGTGTCGATC
>CAYXJG010000115.1:0-13704 GCA_964465285.1 uncultured bacterium
GCCCCCGACATTTGTACAAGTGAGCGCCTGTAGAGCGCGAAGTTTCCCAAAATGAAAATGGCTGCGTAAGTGGAGAAAGTGGCTCCCCTGAGCTCTCAGCCCATTGGCAATTCAGCGGATGAGCGGGAAGAAATGCCCCACTGGGCCTTGTCCGCTGCCGATGGATAGGCTGTGCTGGATGGCATGGGTGACATAGTCTTTAGCTGCTGTGACCGCAGCAAAGGAATCACAGCCGAGAGCAAGGTTGGCAGCGATCGCCGCTGACAGCGTGCAGCCTGTCCCGTGGGTATGGGGCGTCTCCACACACGCCGTTTTGAGAATATCCAGGCGATCGCCATCCCAGTAAACATCGACTCCCTTTAACTCTCCTGGCATTCCGCCCCCTTTGACCATGACAGCCTTGCTTCCTAAAGCATGAATCACCTTCGCTGCCGCTTTCATGTCATCCAGGGTGTGAATCTCCATGTTGCCGAGGATTTGAGCCTCGTAACGGTTGGGAGTGAGCACAAGGGCGAGGGGAACCAATGCGTGGGTGAGAGTGGCGATCGCCGCATCGTCAATTAACTGCGCCCCCGATCGGGATACCATCACCGGATCAACCACCAGCATTGAAATTTCATGCGCCTGAACCTGCTGCGCAACGGCTGAAATAATGTCCTGATTCAGCAGCATCCCGGTCTTTGCTGCTTGCACCCCAATGTCAGTGACTACCGCCTCAATCTGTGCCACGACAGACTCTGGAAGAAGCGCATCGACCCGGTTGACGCCCAGGGTATTTTGCGCCGTAATGCACGTTAGAGCACTGGTTCCGTGAACTTTATGGAATGAGAAAGTGCGCAGATCAGCCTGAATGCCTGCTCCCCCGCCACTGTCGGAACCTGCAATAGTCAATGCAACAGGGCACCGTTGAGATGTCGATTTAGTCATAGAAACTTAGAAAAAATACGCTCTAGCAAGAACCGTTCGCTTGGCGAACGACTAGAAGAATACTACTAAACACGACCTGGCAAAGTTCTCAAATTCACAACGCAAAAATAGGGGTTTGGGGCGCGCTCCGCGCGCCCCAAACCCCTATTTTTGCGGGAAACTTGCCAAGTCGTGACTAAATCCGTTGTGGCTACCTCCTAAAAAGCCCAAAGGCGGCGCACGTCGTGCGCCGCCTTTGGGCTTTGAGAACTTTGCCAAGTCGTGTGCATTACTGATTCTGCATTACCGATATAGTCACCCGATCAATTATAACCACCCGATCAATGCGGTCTTTATGTCGATGGCTGGCGCTCTACTAGATAAGAGCACCAGTCACTCCAGCTTCCCGGATAGAGCTTACCTGTCGTGATACCCGCCAATTCCAGCGCCAGCAAGTTTACGCAAGCCGTTACTCCTGAGCCGCAGTAGACGATGATTTCATCTGCATCTGCATAGGGCTGCCAGTGCGATCGCAACGCTTCAGGTGAGTGCGCGATTCCCTGGTCATTGGTCACATGTTTCCAAACTATGTTCACCGCTCCAGGAATGTGTCCGGCGATGGGATCAATAGGCTCTCGCTCGCCGCGATAGCGATCGCCCTCTCTGGCATCGACTAGAACCACACCGGGCCGTTGGCTTCTTGCCTTCACATCATCAATGGTGACGGCAAGGGGCGATCGCACCTGGGGATCAAAGTGTCCGTCTTGGGCTGATGGCACATCCTGGGTGACAGGTAACCCCGCTGCCTGCCACGCCTGAAACCCCCCATCCAGTACCGCCACCCGGTCATGGCCTAAATAGCGCAATAGCCACCATAGCCGAGAGGCAAACGCAAACCGAGCGTCATCATAGGCAACCACATAGGTTGCGCCCAGGGTGATACCCATTATGCTTAGGGTTTGGGATAACGCCTCTAAATCAGGTAACGGATGTCGTCCCCCGTGGGATTGCAGTGGGCTAGACAGGTCTTGGTTCAAATCGAGGTAAAATGCGCCAGGGATATGGCCCGACGCATATTGCCGACGTCCAGCGTCAGGAGCCGTCAAAGAAAACCGACAGTCGGCGATCGCAATCGTAGAATCATTCAGATAGCTGGCCAACTCGGGACAGGAAACCAGAGGAGTCGGATAGTTCATAAACTCACTAAACAACGTGAAACAAAGGATAAAGACTTTGCTCTAGCCACAAAACGATAGTTCCATGGAGTGTCCATGCACAATATTGGTTTTTGAAGCAACTTACCCTATAGTGAACAAAAGTTGCATACCATACCGTAATGTATGGGAAGGATTTCTGGCTAGAGCGTCGCAAATTATTGATTGCGTACAACCAATTGCATACAACCAATTGCGCATAACTCATGGCTCAAAATCAATCGCTCACAATCACCATGTAACGCGAGTAGGGCAACGCTACCAGTACAGCCAAGCATCTACGAGTAAACAGGTTTATGTAAGCAAGTTTCTACCCTACTCTCACCAATCGTCTTTTTCACTTCTAATGAATACTGCGAATACGTCAAATTCTTTTATGAACTCTGGGCTACACTTGGGGCAAGCGAACAACGAGGGCACAACACAATTAGCAGCAAAGGGTGAACGAATCGTGTCAGACAGTGTAGCCAAAATAAAAGTTATCGGCGTTGGCGGAGGTGGCTGTAACGCAGTTAACCGAATGATTGCGGGAGATGTCGCTGGTGTTGAATTTTGGTCTGTCAACACAGATGCCCAGGCTCTCGAAAATTCAGCCTCTAGCAACTGTTTACAAATTGGTCAGAAGCTCACTCGCGGGCTAGGTGCAGGGGGAAATCCTGCCATTGGTCAAAAAGCAGCGGAAGAATCTCGGGATGAACTTGCATCTGCCCTCGAAGGTTCGGATTTAGTCTTCATCACCGCTGGCATGGGTGGTGGAACAGGAACAGGCGGAGCCCCCGTTGTAGCTGAAGTCGCTAAGGAGGTAGGGGCTTTAACCGTTGGCGTAATGACGCGCCCGTTCACCTTTGAAGGACGGCGGCGAATGACCCAGGCGGAAGAAGGAATCGAGGCTCTCCAAACTCGTGTAGATACTCTTATTGTTATTCCCAACGATAAGTTGCTGTCTGTGATTTCTGAGCAAACCCCTGTCCAGGAAGCATTTCGAGTAGCTGATGATATTCTTCGCCAGGGGGTGCAGGGAATCTCTGACATCATCACAATACCCGGACTGGTCAACGTTGATTTTGCTGACGTGCGAGCCGTCATGGCAGATGCGGGGTCGGCTCTTATGGGCATTGGCGTTGGTTCTGGCAAATCCCGAGCTCGGGAATCTGCTGTTGCCGCCATTTCATCTCCTCTCCTGGAATCGTCTATCGATGGTGCCCAGGGCGTTGTCTTTAATATTACGGGAAGTGGTGACCTGACCCTGCATGAAGTCAATGCGGCGGCTGAAATTATTTACGAAGCCGTAGATCCAAATGCCAATATCATTTTTGGTGCGGTAATTGATGAGCGGCTTCAGGGCGAGATTCGGATTACAGTGATCGCAACGGGATTTACCGCAGAAACAGCTCATTCAGTGACTTCAGCCGCTATGAAGCGGAGTGCTGGTATCGACAGCAAGTCGTTCTCATCGCCCAAGCGCCCTGAATCCGCTACCGACACGACTCCCAAAGCGCCTGGATTAGATATTCCTGAGTTTCTCCAGCGCCGTCGGCCCAACCGCTAAATGCGTCGGGTTTGTGCTATTTTGAATGCTTAGCACTCAGTATACGGTTAATGGCATCTGAACAATATTTCATTGATGAGCGGAAGCAAGGCAACCCAGGATGGCGATCGCCCCAACAGACCGCTAGCTCAGCTTTAGCTGGGGAAGACGATAATTTTTACTACTTTGCCTACGGCTCTTGCATGTGCCCGGTTGATTTAAGGCGCTCGCTTGGAGAACCAACGTATGCTTACGTTGTTGGACCTGCAGTGCTGCATGGCTATCGGCTAGGGTTCTTTCGGCGATCGCAGCAGCGAAACTGCGGTGTTCTGGACATTGTTGCTGATGTCAATGCTCACGTGCAGGGCGTCCTCTACCGACTGCCCTGGCGGTTGAGCGATCGCCTGGATGAGCGAGAAGAGGGGTATTGCCATGAAACCGTTGCAGTTCAGTGGGATGAGCGACTCATCCACGGCGTTCGCACTTACACAGTAATCGACAAGACGACTGAGGAACATGCTCCCAATGATTGGTATTTCAGCATTGTGATGCGAGGCGCAGTGACCTGCGGGTTGCCCGAAAGCTACTGCTGGAGGCTATTTCATCACATGCATCATCTCCAGCAATCTGGTCAGGGAGCTATCTGGACGGATAGATTTTTTCCAGGTCTGATGTAGTGACATACTCCTGCTCCCAGTCGTCAAAGCTCAGCGCTTGCTCTCCATATTCAGCAGACTGTGGGAGCGACGTCATGTAGCTGATACAGTTGCTTGTCAAAACGTAAACGCCGACAAGACCTGCCGCCGCACTCGACACTAGGAGTCCTGCCAGCATTAGAGAAAATTCACGCCGATCAATGGCGCATTGCATCAGGTGCAGTGCCCAGGCTACGAGGCCAATAGAAACGGCAATTATAAAGAACATCTCTTAAATTACGTGTAACTCACTTAGATCTTTTACACAGTGTAACATTTTCTCAGGAAAAGCGAATCCAGGTACATCTTAAATTTTTCTATTCCTGGAGCAAAGAAAATTCAATTCTCTCTTTCACTAATAATATGCAGAGATTATATTTCAGCGATCAGAGCAGACAGTACAGCCAACAATTTAGTGGTTCTGATATTAGGATGCATTTTTTTGAAAGATTGTCAATATTCGTTTATAGTTTTATACGAAATAAAATTTCGCAACATTATGTAATACGGGCGGGCCTAAACCTGCTAAACCGGGTGGTTCATCAAGCAAGCATGTCGAGGTGCTGAGGCAGGAATTTGCCTCAGGGGACTTGAAAGAAAATAAAGTGCCTCGAGAGGGGCAGCGGGCGTAGCCCGCCGCCCCTCTCCGTCGGTATTTTTCTTAGCCGCAAATCCCTAAGATAGAGCAGAAAGTTGCCTAAGATAGAACTGAGTAATGGTTAACAATTAAAGCCTAATGCCGAATCCGTTTAATAGCTTGACGTATGAGCCTGCCTTTGAATCGCTTGGTGGGGATTACTCCGATTGTGTTTCTGTGGCAGAGTTTCCCCGTCATATCTTGCGATTTCGCAATGATGATGTGCTAAGGAGGCTAGGGCTTGATCCCCGTGCCGTCTCTGAGGATGACTTCGTCAGTGCGTTTGGCAAATTTGAGGGGCGATCGCCCTTTCTTGCTATGCGCTATCACGGCTATCAGTTTGGGGAGTACAATCCGTTCCTGGGAGACGGGAGGGGGTTTCTCTACGGTCAGGTACGCGGCACCGATGGCGAACTCTACGACTTCGGCACGAAGGGATCGGGGACGACCCCCTATTCGCGGGGGGGAGATGGCCGCCTAACGCTGAAGGGAGGAGTGCGTGAAGTGCTTGCATCTGAGGCGTTGCACCGATACGGGGTACTGACTTCCCGATGTTTGAGCCTGATCGAGACAGGAGAATCCCTATGGCGGGGCGATGAACCTTCCCCAACCCGTTCTTCTGTGATGGTCCGCTTCAGTCGCTCGCACATTCGGTTCGGCACCTTTGAACGGCTCCATTACCTGAAGCGTGCAGATCTCACCCAAAAGCTTCTCGAGCACGTCATCGCCATTTACTATCCCCATCTGCAAGGGGGAGACGATGCCTATGCCCGGTTCTATGCCGAACTGGTGGAGCGGGTCGCAGCTCTGGCTGCCCAGTGGATGTCTGTGGGCTTTTGCCATGCTGTCTTGAACACCGACAATATGTCCATTACGGGGGAAAGTTTCGACTATGGCCCCTATGCATTTCTTAATGAGTATGACCCGGTGTTTACCGCTGCCTACTTCGACTATGGCAGACGGTACTGTTACAAGAACCAGCCCATCATTTGCCGCCTGAATTTAGAGGTGCTGCAGGAGCCGTTTCAAGATATTATTCCCCAGCAAGATATGGATGCGGGACTGGCGCGGTTTGACGAGGTCTATGGCGCAGTTTACCGGACGCGCATGATGCAGAAGTTGGGGTTTGCCCAGGGTGATGACCACGCCCTTGGGGATGACTTGATTGCATCAACCCTGACCCTGCTGCACGAACTGGGGCGATCGGTAGGAACACCCTATCACGGCTTCTTTTTGATGCTGCGACAGCAGGCAACTCCAGCCTGGTTGGAGGATCATCAGGCTATTCTGCCCTCCCTGGCGCATGAAGGTGGGGACGGCGTGTCGGATGAGGTGCAGAATGCACTGGAGCAGTGGCGTGGGGTATATGGGCGATCGCTCCAATCCCTCTCACCCCATGGCATAGACTCCGTCAAGCACGCCCTGGCTCAGCACAATCCCGATACTGTCCCCATCCGTCCCGAAATCGAGGCAATCTGGGAACCCATTACCCTTCAGGACGACTGGCAACCGTTCGACGAATTGCTGAAGCGGATTCGTAACTCGGTGGAGGACGATTAGGGACTTGCCAGAAAATAAAGTACCCGGAAAAGAGCAGCGGGCTGCGCCCGCTGCTCTTTATCTTCCGGTATCTTTTTTTACGACTTGGCAGGTTTCACGCAAGAATCAGGGTTTGGGCTTCCTGATGCCGGGGGAATGCTGAGCGTAAACCAGGTAATGGGCGATCGCTCTTCTATCGCGGGATTTTGAGAACCGGGATTTTGAGAACCTGGGAAGCTGGATTCTACATGAATCGCGCCGTTGATTTGTTCTGCGAGCACTTGAATCAGTTGGAGTCCCATGCTCAGCCGTGGAGCATTGAGGGAGAATTCATGGGGCAGCCTATGGCCGGTGTTACCGATCCGCAGAACGATATGACTCTCTTCGGAACGAGCCAGTTCGACATAAAGATGCTGGTGCCCAGACTGGGAAGCTGAGCCATGCTTTAGGGCATTCGTGACTAGTTCGTTGAGGATCAGGCTGAATTGAATGGCCTGGGCTAACGGTAAATCAATCGATTGGTCTAGGCGGTAATGGATGTCAACACTACCGTCTGCAGCGGTATACCCCTGAGCGAGATGATCCACAAACTCGCGGATATAGTCGCTGAGGGAGATACCTTCAAAATGCTGGGTGCGATAGAGCTTTTCGTGAACCAGGGCCATGGCATGGACACGATCGCCACTTTGCTCAAGTACGTGCTGCACGTCTGGGTCATCCATACGCATGGCTTGCAGGTTGAGCAGGCTGACAATGACCTGGAGATTATTTTTCACACGATGGTGTACTTCGGAGAGCAGCACATCTTTTTCTCGGAGAGATTGCTGCAAGTTTTGCTCAATCTGCTTGCGATCGCTAATGTCAACTGACGTGCCAATGACGCCCCGAACAGTACCATCCATGTCGAGGAAGGGACTGATGGTGGTCTGATACCATCTACCTTTTCCTTGATAGTTCACAATATATTCATCGGCATTGGTTTGTGACTGGAGAGATTCCATCACTCGGCGGTTGTTTGCCTGAAGCTGATTTGACTGGGCATAATTGCTGCTAAAATCAACATCTTGTTTGCCAACTAATGCTTCGGCGGGTTGTCCATAAATGGCTGCGACTGCTTTATTTGCCAGGACGTACTGTCTGTCAGGATTTTTAACAAAAACAAAATTGGGAATCGCGTCAATGACCTGCTGCAAAAAGTTGCGCTGTTCCAGGAGGGCGATTTCAGCCTGCTTGCGCTCGGTGATGTCAATCGACGTGCCGATGATGCCCAGCATATTGCCGTGGGCATCTACGTAAGGAAGGATGTTGGTTTGATACCATCGGCGATCGCCCTCTACTGTGGTTAGCAGTTCTTCAGAAATAAAGTGGGGCTGCCCTGAATCCATTACCTGACGGTTTTGCTCCAGCATTTTCTGAGTCCAGTCGCCGTCGATCAATGGATTGAACTGTTGTTCTAAATTTCCAATAAGATCATAGGGTGTGATGCCATGAATCGCGGCTGTCGCCTCGTTTGCCATCAGGAAATGACCATCCCGATTGCGGGCAAAAATGAGGCTAGGGATGGCATCAATGACCTGACGCAAAAGTTTCCGCTGGTTTTCGATAGCCATTTCAGCCTGTTTGCGATCGCTAATATCATTGACCAGAGCATAATATCCCCGAACGGCTCCATCTGCGCCGATGTCCGGTAGCAAATCAGCTAGAGTATGGTGTGTTTTCCCATTTCCCAGTTGAAGACATCGCTCCTGAGTGGATCGAGTGCCCCTAAGCACTTGTTCGATGGAAGGTCTACAGACTTCATAGGATGCATCACCCAAGAGTTCCCGCACGGTTATCCCCACGATGTCCTGGCTTGGACGATTAAACCATTGCTCATAGGTTTTGTTAACAAACTGGTAGCGCTGATGGGCGTCAACATAAGCAATGCCTGCGGGTATCGAGTCGGTGATGAGCTGGAGTTCGGCACGACTTTGGCGGAGGGCTGTTTCAATCTGCTTATACTGGCTCACATCTTCGATCACAGCCAGGACTAGCGGCATCTCAGACCCACTGCTAAGAAACACAGTCGAGATAGAAACCGTGCGCTGTTCTCCGTCTGCTCGGGTAATGACCCATTCTTCACGCTTCAAATGGTCGCCCCGGCGCATCCGTTCCATGCGCTCAGCAGCCTGAGCCTGCATGATGGGGTCAGGATAGAGGCTTTGATGCCAGCCTTTCTCGTTGATTTCCTCCTGGGTGTAGCCCGTAATATCTGTCATGCGCTGGTTCCACACGGAGAAATAGACCTGCGGATAGCCTGCCACCTCACAGCATACACACAGTCCTTCTGCCATTTGCTCGATGATTTGAGAGCGAAACTGATTCTCTTGGCGGAGGGCATCTTCAATGACACAATGTTCAATCTCGATGCGTTTGCGATCGCTCACATCAATGCCCACAGCCGTCACGGTCCAGCACTGCTGATCGTCATCCCACCAAGAAGTGAGGGTATCGGAAATCCAGCATAGAGAACCATTGTGCCGACGAAAGCGATATTCAATGGTGCAAGACTGCCCGTGACGAAGGGCCGCCAGAGCGGGATTGAGAATGGCATCCACATCTTCCTCTACAATATTGGACAGCCACACTTCCGCAGAAAAATCATCGGGCGCATAGCCAAATACCCCGTCACTGCCCTGGGAGTGATATAACGTTTCCCATCGCCCATCAGGGAACAACCGAAAATATCCAACGGATGCGCCCACGCTGGAGAGAATGTCGTTACTGACTTGGCGAGTATCGAGGGCACGCTTTAAATCGGTCAAGTCTCGAAGGACAACGACAATACCCGTAATCGTTCCATCAACTTCTCGGTAGGGGGTGTAGCGCACATCAAAGTAGCGGCGAGGGCATAGAAAAGGACGCGACCAGGTTTCCATGTGGATGATTTCACCCTGCAAACATCTGTCGAGATGGTCTTTCATCACTGCCTGGAAAAAATCATTGCCTAAGACATCCCCCACAGGCTGACCAATCAATTCCTCTGCGCTGCGTTGGTACCAATCAAGATATGTTTGGTTGACAATCTTGTATTGATAGTTTGCATCAAATAAAGCTACTCCATCGGTGGTGGCATGGACAATCCGCTCGTATTGCCTCAGCGATGCTTCGTACTGCTTTTGCTCTGTTACATCTGATGCTAAGCCAACGAGCTTTATCGGCTGACCGTCGGCATCACGGATGATTTTCGTGTGGGTGTAAATCCACTGAATGGCTCCGTCGGCACGAATGATGCGGAACTCTCGTGTGATCGCATCTTGGTTGAACTGGTCTCGCACCGATTGACGAATGCGCTGCTGGTCGTCGGGGTGAATCGCCTCCATCCAAGAATCTGGATCGTCGTAGAGGCTTTGGCGCGATCGCCCGTACAGGGTTTCATAGGCCGGGCTGGCGTACAGAAATTTGCCCGTCCTCACACAGCGGATGAAGAACTTCTGGTCAATGGCATGGGCAATTTCCTGGAATCGGGCTTCGCTTTCCTGGAGGGCGGCTTGTGCCTTTGATTTCTCGGCTTCACTGCGTTTGCGATCGCCAATGTCGCGTACCATGACCAGCACATTCTCGTCATCAATGGGGGAAACCCGCACGTCTTCGTATTGGATGCGATCGTCTATCATAATTTCCTGCTCGTAGCTCTGGATGTTGCCTGTGGCGATCGCCGTCTGAATGGCGTGCAACTGACGATTGGCGACATCAGCAGGCAAAATTTGGGAAACATGCTGGCCGACCGGATTCACGTCCAGGGGCAAGGAGTCCATCAGATTTTCAAGGGAATTTGACTGGCGAATGACTTCCTGAAACGTGCCGTCATGGCCAAAAATTGCGAGCAAATCGGGGACTGCATTCAATACTGCACGGTTATGGGCTTCACCGCGCATGAGCGCATCTTCCATGCGCTTGCGGTTTGTAATGTCCAGGGAAATTCCGACCAGACGGGTAGCTCGTCCGGCCCTATCCCGCACTACCCGGCCCCGGATCTCTACCCAGCGCTCTGGGGTGCGGTGAATGCCTGGGATTACATTCACCGCATCCGGATACACGACTCGGTATTCGGCTGTCAGTTCGCAATCCGTCTCAATCGTCTGGTTAAATGCGGCTATGGCCTGTTCCAAGTCATCGGGATGGACATGGCGCGCCCAGGTCTCATAGGTCGCCTCGGCTTCACCTGGTTCCAGCCCCATTAGCCGGAAATGATTATCGTTCCAGACAGCATGGCCCGTGGCGATATCTAAATCCCATGATCCGGTTCCCGATAGCTCAAGGGTTAGGGCAAGCCGCTCTTCCGTCACTTGTTGTGCTTGCTCGATCAACTGGCGTTGGCGCTTTTCCTGTTCGAGTTCTGCGGAACGCTCAGCGAGCGATCGCTCCAGCGCTGAAATGATGCGGCACAACTCCATCGGGTCTAGGATTCGCAGGACATCGGACTGGGTGAGAATCCCAGCGAGCAGCCCCTGCTCATC
Organism: uncultured bacterium; assembly: GCA_964465285.1. Lineage (GTDB taxonomy): Bacteria > Cyanobacteriota > Cyanobacteriia > CAKZMO01 > CAKZMO01 > JBCCWF01. Next base: position 11,019 of record CAYXJG010000115.1, read on the forward strand.
GGTGACCACCAATCGCCGCACGCGCATGTGCTGCAGGGTCTCGTGAGCGGCCCAAAGATTTTCCTCTCCGCTGATTGTGCCAACAGACGTACTCATTACCTCTTCTGCAGTTACCTGAGAGAAGGCAAGGCCGAGGAACTGAAATTGCAGCATATCGCGCTCGGTCACGATGCCGATGGGGCGATGTTCCGGCCCTTCGCTGGACGGAGGAGTGTCCGAATGAATGGCAGAAGGGGCTACAATGACCACGCAACTAACCCCGTGATGGCTCATCAGCTCTGCCAAGTGGCTGAGCGATGCCGATGGCAAAGCCCACATCACTGACCGAGTCATCACTTCCGACACCCGCCGAAACCGCAGCAGGTGCTCGGGCCTAAGGCTCTGACGCAGGCTAGTCAAGGATATGATGCCGGCCAGCTCGCCCTGCTCGCCCAAGACAGGCAGGTGGCGAATGCGATGCTGCTGCATTCGCTGAAACAATGAAAAAATATCCGGCTCTTCTGACTGCTGACAGGTGATGATGTCCTGGGTCATGACATTGGCGATCGCCCGTCCCTGAAACTCTGCGTCCGTCGCAATCAGCCGAACCACATCCCGCTCCGTGATGATTCCCCGGAGATGGTGATACTCATCAATGACTAGTCCATAGCTAGTGCCATGCTGACTCATGCAGGCGATCGCCTCACCCATTAGTGTTTGAGGAGTGAGGGTAAATGGCACAGGCTGGGTGACCTGCTCAAGGGAAAAATTAATCATAGTCGGGCAATGGGAAAAGGAACGACACTTTGGCACGGCCTACTAAAATTCTGCACCACCCTTTACCAATGTTTACTCTTATTTAAGGAGTCCTTATGATTAGGATACGACCGATTTTTGTGGGTGGCAGTAGGCTGTACTTGCCATCCCCCAAAAAAGTGCACTCAACAATGCCCTGAACAGTGTGCTGAGCAATGCACTGAGCAATGCACTGAGCAACGAGAATTAAATAATTTGAACCAAATTTTGGTAGCACGGGATGCTGCGCCGCGCCGCGCCACCAAAGTTATGATTTTGTTTAATCCTTGATCCTTAATGCAAACGACTTGCATTAGTCTTATAGGAGTGACTTCTCGTTCCTCAGTGATTAGCCCGCAATGATTAGCCCGCAATGATTAGCTCGTACCAGAAACCCGTCACGTCACATCATGGAAAAAGGTAATATCAAGCCAGATTCTTCTCAACAGTCCATCCCTAGCGCGCCCATGCCCCGCATCACCTTGTTCACCATGTTTCGGCTCGGACTGTTTCAAATGGGGCTGGGCATCATGTCAATTTTGACGCTGGGTGTGCTGAACCGGGTCATGATTGATGAGCTAAAAGTTCCAGCACTCCTGGCAGCAGGGGCGATCGCCATGCACCAGTTTGTGTCGCCTGCCCGCCTCTGGTTTGGGCAAATGTCCGACGCCCGCCCGGTCTGGGGCACCCACCGCACAGGCTATGTGTGGATTGGCACGGTGCTATTCACCCTGACAGCATTCCTTGCCGTCCAGATCATCTGGCAGCTCAACGCCAGCATTGTCGCCGCAGGGTGGACGGCACCGACCTACGGATGGATCGCGGTGCTGGGCCTTGTATTCGCAGGCTATGGGTTAGCCCTTAGCTCCAGTTCAACACCGTTTGCAGCACTGCTTGTAGATATTTCCGATGAAGATGAGCGCTCAAAGCTTGTGGGCATTGTGTGGTCCATGTTGATGGTAGGCATCGTCGTCGGAGCCATCATCAGCTCCACCCTGCTGAATCAGCCAGAAGTCTGCGGGGCTGACATCCTCACCTATAATCCTGCCCAGGGTGCCCCCACAATGGACCTAGCCGGGCTACAAAAGGCCATTAACCGATTGTTTCTCATTGTGCCTGCCTTCGTCATTGGCTTAGCACTGTTGGCAACAGTGGGCATCGAGAAAAAATACTCCCGCTACCGCTCCCGTTCCTCCATTGCCGACCGCGAAGACCAGGTGACCCTCCGTCAGGCGCTCAAAGTGCTCACGGCCAGCCGTCAAACGGGACTGTTCTTTTCATTCCTCCTGGTAATGACCGTGGGGTTGTTTATGCAGGAAGCAGTGATGGAACCCTATGGCGGTGAAGTGTTTGGCATGTGCGTGTCTGACACCACCCAACTGAATGCTTTCTGGGGCATGGGCACCCTCATTGGCCTGGGCAGCACCGGATTTCTTGTGGTGCCCCGCATTGGCAAGCTGCGGACAGCGCGGCTAGGCTGTCTGCTCACGGCAGGCTGCTTTGGGCTAATTATCTTAGCGGGCTTCTCCCAAAACCCGAAATTCTTGCAGGTAGCGCTGTTTCTCTTTGGATTAGGCGCAGGCATCACCACCTCTGGCGGCCTCAGCCTGATGCTCGACCTCACCGCCGCCGAAACCGCAGGCACCTTTATTGGCGCATGGGGACTATCTCAAGCATTAGCACGAGCATCCGCCACGGTTTCCGGCGGTGCCATCCTTGATATAGGTCGCCTGATTTTTCCAAATGCCCTGGGAGCCTATGCCCTAGTCTTTGCCCTTCAGGCCGCCTTCATGCTGCTGGCTGTCAACCTGCTCAGCCGGGTGAATGTAAAGGAATTTAAGGAGAATTCTAAAGAGGCGATCGCCACCGTCTTCGCCAATGACCTCGACTAACCCCCCCCCCCCCCCCCCCC
>CAYXJG010000116.1:0-13612 GCA_964465285.1 uncultured bacterium
CCGATTTTATAGCGCTGTGCAAGCGCATTAAGTACAGCGTGTTGAGTGGCGGCGCTCTGCGCCGCCACTCAACACATTTGGGTGTGCTTAACCAATTTGCACACCGCTATATTCAAATATTTACTCAACTCATTAACATATCAGGTTAAGAAAGAAAATTAAATAATTTGAACCAAAGTTTGAGGCAGCACAGCGATGCCGTGGCGCTCTGCCAAAATTGGATTTCATTATAATCCCTAACCCCCAGCATCCCCCCACTATCCTCACGTCTCATATCCTCACGCCTCATATCCTCACGTCTCATATCCTCACGTCTCATATCCTCACGTCTCATATCCTCACGTCTTCATAGACTGACGTACAATGAAGTACGGCTTTCTACGCAAGGAATATCTGCGACCATGTCTATTCAGCAACCCCCAGCCCTGAAGGATTTAACCCTGACGACGACCAGTGGGTTGCCCAAGAAGTCCCTCAATGACTACTATAACGAGATTCAGCAGGTGATCCTGTGTCGCCAACATCCCCTCACGGGACTGCTGCCTGCCAGCACTGACATCAACAGCCACGGCGACTACACCGATGCCTGGGTGCGAGACAACGTATACAGCATTCTGGCGGTGTGGGGCTTAGCTCTTGCCTATCGAAAAATCGACGAGCACAATGGCCGTACCTACGAACTGGAGCATAGCATCATCAAGCTCATGCGGGGGCTGATGACAAGCATGATGCGCCAGGCAGAGAAGGTGGAGCGCTTCAAGCGCACCCAACTACCCCTGGATTCCCTCCACGCTAAGTACAGCACCCAAACTGGAGAAGCCGTTGTGGGCGATGATGAGTGGGGGCACCTGCAAATTGACGCCACCTCCATTTACCTGCTGATGCTGGCGCAAATGACCACATCAGGTCTGCAAATCGTTTACACCCTGGACGAGGTGAGCTTTGTCCAAAACCTGGTGTATTACATTGGCCGCGCGTATAGAACGCCGGACTATGGCATTTGGGAGCGGGGCAACAAAATCAACCACGGCAAACCCGAACTCAACGCCAGTTCTATTGGCATGGCTAAGGCGGCGCTAGAAGCCATGAATGGAATTAACCTGTTTGGCGTCAAGGGTGGACAAGCGTCAGTGGTGCATGTGCTGCCGGACGAAGTTGCGCGAGCACGCATTACCCTGGAATCACTGCTGCCCAGGGAGTCGGGGTCAAAGGAGGTAGACGCCTCGGTGCTCAGCGTCATTGGTTTTCCCGCCTTCGCCATTGAAAATCCTGAATTGGTGGCCCGCACCCGCGAAAAAATTAGTCAGCTCCTACAAGGAACCTATGGCTGCAAGCGATTCCTGCGGGACGGACACCAAACGGTTATCGAAGATGTAACCCGTCTCCATTACGAGCCGTGGGAATTGAAGAAGTTTGAACACATTGAATGTGAGTGGCCTCTTTTCTTTACTTACCTACTGCTGGACGCTCTGTTTTCAGGTGATGGGGAACAGGCGGCACACTATCGCCATCGCCTCAATCAGCTCACTGTAGATAAAAATGGCTTCCCCCTCTTGCCAGAACTCTATTACTTACCAGAGGAGCATCTGCAAGCCGAACGAGAAGCGCCCCATAGTCAACCCCGACAACCTAACCAAAACATTCCTCTGGTGTGGGCGCAAAGCTTGTTCCTTTTGGGACAATTGCTCCAGGATGGCTACATTGCCCTGGGGGATATTGACCCGATGGGACGGCATTTGCGCATGGGCGATCGCCCTCCGTCCCTGGTGCAGATCGCTTTACTCGCCGAAGACACCGACCTCAAAACCCAACTGGCTACCTACGGCATTGATACCCAAACCCTAGAGCAACTTGAACCTATCCAGGTTCACAAACCCAGAGAGCTTTCGCGTATCTATGCCCAAATTGGCAAGAACGAAAAGCTCCAGTTAACCGGACGTCCGGTACGTCGCCTCCGCAGCCTCACCACCTCCCGCATCTTCCGCATTCGCGGCAACACCCTCGTATTTCTGCCGTCCTTCCTCGACCCTCAGCAGTTTTACTTAACCGTAGACTATCACCTTCTAGTAGCGCAGATTCAGGGGGAACTCGCCTATATTTCCACCCACTGGAAGGATTTGGGCAGACCGACAGTAACACTGATGCTAACCCATGCCATGTTTGAAAGTAGGCAAGTGGGCAGCATTGAAGACTCCCCCCTGTTGGCGCTAATCAAGCAACTGCGCGACGGAGACTGCGACAGCATTCCAGTGCGGCTAGGCTATCTCAACCAGTTCTTGCTGACAGCAAAGACCGAGCATGTCGATCAGGTCTGTGACCTACAGCTTTCAGAACCTGCCATTGATCACTTAGCACACCGCAAACGGTTTTTGAATATCCAACTGAAAAAGACTGGCCCCCTCAGCAGCACCCAGGAATTTTTACTAGAATGCGAAACCAATATTGCGCTGCTGCTCAAAAGCCTCCGGGAATCCTGCAATCTGTACGAGCAGATTGAGCTATTAGAAGCTCTGACACGTCTGAAATCCTTAGCATTCGATACTGGGTTGGGCGGCCCGACAGAAAAAGTCACCGTAGAAATGCTGCTGAATGAAGTATATGAAAGTGCGATCCAGAGCGAACGTTGGACTGTGATTCGGCGGGCGGCAGGACTGTTGGATAAAGTGGACATCAGCTTGTCCGATGCGGTGACGGATATTCTGGTGCGCCAAAAGCAACTTACCGTTGGAAAGTCCTACAGTCGAGCGTCACTGATTACCGAACCCATGTCCCATGACGAAATCATGGATAAAATCAAAACTTTCTGCGGCGAAGATGTGCGCGATCGCCCCCTCACCCAGGAAATCCTCATCTACCTTAGTGTATTGATAAAGACTGACCCAGAACTGTTTGACAGCCTCCTCACTCTGCGCATCGGCTACCTTATCCTTCTTATTACGGGAGAAATTGCTGATGAGCGTCATCTTTCCCCAGATGAAGCCTATGAATTCCTCATGGAACTGAGTCCCTTTGAAATCAAAACCCGCTTGAAGCAAGTCCTTCAGGGCTATGCCGGACTCAACCAAACGCTGTTCAAAAAAGAATCTCTGGTGGCAAAGCAACGGAACATTCAGTGGGTTGTTCTCCCCAAAGCTGAGACAACGGAACCCCCTGGTGGGTGGTGGAAACAACGCCAGCGAGACGGGTCCCTTAACGTGGTGCCACCCAACTTCCATACCCAAGTTTGGACAGTATTGCAGCACTGCCGGGGCATCGTCATCGGTGACAAACTCGAGCGGCGGAATCGCCTCGACAGCCATCTGATCCTGTCCGAAATGACCCCTGGAGAAAAAAACTTTGCCCTCCGCGTAGAGCATCTGCTCAACAAAATTCAGGCTCCTGAATATCGCCAGGTGAACGTGGAAGCTTTGAGGGAACTTGCCACTATTACCGAGCAGAACCCTGATCTTATCTATGAAGGCAACATTGTGCTGGATGTCTTAGTAGGCCATGCTGTCCGTCTAGCTTGGCTGGAGAAGCACCCAGAGCAGGCACAATCCTATGACAACCATAAGGCCGATGCCTGGGCTGCGTTCTATGGCACGTCACCCTACGAGTGCGCGACTTATATTGCTAAGGCTCTCCAGTTCCTCACACAATTAGGCCAAGACGATGGCCTTGAAGAGGAGGAGGAACACGAACCGAATGGCACCGCGTATCCTTCTATCAATGGCACCCCTAATCCCTAAGAATTGAGGATTAAAGCGATACGATCCAATACTGCTTAGAATCGAGGACTATACGACTTGGTAAAGTTCTCAAATTCACAACGAAAAGCTAGGGGGTTGGAGCGCGCTCAGCGCGCTCCAACCCCCTAGCTTTTCGTGAACCTTGCCAAGTCGTGGGACTAGTAAAAGCTATAGCGGTGTGCAATTGGTTCAGCACACCCCAATGCGCTGAGTGGCAGCACTCTGCGCCGCCACTCAACGCACTGTACTTAATGCGCTTTCACAGCGCAATAACTTTCCCAGGAATAGCAGACTGTGCCTACTATCCCTAGGAAAATTCTCAAGGTCTACTCGACGTTCAGCCTTCAGGAACTCAGCCCTAACGACCGCCTTTGCGATATCGGGAGTTTGCCTTCCGCTTCCGCTTCTCGCTAGGGGTTTCAAAGTGACGGATGCGCTTCAGATCCGAAAAAATTCCTGCCCGTGAGACCTGCCGCTTGAAGCGGCGTAGAGCGGATTCAATGCCTTCATTTTCTCCCACAGTAACCTGTGCCATACGCTAACCCTCAAGTGTCTTCCTTATCAACTCTCTATTATTAGCTTAACGATCTAAGGAATCAATCTGCCAGTGCAAACTAGTTTCCCCAGCCAGATTGACGAGCACCACCACCAAAAGAGCGCCCAGATCTGTTCTCACGAGGTCGCGCCTTATTGACACGCAACGTACGACCCATCCACTCAGCACCATCTAATGCCTTGATCGCAGCCTCTTCATCTGACTCAGATACCATGTTGACGAAGCAAAACCCTCGCATTCGCCCTGTCTCTCTGTCAACCGGAAGCTGAACACTCTCTACAGAGCCATATTTCGCGAAAAGCGTTGTAACGTCTTCGTCTGTCGCGGAATACGAAAGGTTGCCAACGTATATTGCCATTCAGATCCTCCGAATCTGTAATCGTGTAGAGAATCAGATTCGGAAAGACGCACGTATTTTAAAAGGCAACGATAGCGATCGCGAACTTCATCTCGTTAAACACATTAGCACAAAATGACAGATGCAACCTCTGGGATGCACTATCCCAAACCCTGGAGCGAAATAGCTTCAAAGGAAAAAATAGGGGGTTGGCGCGCGCTCCGCGCGCGCCAACCCCCTATTTTTTCCTGAAACTTGCCAAGTCGTGCTATGTAGCGGTGTACAAACTGGTTAAGCACACCCAGATGTGTTGAGTGGCGGCGCAGAGCGCCGCCACTCAACACACTGTACTTAATGCGCTTGCACAGCGCTATATGTCACCATAGGTGAGTGAAATTGATTTGAACCGGGTAAAGAGCCTTGCAGATTACTTTTTTAGGCACGAGTTCTGGCGTTCCGACGCGATCGCGCAATGTATCAAGCATTGCCCTACGACTGCCTCAGCGTTCTAATGTATGGCTGTTTGACTGTGGCGAGGGCACGCAGCACCAAATTTTGCGAAGCGATCTGCGGGTAAGCCAGATTACACGCATTTTTATCACCCATATGCACGGCGACCATATTTATGGCCTGATGGGCTTATTGGCAAGTTGTGGCATGGCAGGCAATCCGAGCCGCATTGATATTTATGGGCCTCCTCAACTCGATGATTATCTGAAGGCGTGTGGGCGCTATTCTCAAACCCATTTCTCCTATCCGATTAAGGTGCATACGGTAAAGCCGGGGTTGGTTGTCAGAGATGATGACTTTTCAGTGTATTGTGCGCCTCTCAAGCACCGGGTTCCTGCCTTTGGATATCGGGTCGTCGAGAAGGATAAGCCTGGTCAGTTCAACGTGCAAAAAGCTCAGTCGTTGGGCATTCCTCCTGGCCCAATTTACGGGAAGCTGAAGCAGGGCAAAACGATTCAACTACCGGATGGTCGTATGGTGCGGGGAACTGACCTGTGTGGCCCTACGCAGGTTGGCAGAAAGTTTGTCTACTGCACCGACACGATTTTCTGTGAGGAAGCCGTTGAGCTGGCTAGGGATGCAGACGTACTGGTGCATGAAGCAACGTTTTCTCATCACGATGCTGAACTGGCCTATCAGCGGCTTCATTCCACATCGACGATGGCAGCCCAAGTAGCATTAGAGGCCAAAATTCAGCAGCTCATTATGACTCATTTCAGTCCTCGCTATGCCCCTGGCAATGCCATTGTGCTAGACGACCTGCTGGCAGAAGCCCGCGCAATTTTTCCAAATACAGCGATGGCCCATGATTTTTTCACCTATCAGATTCCCCGCCGCGAAGCTGTTACCCTTGCCGCCGTATCGTAGGCTGGGGTCTGTCAACCACCCTCATACCGTCACAGGCTACAGTTTTAATTTTTGAATTGGGGACACCCCTGTATCGTACATAAGAAATCTTCTTTTTTGTCCAACTATCGACCATGCATCTCTCCTGAAGCCATGACTATGTCTCACCCTGAACCCATTCTTTCATCACCCTCTATGCCCTCCTCCTCCTCGTTGCCCCCACGTTCCCCTATGGACACCATAACCCGCATTATTCAAGCACGGCGTTCAACAAAACCCCGGTGCTTCAACGGCAAGAAAATTGATGATGCGACCGTTTGGCACATTTTAGAGAACGCAAATTGGGCCCCAACACACGGCTTAACTCAACCCTGGCGGTTCTCAGTCTTTACCGGAGAAGGGTTAGAGAAGTTGGCAACGTTTCAAGCTGACTTATACAAGCAATTGACCCTTGAAGCAGCTTTTAGTCCAAACAAATATGAGCGCATGAAAAGCAATGTACTGAAATCATCCCATGTCATTACGATTGGCATGAAGCGGCAGGAATCCGAAACGATTCCTGAAGTTGAAGAGATTGAGGCGATCGCCTGTAGTGTTCAGAATATGGCCCTTACGGCAGCGGCATGCGGCATCTGTTCTTTCTGGGGATCGGGGGGTGTCACCTACACTGATGAGCTCAAGGCATTTCTGGGGCTGGGTGAAAAGGATCGCTGCCTAGGCTACCTGTATCTGGGCTACAGCGATACGCCAGCTACCGAGAGTCGGCGATCGCCCATTCAGGAAAAAGTCACCTGGGTCGCCTAAACTACCGTCCCTCACCGGGCACGAAACAGGGCCACTCCATCAGCCCAGGGTCTTCATCAAAGCTGAAAAGCTTGAGTTTGTGAGGTTTTTCAAGGAGTTGCTTGGCGAGAATAAGTCCGGCTATTGTCCAGGTCTGATACTTGCGAGATGCTTTTCCCACCAGCCGTCCATTGCGCCCATCATAATATTCCGGCCACTCATCTCTGCTGAGGCGGCGCTCAGCAAGGGCGATCGCCCGTTCTGCAATTTTAGGTCGGCCTGTCTTTAATGCCACCGCAACTAGGGGCCAGAGCAACATCGGCCAGTTGCCCCCGTTATGGTATGACCAGGGTACGTTTTTAGGGTCACAGCCTGTCAGAATGCGCCACTCTTCCCCTTCCATTGCCGGAAAACAAATCTTCATCGGCATGTAGCCCACCAAGTCTGTCCAGCGTTGCTCAATGAGATCCATGATGGACTGGGATTCTCGTTCACTAGCGAGAGAACTAATGACTGCCATAAGATTGCCTAAGGTATAAAAGCGGAAATCAATTTGCGCCGGCCCTAGGTTTCCTGCTAAATACCCCCCCTCTTCTGGCATCCATTCTGTGAGCCAGAGAGGAATCGAATCAGGCTGAACATTAAACTTATTCGTGGCTTCTGCCCCAAATTCTTCCCCTCGAAAGCGGTAAATGTTATTGAGTCGCTTTAGGTCTAACCAATAATATTCTCTGATATGGAAATTTAGGGTAATAAGCCGCTGGTTAATCACCTGAATGTAAATATCACTGCGGGTATAGCCCGGTTTCAGGAGTTCGCGGGCTGACCTCAACGCAGCATAAAACAGAGACTGGATTTCTAGGGGGTGCCCTGCAACCCCCATGCGCCGGTCAATCATAAACGAGCCATCAGGGACAAGCAGGGTCGGGTACATATCAAACCGATCGGCAAGGCACAGCTTCAGGATAAGGATAATGCCATCCTGAAAGTCCCGGCGGTGGGCCAGATCATAATCCCCTGTGGCTTTGACGTAGGCGCGGAGCAAAATAATCCACCATAGCCCCGAATCTACTGGAGTCACTCTGCCAATGGCGTGTTCCCCAAAATCGGCAACGAGGTATTGATGACTATCCCAAGATTCAATCTTAAAACTGGCTGGCATGAGCCCCTGGCCCGCACTGAAACGGTTCATTTGCTTGTCGTTGCTCTGCAGGGAAAGAGTCGCAATGAGAAAATTACGGACAATCTCTGTCTTTCCTGAAACAAGGTACACCAATGCAGAGGACACAAAATCGCGAACAAAGCACTGGTCGTAATTCAGCGCTTCAACACTGGGATCACAGGCACCCACAGTTCCGACTGGCTCACCGTTGTAGTAAATGATGGACTCTTCTAAAAGCCGCCAGCTTTCCTCCAGAGATATTTCCTCGTCCAGATAGGGCGGATGATTGGAGTCTGCGTCTGGCTGATGACCAGATTGTGAAGCGTAGATAGATTCGGGATGAAATACAAACGTCATAATGGCAGGTCGGCAAGTAGGACTCCCATACGCGCCTATCTGACCTTAAAACTCCAGGGAGTTTTCGGAATCAAAAACCCTGAACGAGATTCTCGGATAGGCTTTATGAGCATGGAGGATGGCGCAATGCTCAAAGTCTTACACTTCAGCTATGGGGATGCCAGCAGTTTATAGTGAATTTACGTAAAATTTACGCGTGACGCCAGTGGTGCAATGTATTCAATAAACATTTAAGATACAGAGCCTATGATTCTGTGAATATAGGTGTTGCTCTCTGCTAAGTAGGTGAGCACAATCAACTATAAAACCTGTCAAACCCTGCGCTGTCCGCACAACGGGCGGCATAGGGTTTTACATCTTGTTTTTAATTGTGCCAAGCTACTTATTTCGCCATGAATTCGATGACGCTCCAGAATCCCTCGTCAGCCCCGCCCGCAAATGGATTACAGGCTAATGGAGAAGACCCATTGAAATGGGTTAACGTATTGTCCTATCAGGATTTGAGCGATCAAGTTTACGTTGAGTGGACTGGATCGTTAGCCCGCAGTTTACACCAATTCTTGAAAGTAGAACTATAGATAGCTAACCTGTAGCCTATGCCAACTATGGGTTTGTCAATCCAAAATCGAAAATCCAAAATCGAAAATTGATATTACTCGCGGGGTGGATATGAAGCGAAGTCCTGAGTGCTTGTCGAACTCACGCTATTTCAAAAACTATGTGATAAAGAATTCACATTGGTTTAGGTTTATGGCCTGGCAGGTATATGTTCTAAGATGCAGTTCAGGCGATCGCCCAACCGTTCCCGTCCTCGTAATCAGTGTAGACAATACTGTAGACAGCATTCGCTTGGCGAACGATGTGGCGAACTATTGGGGCTAACCAACAGCAAATTTCCGAAGTCCTTCATCCTTCAAACGTTTTATGCGCGATACGATCCTCAACGTCCAAAACCTTTGCATTCAGTTCCAGAATGACGATCAGGTGCTCACTGCTGTCGATGGTATCTCCTTCGAGGTAAAGCGCGGAGAAACTCTAGGCATTGTTGGTGAATCAGGCTCAGGCAAATCGGTCACTGCTCTGTCCATCATGGGATTGGTTCCCTCCCCTGCAGGGCAGGTGACGGCAGGTGAAATTATTTATCAGTGCCCTAGAGAAGGCACACAGGAGGATTTTCGAGCGCTATCTCCAGAGCAAATTCAGCGCTATCGGGGGGGGCGTATGTCCATGATCTTTCAGGAACCGATGAGCTCCCTTAATCCCGTCTACACCTGTGGGTTCCAAATCGTTGAGGCCATTCGTCAACACGAAACCATATCTAAGCCTGCCGCCCGCCGCAAAGCCGCATCGCTGCTTCAAGAAGTGGGGCTATTACCCAGAGATGGTGAGATGCGCCGTGCCTATACGGAAGGGTGGCAAAAACGGACATTGGGATCGGCGAAGCATCGGGCCAGCCAAACGCCCCTCCCAGAGGATGCTTTACCTCCTGAAACCGAAATTGAAGATTACATGAATGGTCAAAAACGGTCGATACTGAATCGCTATCCCCATGAATTATCGGGGGGGCAGATTCAGCGGGTGATGATTGCGATCGCCATTTCCTGCAACCCTGATCTGCTGATTGCTGACGAACCTACAACAGCGCTGGATGTCACCGTACAAGCTAATATCCTGCGCTTGCTGAAGGAGCTGCGCGATCGCCGGCAGATGGCCATGATTTTCATCACCCATGACCTGGGCATCATTGCCGAGATCGCGGATCGGGTTGCCGTCATGTATCGGGGCAAAATTGTAGAAACAGGCACCGTGCTGGATATCTTCTCCAACCCCCAGCATCCTTACACTAAAGGGCTCCTCACCTGCCGTCCGCCCCTGGATCAGCATCCCCGATGCCTTCCCACCGTTTCAGATTTCATGGAAGTGACAGAAACTCATGGAGGCGTACCTGTCATTACGGAGAAAAAGGCAACTCTTGCCTGTTCACCCAACGACTTTGTAACGGATGCTGAACTCCGCCAGCGCCTCGACCAATTAACGCAAAACACCCCCCTGCTAGCGGTTCGTAATTTGCAGGTCGGATTTCCTATTCGGGGATTTCTCGGCCAAACCCAGCGCTACCTCATGGCTGTCAATGCAGTGTCCTTTGACGTATATCCAGGAGAAACACTGGGACTGGTGGGTGAGTCGGGCTGTGGAAAAAGCACCCTTGCCTGCACCCTATTACGCCTTATTCAGCCCATAGGTGGGGAAATTGTCTTTGATGGCCGAGACATTACGCACCTGAAACAACGGGAAATGCGTGAGCTGCGGCGAGACATGCAGATTATCTTTCAGGATCCCTTCAGTTCCCTCGATCCTCGCCTCAGCATCGGCAATGCCATTATGGAACCTCTGAACATTCACGGCGTTGGCATCAGCCGCAGGCAGCGACGGATGCGGGCAGCAGAACTGCTCGACCGCGTTGGCATCAATCCGAACTGCCTCGACCGCTATCCCCACGAGTTTTCGGGAGGACAGCGCCAGCGCATTTGCATTGCTCGTGCCCTGGCGCTCAACCCAAAATTCATCATCTGCGATGAATCCGTTTCTGCTCTAGACGTGTCTGTTCAAGCCCAAGTGCTGAATCTGCTAAAAGGCCTCCAAAGCGAGTTCGGACTGACGTATATTTTTATTTCTCACGACCTGAGCGTCGTCAAGTTTATGAGCGATCGCATTATGGTCATGAATCAAGGAAAAATCGAAGAAATCGGCTCAGCCTATGACATCTATCGCCAACCTAGTCAGGACTACACCCGCCACTTAATTTCCGCCATCCCATCGGGCAGCATTGACCATATCCGCAAACGCATGGAGCAGCGTTCGGCATAATGTTCAATGGCCTATTGAGGCGGTTCTTCAGCAAGCTCCCGAGTCTTTGCTAAGCAATACCGCAACCGTCTTGAAAATGAGCTGAAGATCGTAAAGCAATGACCAGCGTTCCTGATATCGCAGGTCTAAACGAATAACCTCTTCAAAGTCCTCAATAGACGACCTTCCATGCACTTGCCATTCGCCTGTAATTCCAGGCTTAACGTCAAGGCGCTGCCATTGCGGGATCTCATATTTTTCAATCTCATCGGGTGTTGGAGGGCGAGTCCCAACTAAACTCATATCTCCCTTTAAGACATTCCAGAATTGGGGAAATTCATCCAAACTAGTCTTTCGGAGGATAGCTCCTACGCGCGTAATACGCGGATCTTTTTTAATTTTGAAGAGCGCCCCTTTGACTTCGTTTTCTGCTTCCAGATTTTTCTTCAGCTCTTCGGCATTCACCACCATCGAACGAAACTTCCAGATTCTAAAGCGTTTGCCCATCCATGAACAGCGGATCTGGCTAAAGAAAATTGGGCCACCATCCTCTAGCTTGATGGCGATCGCAATCGGCACGAAAAGAACACCTGTAATGGTCAACCCTACGACTGCCCCCGTGATGTCAATCAGCCGCTTGATGGGCGATCGCACAGATGGATGAGTGGCGTAGGGTCGGTTTGGGGTGCCCCGTCGATTCGTTTTTAGATTTTTATCAACGGGGGATTCCGTAACGGTATTACGAATATCTAGATATCGATCGAGCCCTGATAATGACAGCGACATCATGACTTGGTTAGTCACGTTGTGGAGGGAAAAAGCCAGATTATGCTGCTTTGCCACCTTCCAGACATTAACCATGGCCCCAATACCACTGCTGTCAATGAACTGGGTATTCGCAAAATCCAGCTCTGCTTGCTTAAGGTGGGGATTGCTCTGGCATAAGTCTTGAAAGGCTTGCTTAAAGGCGACAGCCTCAAGTACCGTTAAGCTCGTCGGAAGGGTAATTCGACCTATATGCTCATGAACCTCAACGGTGCAGGGATCTGTTTGTGTACGGTTGCCCATAGGTGAAATCCTCAAAATGTCATGCTGGCGATCGCAGCGTCTGAATATGAAGCCGCCCGATTCATCAGCGAATGTAGTTGAAATAGTGCGATTGAAAATAACGCAGTCGTCAATAATAAAAAATGTAAGATTTTGCTCTCTTTGGTGTCGCGGGGCTTCAGCAAACGGCATGAACCCTTCCTGCTCAGAGCTTGGTCATAAACCGAAAGGCGTCCTCAGCAACCTGCATCCGCGAACAGCGATAACCATGCTTTAGCGATAACCATGCTTTAAGGGTTGCCTTTTCAAGCATTCCCTGATTCATGGGCAGAAGCACAATGTAATCAAGGTAAAAATCGAGAAGGCATCGCCCTTCTCAGGAGTTTTTATGATGAATTAACCCTGTATGGGTTCATCCCTGGATAAATTGTGTGATGAACTCCGTAATGAATTTTGCGTGGAAGCCGCTACGGGATACTCAAGTCAATGCAGGTCTAAAAGCAGAACCGGGCGATGCACGGCAAAGCCTTGCACATAGTCGATTCCCATGACCCTCAGTTGCTCTCGGATATCACTGGTTTCCACAAATTCAGCAATGGTCTGGATGCCCATCAAATGCCCGATGTAGTTAACTGACTCCACAATTGCACAATTCACCGGGTCACTAAGCAAACTTCTGACAAAGTTTCCATCAATTTTTAAATAATCTATGGGCAAATGCCGCAAGTAGCTGAAGGAGGAGACCCCGCTCCCAAAGTCATCAAGGGCAAATCGGCAGCCAATTTGCTTAATCTTACGGATGAGCTGAGCTGCTTTTTCGAGGTTGGCGATCGCCACACGCTCAGTAATTTCAAAACAAATGCTCTGGGGCGGTACTCGAAACTCATTAAATTGCTGCCCCAGAAAGTTGAGGAACTGATCGTCATTCACACTCGCACCCGAGAGGTTAATGGTAAACAAGCAGTCCTTCATTATGTCTGACCGCAAACACACACCCGCTTGCTTTTCATAGAGCTGAAAAAACTCGTGGATGACCCGACTTGGCAAAGTTCTCAAATTCACAACGCAAAAACAGGAGTTTGGGGCGCGCGGAGCGCGCCCCAAACTCCTGTTTTTGCGTGAAACTTGCCAAGTCGTGTGGATGACCCACTGATCAATACGAGGCATTAGGCTGTACTGTTCTGCTGCGGGCATAAAATTTAGGGGCAGAATCAGTTCACCCTGCTCATCCACCATGCGGAGAAGCACCTCATGCAGATGAATCCCTTCATGGTCAGGATCTGCGGTAAGTTGAATCATCTGGGCATGGAGCTGAAACCGATTGGTTTCCAGCGCCCGGTTAACTGGAGTTTGAACAAATTTCTTTACTCAAACCGTGAAACCTTTTCTAAGAGAGGGTTTCACGGTTTGAGTAATCTCAACACCAAATTTTCTGAAAG
>CAYXJG010000117.1:0-13531 GCA_964465285.1 uncultured bacterium
GGGGTTTGGAGCGCGCGCCAAACCCCTATCTTTGTGTGAAACTTGCCAAGTCGTGTGGATTGACGAAGACCGCCGTCATAAAGCCGTTATAAACACGTTGATCTCCATCCAACTCGTTGGGCTTGAGCAGGCGATGCTCAAGCCTTGACATGTTCCCCTAATTTGATTGAGAGCTAGTTATGACATACCCCCATGTTCAGACATTAAAGCAATTGGCATTAAAGCGATTGACCAGACCGTTGAGCTTTGCAAAACCAATGCCGTCATTTTGGCTTTTGGCTGTTCCCCTGACGATCGCCCTGGCCGCTATTTCACTACCCCAGCCTGCTCCAGCCCAGGAAACCCGCTTGAGGACTCTCTCTGTCCAGGGACGAGGGACAGAGATGATCCAGGCAACTCTGGCACAGGTCTCGCTGGGTGTTGAGGTTCAGGCTGAAACAGCAGAGAGCGCCCAACAGGAAGCTGCCCAACGGTCCTCTTCAGTCGTTGAACTGCTGCAATCTGAAAGCGTTGAGAGCCTGGAGACGACAGGCATCACTCTTCGCCCCCGCTATGACAACACTGGCAGCACTCAACGCTTGATTGGATACACGGCTACCAACCGGGTCAAATTCGAGGTAGAAACAGAACGGGCGGGCTTCATTGTGGATGATGCTGTTGAAGCAGGCGCGACTCGAATCGATGGAATTGGCTTTAAGGCAGGGGATGAGGCGATCGCCGCAGCCCAGCACGTTGCTCTCCGAGAAGCGACTGAGAATGCCCAAGAGCAAGCGAATGCGGTGCTTGAAACCCTTGGATTTAGCGCTCAGGACATCGTCATGATTGAAATCAACAATGCAGGCTTTCCTCCGATGCCTATGATGGAGGCGAGGGCGGCCAGCTTGACGCAAGACGCCAATACCCCTGTAGTTGGGGGTGAACAAGAAGTCAATGCCTCGGTAACGCTTCATATCAGCTACTAGTGCTCTTACTAGTGCTCTGTCATTTCTTGAAATTAGGGATCTGCGGCTAAAAAAGATACCGGAAGACAAGAGCAGCGGGCTGCGCCCGCTGCTCTTGTCTTCTGGTATCTTTATTTTCTTGCAAGTCCCTTAGGGTAAATCGTCAGGGCGATGTGCAGCTAATCGCGCCCGAGTTATTCAACTCCTCCCCAACCCCCTATTTTTTCGTGAAACTCCACGCCTTGCCAAGTCGTGTGCAATGGATGACCGCAATCGAGCCGGGTTTCAACAGGGGCGATCGGTTGCGCTATCCACGGATGCTGCTCCTAGGTTACGTCCATCCCATAATAGAAAGACAGTTAAAGAGGCTCCCTACCGTTTGTATTCCGTGTCTCTTCGAGTACCTCCTGGTTGCCTGAGGGCCCTGATGAGGGAGACGTGCTGGAGGATGAAGGGGATGATGGCGAAGAAGAGGCGATCGCCCCATGAAGCGTCCAGGCAATCTGCGCCTGTTGTTGCAATTGTTCTGTAGTAGACACCAGGTCACTTAGTCCATTAACTAGTTCCCGGATATTGCGGCGAAATTGAGGATCGCCTGTGAGTTCATCAAGATCCGCTGTGATTTTGCGAATATTGTCGAAGGTTTCATAGGCAGAATCCAGGGTTTGCTGAATACGCAGGAGATATTCGTCTTCTGTTGCTAGGTCTGAAATTTCTCGCAGGTTTTCCGACGTCTGGGCGGCATTCGCCGCCAAAATTTCTAAATTTTGAATCAACTCGCCATTCTCCATTGCTGGGGATAGAGAAGATAACACCCGCTGTACTTCAAAGCTTACCTGGTTCAAATTGTCCAGGGTGCTGGTCAGGGTCGTCTGGTTGTTCTCAAGGAGGGCGTTAATTTGGGCGGCGGTCATGCCAATTTGTGTTGCAGTCTCTTCAACGGCTGCGGTGGTGGCGATCGCCGATTCGGAGAGATTACCCAGGTTGTTTTCTACCGATTCTGCAAGTTGAGTTGCCTGGTCACTCAAGACGGCGACTTCTTCTGCTGCATCAGCAGTGTTGCTCACCAGTTGTCGAATTTCATTGAAAAGTTCGGGGTCATCTATGCGTTCTGCTAACTGGGCTGTTGTTCGAATGAGCGTGTCGTAACTTACGCCTACTTGCCCACTCAAGATTACGTCATTGCAAATAATCAGATCGCGGTCACAGTCAGAGGAGAGAGGATTCAGGGCGATCGCCTCCTCTGACAGTTCTGTTTGAGGCACGATATCAATCGAAGTTTCTCCAACTAGGCCAACCTGATTAGCCTCAATGCTCACGTCTCTGGGCATCACAAACGATGCCGAATTAATTTCCACCCTCACTTCAGCAGCATTGGCGGCTGGCTCTACGGAAATAATCCGCCCAACAGTCACACCTCGATAACGGACAGGGGCTCCAGGCAGCATTCCCGCAACGCTGCTGAAGTTGACAGTGAATTGATAACTGCGGCTTCCCAGATTTAACCCGCGTATCCAGAGGATGAGCGCGCCAAAGATTCCCAGTCCTAAAAGAATTAGCAGTCCAACAGAGCCTTCTCGAAACGTCCGTGGTCGCATAGTATATCCTCACATCAATAAACTGGGACTGAATGCCCATAACTAGGCGTCAGCGCGATTCATCCCAGCAAACACTTAGTCGATTAATTTTTTACACTCATCATCAGTTCAATCTCAAAGCTGGTCAGCCTGTGAAACTCCCCTAGGATACCCGGACTTAATCCTTCGGCTCAATTTTTTTTAGAGCACGGGGGTAGCCCATCAACCACTAAGGGACTGGCAAGAAAATAAAGTACCCGGAAAAGAGCAGCGGGCGCAGCCCGCTGCTCTTTTCCTACGGTATCTTTTTTAGCCGCAGATCCCTAAGTCTCTTGACGGAGGTTGATAGCTTCATGGTTCTTCCGAAAGACGGTTTTATGTATTGGCTGCTCTTGGTCGTGCGAAGATCACATAAAGTACTTGAAAAGTCAGTAAGGATGAAAGATTGGATACAATTTTACTTTAGCAGCGCGGCATCGCTGCGCCACCTTGCCAAGGTTTGGGTTAAATGATTCAATCCTCTTTTTTAAGCAAGGAGATGAGCGACTGAGAATCGGTTTTCTAACATCTGAATCAATTCATGAGAACGTGTGACAGTGGAATTCAATTATATACGGTATATGCGGTCTAGCTTGCAGCCTAATACCTGCTCACTGATCCTGCCCACTGTTCGAAAAATCCAGCAGAGTACTCTAGTGAAGTGCTCCGACGAGTTGAGGAGTTGGGGTTAGTTTAGGCAATCGACTTACTTGATTTCTAAATCTATAGCGGTGTGCAAATTGGTTAAGCACACCCTAATTTTTTAAATGGTGGCGCTCTGCGCCGCCATTTAACGATCGTATTTAGTGCGCTTACACAGCGCTATAAGTCATGACGGAGGGGCAACGATGATAACGACATCCGTTCCATTTGCAATACGTAGTCATATTCAGCGCATGTCCTCGGCGATCGCCCTGCCCTTAAGCTGCCGTATTCACTTTTGGGGTGCAGAAACCGTTGATGTTGCCCAGGCAGCCAATAGCTCTATCCAGCGACCGATCACTATTTCGGTTCATCATCCCGGCGTCTTGCGTCATCTGATTTTCAAGCAGGACCCAATTGCATTAGTGGACGCGTATATCAACGGCTATCTGGCAATGGCTATCTGGACATTGATGTGGAAGGCGCAGGATTAGAGATTGTCGATGTGGACGCCTGGCGACCTCACTATGCGAAAACTCTGCGCCACTGGGCTGAGCGGTTTGACTGCGCCATTAACCAGATTGCCAGCTTTATGGGCGATCGCCATATTTTCCTGTGGCATCTTTATTTCATTGGCTGTGCCCTTGGCTTCGAGCAAAATGAAATGGGCCTGTATCAGGTGCTTGCTCGCCATCAGAGCGATCGCCAGTGGACTTTGCCTCTTACCCGAGATGGATGGCTGTGTTAAGAGCAAAGATTAAATAAGGGGTCTGCGGCTAAGTAAAGATACCGGAGGAGAGGGGTTGGGGGTGAGGGAAGACAACGCTATGTCAGTCAACCAGGTTGGGGGTTGCCTAATTGTTTTCAGCGGCGTGCCTGAATAAACTTTTCAATTTCTTCGGCAGCGTCTGCAAAGGCTTGTAAGTCTTGATCGCTCAAGTGATGATATTGGCTCGGTTGCTGAGGCAGTTGGAATCGGGTTGTCCGGCGCTGGGAGGCGTTGCATCGGGTTCCTGCTGCCATCGGTGTTGACTTCGGAGATGCCATCAAATCATCAGACAGCAATCTTTCTTCGAGCTGATCAAGTGACTCAGAAAATGCTGCCGCCGCCGCTTGCCGAGCATATTTAGCGTGTCGATCCATGATGAGTGCTGCTCCTCAGAGGGTATAAGTCTTGGCAAATCCTGATCTTGGCAAATCCTTAAAGGATTGAGACTTTGGTCATTTGAACTAGATTGGATCAAATCCTGATCCGCAAGCCTCAAACGATAGCTTGTCAAAAAGTTTCCCGATGGTAACGCGATGTCTCCTGCCTTATGTGCGTTTATCGTAAGCCACGGTTAAGTGTCTCATAACAGGGAAATGACGGAAAAGAACGGGCTCTGCATAATCGTCCCCTGTCATTTCCACGGACTTGATGAGCGTCAGATACGCTCATCCGAAGCTCCCAACCCTGAAGATGGTCTGATATAGTTCATTACGAATATAGTTCATTACGAACCGTCATTGTCAGGACTTGCCAGAGTCCTGATATGCGAATTTTCAGCCGTGGATTAGGAGTGTTTGTCACGATGTTTAACTCGCAGCGTTATCGAAGCGTGATTTCTCTGGTATTGGCGATCGCCGCTGTATTCATTGTGGGCTGTAGCCCTGCCCCTGAGGCAAAACCCGTCTATTCCCCTGAACAAATTGACCTCATCGGACAATACCAGTCCGATCTGGAACAGTTACGCACTCGCATTGATGAACTACCTGAACTCATTGATTTTGCGAACTGGACAGATGTTCGGAACCTGATTCACGGACCATTGGGAGATCTACGCTTTAAAATGCTCACCATCGCGCGCAATTTGTCTGAATCCGACGAGAAGAAAGCCCGTGATTTGTCTGGTAGAGTCTTTAAGTATTTGGTCGATATTGATCAGGCTGCTGTCAATCAGAACAAAGTTAAAGCGTTTAGTAGCTACGACAATCTGGTGAATGCCTACGAGCAATTTATCAATACGATTCCTCAAGAGCCTACCTATCAAGCATCTTGAGTGTCTGCTTGCCCTGCTACGTCCTGAGTGCCAAGCAGTGCCCTTGCTGACTCTGCCTGACTCCCCGACCAGCGTCCTGCGTAATTTCATCGCGACTCGTTAATCTACCCTTGAATGGATACCCGAACCCCTATTTTTGAATTGAGACCTGAAGAGTTGAAACCTGAAATTGATACCTGCTTCCATGAACGAAACCAGCGTGACCCAAGCCCGTCCTCTTCACTATCGGCTGAAGCCCGACGATCAGCTCTGCCTTTTGCATATTCCTAAAACGGCGGGTTCAACGCTCACCTCCATCGTGGATACAAATTTTCATATCGATGAGATTTTTCCGGCGTCAACGGTGGGGCGCTTTTCGCCTGACGAGCTAGAGCGGTACAAGCTTTTCCGTGACCATTTTGACTACAACATTCACCGCTTCTTCAAGAAAAAGCCCTACTACATGACGATTCTGCGAGATCCAATTGATCGGGCGATTTCACTTTACGAGTTTTGGAAGCGATCGCGCGAACGAAATCAGCCAGATAACAAACCGATGTCTGGCCTGCTTCAAAAAGCAACCCTAGAGGGGTTAGCTGGATTCATCTGCCATCCTGATCCGCAGGTGCGATCGCGCACCTCTAACCGCCAGGTGCGCCAGCTTGCTATTGGTATTGGGGGGCTCAGTACCGACCCGTCTGCGGACTTCTCCGACGACGAGTTGCTGGCAATGGCAAAGAAAAATCTAGATGATTGCCTGTTCGTAGCCATCACCGAGCGGTTTCAGGATTCGGTCTTTCTGCTGGCCTACGTGTTTGGCTGGTACCCCATCGCGGATTATCAAAGCTTGCGGGTAGCGGCAAAGCGATCGCGTAAAGAGGATATTCCCCAGGCAGACCTGAAAGCGATCGCCCAAGTGAACCATCTGGACATTGCGCTGTATGAGTATGGCTACGAGCGGTTCCAGCGGGACTATGCTCAAATGCTGAATGAATTGCGTGACGCCTACGGACGCCCCACCGCGTCCCAGTGCGATCGCCTCCTGGCAGGAACTGCGACCCCAGAAGAGCGGCTAGATTTCCTTGTCCCTCCCCTGGAGCAGCATTATGAGCGCTGCTATGCGGAAAATCCCCCTGCGGAACCTGTGAAGGTCTATGATTTCAACTGCCTCCAGCCCCTTCACGGAACAGGATGGCACCGCCGCAATGGGAAAAAGAATGGCGTCATTATCAGCGAAACTCCCTTTCGCTGGACAGGGCCGAGTGCGCTCTCAACAATGGACGTGCCCCTTGAGCCGGGCGAAGACTTGACCTTGCGCATTCAGGTTATCAATGCGATCGCCCCCGACGTGCTGGACAGCCTCATTATTCGTGTCAACGGCCACCCCCTCCAGCTCTCTCCCCTAGAAAAGCGCACCAATTCTGCCATTTTACAAGGGGTGATTGCGAAGGAGTGGCTGAACCATAGCCGTCCCTTTTCTCGGCTAGAACTGGAGGTGAATCGAACCGCGACGCCCCACTCGATTGATTCACGTAACTCAGATATGCGCCTGGTGGCGCTTGCCGTTCATCGCATTCATATTTTCCCCACGGCAGCGGCGATCGCCACGGATCAATTCACCTACTTTAAATTCCCTGACACTGATCCCCTGTGGACAGAGGTGGTCGAGTTCCTCAATCTCTATGTTCAAGAGGACGAGCGGATTGCGGCCTTGGGAGAATTCAGCAAAAAATTCCCGAAACAGTTTTGCTCCTTCATGGAACCATTTCACAAAAATCCCGAGGTGAGCTGGGTGGTGATTCACAAGGGGGAATGCCAGAATCTCGACTCAGAAGCTCTGAAATGGACAGTGCGGACGCTGAAGCCCGTCTTTGCCAATCAGGTGTTTGTGGTGTTTTCAAAACGGGACAAGGTTCCGGCAATGAGTCCACTGGCAACCCACGTGTTGACCCTGAGCGGTCGCATCTGGACTCAGAGGCTGGAAGAGATGGGACTGCTGACCCCCAAGGCACGGCGGGCGATCGCTACAGTGGCAAAGACCGTGTTGGCTTCTGTTCGATCAGGGGATTAAGCGATCGCCATGGCGCATGTTCTGGTCAACCTCGCGTTTCTCAACACCCAGCCCACTGGACTGATGACCTATGGGTTGAACGTCATCCCTTACCTGACATCCCTTAATCCGACGCTGCTTACCCCCGTTGCCCTGGAGGGAGCGGCGAATCATCGAGTTCCCGCTACCATGACTGCCGATTACGGCAGCAGAGGCCATGCCCGACGGCTCGGCTGGACGCAGACTCAGCTTCCTTCCCTGTATCGTGCTCTGAATGCCTCCCTGCTGTTTTCCCCCATCCCTGAACTCCCTCTCAACATTCCCTTCACCGCCAATCGGATCAAGTCTGTCGTCACGGTTCATGACCTGATTCCCCTCCGCTTTCCCCAATGGCTATCCCCTCTGACACTCTACAGTCGGTACTACGTGCCTCAGGTTCTGCGGCAGGCCACCCATATCCTTTCTAATTCCGACGCCACCGCCCAGGATGTGGTCAATTTCTTTGGCATTCCTGCAAAAAAAATCACCTCCATTCCCCTTGCCTACAATGCCGCACACTTTCGTGTCCTCGACCTCCCCAAAGGTGACTATTTCCTTTATCTCGGGCGGCCTGATCCCCACAAAAATCTGCATCGGGTAATTGACGCCTTCGCCATGCTCCCCCAGCAGGACTGCGAACTGTGGCTAGCAGGCACCCCTGACCCCACGCTCACCCCCCGATTGCAGCAGCACGCCCAAGACATCGGCATTGCAGAACGGCTCAAGATTTTGGATTATGTGCCCTATGATGAATTGCCCACGTTGCTGAACCGGGCGATCGCCCTCGTCTTCCCAAGCCTCTGGGAAGGGTTCGGCCTCCCCGTTCTCGAAGCGATGGCGTGCGGTACTCCAGTCATCACCTCCACCCTCTCATCCCTGCCAGAAGTGGCGGGGGATGCAGCCCTTCTGGTTGATCCCTATGATGGAAGGGCGATCGCCCGCGCTATGGCCACCCTGCTCACTGACGATGCCGCCTGGTCAGAGCTGAGAGCTGCCGGGCTACAGAGAGTCAAGCGCTTTAGTTGGGACACCACCGGGCAGGCGACCGCTCAGGTCTTGGCGCAGCATGCGTAAGTTCCATATGCGATTGTTTTGGATGTGAAATCATACCAATTTTGGATTTTGGATTTTCGATTTTGGAGTGGCAAACCTAATATTTGGCATAGGTTACAGTGGCATAGGCTACAGGTTAGCTATTTGTAGTTCTACTTTCAAGAATTGGTATGAAGGATGAGCCATGCGTGTCGTGATACAGCGGGTGCGATCATCACAAGTTAGGGTGAATGGGACAGTGGTTGGTTCCATCGGCAGAGGCTTGAATCTGCTGGTGGGCATTGAAGCGACGGATACTCTCGCGGAACTGGAGTGGATGGCTCGCAAATGCCTGGAGTTGAGGCTGTTTCCCAGGGATGGGCAGGGACGCTTTGATTCTTCTGTGCAAGACATCCAGGGCGAGCTGCTGGTCATTAGCCAGTTCACCCTGTATGGGGATTGCCGCAAAGGACGACGGCCTTCCTTTGACCGGGCGGCTTCCCCAGCTCAGGCAGAAGCTTTTTATGCGGAATTTGTCACCCTGCTCAGAATGAGCGGCCTCAAGGTCGAAACGGGAATATTTGGAGCTATGATGCAGGTCTCCATTGACAATGACGGCCCGGTGACACTCTTGCTTGAAAAAGAGGCGGCTCCCGCTAATGCGTCGTGACGGCCTGGCGATGAATTGCCTGAAGGAACGGCAAGTCTACATACCGCGATTCCCCGTGGCTAAATGAGTCGGGAAGGGGGACTCGGCTGGCGATCGCCCGTGTTGGCACGTCGGGTTCCCCTAAGTGCTCCAGCACCATGACCGCTTCTGAGAAGTCCTGAGTGCGCGTGTAGCCGTTCACCGTCACAATTGTCTGCAGGCTGGCGGCGGCGGCAGCCGTCAAGCCGTGGGCAGAATCTTCAAATACCAGGCATTCCTGGGGCATTACATTCATCTCGCGCAGGACGTAGTGGTAGATGTCAGGGGCAGGTTTCTTCTCCAGGACAATATCTCCTGCGGCAATGACCTCAAACCAGTCGGGGGCATCGGGGTGCAAAATGCTTTTCAGGAGGGCGATCGCATTCTGGGGGGCGCTGGTGGTGGCGATCGCCAATCGCATTCCGGCCTGCCTTGCCGCCTGGATCAGCCGCACGACCCCAGGCCGCGCTTGAATATCCCCTTTGGTGATGATTTGGGTGTAATACTGGGTTTTTGCCTGGTGGAGGTCGATAATCAGGGCAGTCAATCCTTCTTTGTTCTCCAGAGTCAGCGGGTTAGGCAATGGAGGGCGATCGCGCTCGATGAAAAATCGAATCCGCTCTTTTCCCCCTGCCACTCTGAGCAGCCCTCCATACCCATCTTCAGACCAGCACCAATCTAGCCCAGCATCCGCAAATGCAAGGTTGAAGGCGACCCGGTGAGCATCTCGTTCGGTGTCAGCAAGGGTGCCATCGACATCAAAGATCAGAGTATTTAGCGATGCCATAGTAGAACAGGTCACATTTCTCAACGATTAGCACTGAAGCGTTACAGTTCATTGCAAGCCTTAAGCTCTAAAACAGCGTGCGTGTTAAGTTCATTATCGTTGAACAAGGTTACATTTACCTGATTATTCCAGTTCGTGCAAAGGTCGGAGAGGAAACCGCTTTGATTTCAAGTCCACAGAACGCGAATCAAAATGCTGCAAGCCGTGAAGGCTTTAGTGAGTACGTAGCTCACCTGCAGCTTCACATGGCGTTACAGGCTCGCAACTTAGTTCCCAGCTTGAACAATCAGGGGAACGACAGTCGAGATGAGCTGCTGCGGCAAACCCAGGCTGATTTTGAAAAGTTTGTGTCACGGCAGACGTTGAGCTAAACCTCTTTGAGGTCTACCTTGTCTGTGTCCCTTTTCCTGGTTTATGTCGTTCTGAGATGGTTTAGCCCATTCCGTGGAGTTTAAGCCCACACTATATTCGATTCCCTCAAATTCTCTTTATTCTTCTTTGGAGCAGGTTTGCGACAGTGCAAGCCTGTTTTTTTGTGTGCAAAGTTCTATAGGTTCGGTCATCATAATGAGGGGAAATGAAAATTAGTAGCTGTAGCCTCGACTCGCTGTTCAGTGGTCTATCCATTCTGGATTGCAGTCTTGTGAACCGTTCCTGAAGCGATGCATCGGAAAGGAAGATACGCCATTGTCGGACTAGTGCCTAGCGCCTGTCTTATTTTGAGCTTTCGTTTCAAGAACATTTGATGAAGTCAGAGAGGGACACTTTGAGGGTTATCCATACACTCACAGCCGATCAGCGCACTAACCTGCTGGTGTTGTTTGCCGCAGGTCTTCTTTTTTGGGCTGGGTTGGCGTCTATGCTACCAACATTGCCGCTGTACATCAGCGATCTGGGTGGCAGCAGCAAACAAGTGGGCATGGTGATGGCCTGCTTTGCTATCGGACTCCTTGGCTCTAAAGCATGGCTGTCTCACATGGCGGATGAGCAGGGGCGCAAAATTGTCCTGATGATTGGCATGAGTGCGATCGCCTTTGCCCCTATTGGATACTGGCTGTTTGCCTCTGTGCCAATGTTGATGCTGTTCCGAGCGTTTCACGGCATCAGCATTGCTGCTTTCGCAACGGCCTATAGTGCTTTGGTGGTGGATATCTGTCCGCCCAAGAACCGGGGAGAATTAATTGGCTACATGAGCCTGGTCAATCCCCTAGGGCTTGCCATTGGCCCCGCCTTGGGTGGCTTTTTGCAGGAAGCTGGAGGATATACGCCCACCTTTTTTATGGCGGCTGGTCTGGGCATGGTCGGGCTGCTCTGCACGGCAAAGGTGAAAGAATCGGATACTTATCAAGGGGCACTGGCAAAGCAACGGGGCGATCGCCCCTTAGATGGTTCCGAATCGAGTTCTCCTGAGTCAAAAACCGAGTCAAAAAAGTTTTGGAGTCTGTTGGTTACGCCTCGTATCCGCATTCCCGCCTTTGTACTGCTGATGGTGGGACTTGCCTTTGGCGCCATCAGCACCTTTGTGCCTCTGTTTATCAAGGAAACGGGCATTGACCTGAATATTGGGTTGTTCTATACAGCAGCGGCGATCGCCAGTTTTGGGGTCCGCCTCCTTACAGGCCGCGCCTCCGACCGTCACGGGCGGGGAGTGTTCATTACATTCAGCCTTATCTTCTACAGTCTGGCGATGGTGGTGCTGTGGCAGGCAGACTCACCCGTTATATTCCTCCTGTCTGGTCTCCTGCAAGGGACAGGAGCAGGAATGCTGATTCCGATGATTGCAGCGCTCATGGCGGATCGCTCTCGGCCTGACGAGCGGGGCAGAATGTTTGGGCTGTGCATGACCGGATTCGACCTAGGCATTGCCACCGCTGGCCCTCTGCTGGGCATTATGGCAGACATCATTGGCTATCGCGACATTTTTGCAATCACCGCCATTTTGGTGCTGATTGGGCTGGGGGCATTTTTGACCCTCTCTAGCAAAGACGTTCCAGCATCCCTACGGTTTGCTCTGGGCAAGGGCGGTGATGTGTATGCGGTGAAATAATCTCATGCCTCCAACTCAGCCTTGAGGGCATCAATGAACTGACGGGCGGTTCGACCCGATCGTCCATTGTGGCGGGTTGCCCACTGGAGGGCGCGGTATTCTAGGTCGTCCTTGAGGACTGAAAGTCCATCATGGTCAGCGAGGTGGTGGATGATGGCGAGGTAAGTGGACTGGTCAGCAGGCTCAAAGGTGAGGGTAAGCCCAAAACGATCGCTAAACGACAGCTTTTCCTGGAGGGTGTCCCAGGGATGAATTTCGTCGGCATCCTGAGGTCGGGGGCGATCGCCGTGAAACTCACGAATCAGGTGACGACGGTTAGAGGTGGCATAAACCACCACGTTTTGGGGGCGGGCAGTGACGCTTCCTTCGAGGACAACTTTCAGAGCTTTGAACGCATCATCATCCTCTTCAAAGGAGAGGTCATCTACGAAAATAATAAATTTTTGGGGCAAATCCCTGAGCTCATCCACGATGGACGGCAGATGCTGGAGTTCTTGCTTAGCCACTTCAATCAGCCGAAGACCGCGATCGCCATATTCGTTCAACAGCGCCTTTACCAGAGAGGACTTGCCAGAGCCACGACTGCCATAGAGCAAGACGTGGAGGGCGCGGTAGCCTTCTAGCAGAGCCTCCGTATTACGAATCAGCGCCTGCCGGGGAATGCCATAGGCGGCGAGTTCGTCTAGTCGAATGGAGTCAGGGGTCGCAATGCCCACGAACTGCCCATTTTGCCATCGTAGTGCTCGATATTGGACAGCTATGCCTGTACCGTGATGATGGTAGTGATGCACCAGAGCTTCTAGACAGTCTGTCCAGGGATGCCCCTGGCTGAGAGTGTGCCAGATGGGGAGCGATCGCACCTGTTGCAGCGGGGAAGGGGATGGCAATGGCTGGGTATTTTCAGACGCATTCACGATCCACGGAATGGGACGCTCGGGCAGGTTGGCGATCGCCCATGTCCACTGACTCATTTCTTCACTGCTGCACTGGCTGAGGCGATAGAGAATGGACAGGTCATGGCGAGCCGCTTTCAGTAGGGAATCGGGCAATGCTTCAGCACCGATACGTTGAGCCTGCTGAGTAAAGGGATTATCTGCCATCAGCACGCGGGTCATCAAGTGGTGTTCCCAGCTCTGTCCGACATTGGCAAGCGCTCGAAACCATCGTCCATAGGCTCTGGCGCAGGCAAGTTGATCCATCACAAGCTGCTGGTTGGCTGGCTGATTGGTAATCGGCTGATGATTCGTTGGTTCTTGAATGGCTAGCGGATGAAGGGTTTGGAGTAAAGCGAGAAACGCAGTCCCAACTGCATCCTCTAGTACGTCAGTGTAGAGCAGCAGGGATGCAGCCTGGATCTGTAATTGAGCGATCGCCAGGACACTGCGTTCATGCTCTCGGTCATGCGATTGATCATCTAAGTTTGTGTTGAGTGAATGCATGGGCCAATACACGATCTAAATCTTTAAGTCATTGATCATAAGGGATCTGCGGCTAAAAAAGATACCGGAAGAAAAGAGCAGCGGGCTGCGCCCGCCGCTCTTTTCTGGGTACTTTATTTTCTTGCAAGTCCCTAACTACTCAGTCCGTATCAAAACCTGGATCGGCCTTCATTCTCGATCCCTCTCCCAAGCAGAGCTACTGTGTACACACATCTCGGCTCGGATCCAAAAC
>CAYXJG010000118.1:0-13312 GCA_964465285.1 uncultured bacterium
GGCAACCCATTAGAAGCCCATCTTAAAAAAATGTTAGTATTTTCGAAGTTTAGAGTCTTTACTAGCGTGCTTGCGTAGATATTAAAGGCGTTTTTCGATAATACGTTAGAAACAGTATTAATTCTTCTCTTTTGCTTTTATTTCATGGGATTGATTAATAGGCTTTCGAAAATTTCACGTTTGTTTTCTGATTGCGACCTAAATGTCCGACAATAGTTCCACTTGTAGTGACTCATGCTATTTTTACGTTCTTATTTAACTTAACTATGGTTACTCATTCGCCTCTTGAAACACCCGTCGTCCTCATTATTTTCAAACGAGTTGATGCAACACAGAAGGTTTTTAATGTTATTCGACAGATGCAGCCAAGGAAGCTGTTGGTTATTGCAGATGGTCCTCGTCTAGACCGAGAAGGAGAGGCTGAAAAATGTCAGCAAACTCGAGCAATCGTTGATCAAGTGGATTGGGATTGTGAGGTGCTTCGCTGTTTTTCGGAACAGAACCTAGGCTGTGGAGTACGAATCTCTACTGGGTTAAGTTGGGTCTTTGAGCATGTTGAAGAAGCAATTATTTTGGAAGACGATTGCTTACCTCATCCAACTTTCTTTACTTTCTGTTCTGAGATGCTTGAGCGCTATCGCAATGAACCTCAAGTCATGAGTGTCAGCGGATGCCTCTTTGCGCGGTCTCCGAACCCACAAAGTTATTACTTCTCGCACTACCTAAGCTGTTGGGGATGGGCAACATGGCGGCGGGCATGGCAACAGTTTGACTTTGAGATGGCAAAGCTGCCAGAGTTATTGGAGCAAGGGTGGTTGCATCAGTATTTACCGAGTCAAGAGATTGCTGATTTTTGGGAGCGGCGATTCAGAGCAGTTTATGAGTCTGAGCGAGGAGATGTCTGGTCTTACCAGTTTCAGTTCGCCTCCTGGGTGCATAATGCACTGAGTATTCGAGCTAATGCCAACCTAATTGCCAATATTGGCATGGATGCTGACGCAACCCACACCCAGGGCAAAGGTAGCTCACACCTCCCTAGTTTTGATTATTTAGAGGCCATGCCATTTCCACTTCACCACCCCCAAGAGATTCAACGAGATTCGGAAATGGACGCTGCTATGGCAAGGATTTTGCTCGATAAGCCCAACCTCGTCACCCGTGCCTACCGTAAGCTTAAGACGTTGATTGCCTAGTCCCAGGTATATCGGGAATGGCGATCGCCCTCGCTGCACCACAGAGGTAACGATTGCCATCTCAAAATTTAGCTTGACTGACAAGTACCGTGATGGTCTGAACCCACACTCAATTGAGTTTCTAATATGAGAATTCTATATTTAATTCAAACCCATAAGAATCCAGACCAGATTTATCGCCTGGTAAAGGCGATTCGGCGATCAGATCCATCGTCGGCCATTGTCATCAGCCATGATTCGGCTGCAGATCCTCTGGATTTAGACCCCTTACACGATTTACCAGGGGAACCTGTGCACTGTCTGTATGCTAAAGCGGGCAGAGGCGATTTGTCATTAGTGCTCGCCTACTTAGAGGCTTTGGAATGGATTTATAGCAAAGCGATTGAGTTTGACTGGCTGATAAATTTGAGCGGGCAATGCTATCCGACTCAGCCTTTGTGCAATCTTGAGAAATTGCTGACTGAAACCGAGTATGATGGATTTTTGGAATATTTTGAGTTGTTTTCAGGTGATGTGCCGTGGAGCCTGGAAACCAGTTGCGATCGCTATCTCTATCACTATTGGCGACCAGGCATTTTGCTATCCCGGTGGCAACGAGCAATATTAAAGCCTCTAAAAGTTATGGTAAATAGAACGCAGTCTGCTGTGCGTTTGCATTGGTATAACGATGAACTAATGCTAGGGCGACGTGTTTCAGATCCTTTTGGCCAGCAGCTAATTGGGTATGGTGGTTCGTACTTTCATACTCTGTCGAGTCAATGCGTTCAGTTCTTATTTCATTTTTCCAAATCGGATGATGGTCAAAATCTGATCGAGTTTTATAAGAAAGCCTGGGTGCCTGTTGAATCATTTCTACAGACAGTGCTACTAAATAATGGTTCCTTTAACTTCTATAACCATAACAAGCGGTACATGAATTGGACTGTGACTAGCTATGGGCACCCTGGTATTGTTACCCTAGATAACTATACAGATCTGACTAACGATAATGTTTTCTTTGCACGAAAATTTGACATTAAAAGAGATAGTGAGATACTTGACAGGCTGGATCAGCGAGTCTTTGCTTACCAAAATGTTATACTCTAATTACTTATAGCGATTCTACTTAAGCGATCCTGCTCAATTTCTAAAGTTGGCGGTGGGCTGTGCCCGCCCCCAACTTTAGCCCCAACCTTAGAAATATTTTCAGGAATCAAATAGGATTCCTATAGAGTATAAAAATGTCCAAAATGTGGGCGTATTCCTCAAGGCGGGAAGTTTTCCCAAGGATAGAATTCAGGAGACAGGAGCCAGAAGCCAGCTCCCTCCTGAATTCTGACTCCTAGATTCTGGCTCCTTGCCCATCCAGGATTTCCCGGCTTAAGTTACAAGCCGATTCCTATAGAGTATAAAAATGTCCAAAATGTGAATGCTTTAACCTGGGTTTCTCACTAATTTTTTCAGAGTCATCTAAAGAATCGTATCGGGTCATTTACTGGCCAATGAGGTCGTCAGCAGGGTCATTTCTGAGAGAACATCAAGAACAACAGCAAGTTGAACCCTCGATCTGGGATACGTCGAGGTCTATCCCTTGCACCAGGCCATAGGGCCGTTGGGCCGCCAAATCATTCAACTCGTGCTGCACTCGTCGGGCATCCCGCTGGTCGTTAAAACAGGCTGAGAATCGTTCGCTGATGCGATAGTATCAGTCGATTTGAGCAGTCAGGATGACGCCCTCATCGCTGGTCAGTTGCCCTCCACTGAAATCGGCGACAACTTGTCGTCGATCTGGGTGTCCAACACGACTTGGCAAGTTTCATGCAAAGATAGGGGTTTGGCGCGCGCTCCGCGCGCCAAACCCCTATCTTTGTGTTGTGAATTTGAGAACTTTGCCAAGTCGTGTGGGCTAAAAGAACTTCAGATACGGCTGAACTTCCCAGTCTGGAACGTGGAGAGCTAGAGTCTAAGGGCAAATAGCCACTTGCCCTCTCACCCATCTGTGTTTTGGATTTTAAATTCTCAATGCGTCCCTTAATACGGCATTTGCGAATATGATGAATAGTCACTTGCATTATTAATAGGCTTTGATTCATTCCCTCAGCATGACTTCTGATTCGTCTGTTCCTGCGACCGTGTCGCCCATGCCTCAGCCAGAAGGCGATGAACTCCTCCACCAACAAATTCGGTTCAAAACAGAAGGAGGGCGGCTTCTGTTGATTTTGCCTCCAGAAACAGAACCGAATCTGCTTAGCACAACCTGGGCAGAGCTATGGCAACAGCTCAAACACAGACTCAACGGCAATGAGCGGTTTTGGCAACCAAATACCCCTGTTCATCTGCTGGCCCGCGATCGCCTTTTGGATGCTCGGCAACTGCAAGAGGTGGCCGATGTGCTGGCAGAAGCAAAGCTATTCCTGAAGCGGGTTTACACCAGTCGTCGCCAAACGGCAGTCGCGGCAGCAACGGCAGGCTATTCCGTAGAGCAACATTCACCAGTCGCACGACTTGGTCAGGCGACTGAGGAAAACTCTTCCCCCCTGGCTGATCCGCTGTACTTGACTATGACTGTCCGGTCGGGTGTCGAAATTCGCCATCCAGGGACGGTGGTTCTCCAGGGCGATGTGAATCCTGGCGGCTCTATCGTAGCGGATGGTGATGTAATTATTTGGGGGACCCTGCGGGGCATTGCCCAGGCAGGGGCAGCGGGCAACCAGTCTTCTCTAATCATGGCGCTGAGAATGGAACCGACCCAGGTGCGCATTGCCGATGCAGTGGCGCGATCGCCCGAAACCCCTCCTGACCAGTATTATCCTGAGGTTGCCTACTTTTCCAAGGACGGCATTCACATCACCCATGCCACCGACTTCCAGCGGATGCGCCTTGCGCCTTAGAGATAATTAAGTTCAGGGAAAATCCGTTCAGAGAAACGTGCTTAGAAGCATTAGACCCCTGATGCATCGCAAGAACGCCCAGGCAACAGCGCCAACCCGCCCAGCGGCCAATAATTTCTGATATCGTTATTGGGTCAATCGTCGCACATCCTTTGAGTCCTCATGAGTCGTGTCATCGTCGTAACATCAGGTAAAGGCGGAGTTGGGAAAACTACCTGCACCGCAAATCTAGGTATGGCTCTCGCTCAGCGCAACCATACTGTTGCGGTCATTGATGCCGATTTTGGCCTCCGCAACCTTGACCTACTTCTGGGCCTGGAAAACCGCATCGTTTATACCGCCATCGAAGTGATTACGGGCGAGTGTCGGTTGGAGCAGGCATTAGTGAAAGACAAACGCCAGCCTAACCTGGTTCTATTGCCTGCTGCCCAAAATCGCACGAAAGATGCCGTAACCCCAGACCAGATGAAGGAGCTGGTGGAGTCGCTGACGGAAAAGTTCGACTATATTTTGCTGGATAGCCCAGCAGGGATTGAGATGGGCTTCCAAAATGCGATCGCCGGAGCCAATGAAGCCATTGTCGTCACAACTCCCGAAGTCGCCGCCGTGCGGGATGCCGACCGCGTCATCGGCCTGCTTGAAGCCAACGACGTCAAAAACCTCCATCTCATCGTCAATCGGCTCAAAGCAGACATGGTGCAAGAAGACATGATGATGTCAGTGCATGATGTACAGGAAATCTTAGCGATTCCCCTGCTGGGCGTCATTCCTGATGATGAAAAAGTCATTGTGTCTACAAACCGGGGCGAGCCTCTCATTCTTGCAGAAACCCTCTCCCTTGCAGGCATAGCTTTCAATAATATTGTCCGCCGCATTGAAGGTGAGAAGGTGCCCTTCCTAGACTTGACCGCTGCCCACGACGATCTGTTTTCCCGAATTCGACGGCTTTTTCGCAATAATTCCCGTCGTTGAACCCGCCACAGCTAGGATGCACCAGAATTTCAGTCTAATGTTTCTCCAGCAGCCGCATGATCATCGAACTCATCGACAAACTATTCAACCGAAATCCGCCTGAATCTAGCCGCAGCGAAGCAAAGCGACGGCTCCAGCTCGTTCTTGCCCACGATCGATCAGACCTATCCCCCGCCATGATCGAAAAAATGCGGGAGGAAATTCTTGAAGTAGTCTCGCGGTATGTAGAAATTGACCCAGACGAATCTGAGTTTTCCTTAGAAAACGATCAGCGAATGACCGCCTTGATTGCGAACCTACCCATTCGGCGCATTAAGCCTGAAACGTCTAGTTCAGCAGATGCTTAAGCGAGCAAGAACATGCTGGGTTTACCCTGCACCCACTTCATCTCGTTCAGAGGTTATTTCATCCGATTGTGACGTTGCAGATTCTTCCATCGGAGGCCGATCAAAAATAACCATCAACCGTTCACGGGGCATTTGCTTACGCAGCACGTGTAAATGGCCTTCCGCATCTGCAACACTTCTAAACCGCTCTAGAATAACGGGCTTTGAATCGGAAGTCAGTCGGACAATCGCCCACTTCTTCAATCGTTCCTGATACAGCATCGGTAATTTCAGGGAAAGCAACAACGTAAACAGCACAAATATGACACTGCAAACCGCATCAAAGTGAAGCAAGGTCTCTCAGGTGAATGTCCGGGCATAGTGCCAGATATGGCGTCACGCCTCTCGGAACGTGAAAGCTATACTTCCACAGGCTACACTTTAATTTTTGAACTGGGGAAATCCTACGCAGTGCAGGATTTCTACAATTCAGAGACTAAGTTTATGGCCTGGCAAGGTATAGTGTGTGTCGCGGCTCGTTGGCAATGCCGTGCTGGTAGTGCCTGGTCATGGAATAGCCAAGTCACTATTCATACTTTCCCTGAGGATGCTCCAATATGCACGTGTTGGGCATCACATTGCTCTGATTTTCCATTTATGCGTGCATTCTTTAAGTCAGTAATTCTCATTTTGGGAAACTTCGCCCCCGATAGGCGTTCACTTGTGTAGGTTTAAGGGGCAAAAAGGTCGCCTGAGAGGACCTTTTTGCCCCCTAAGTTTCCATACTGAAAATTGCGGTCTTTGAGTGGGATCACTTGCCTCTGCATCTACCCTCGCGTCACCCATTTTTTTCAGAGAATTACTGAGATTTTGTGTAACTTTTGTTAATTCTATTAGGAAAGATTCACGGGCTTTTCATTCAGTGATATCGGGTGGTTTCCACTTCGATAGAAAGTATAAATAATGCCGATGGGGTTAATGCATATTGGGCGAAGGGCAGGCTAGCCGGCAATCCTCTGCAACCATGTCTCAGAACTATCCCAACCGAGGTGAGACTGAGTTTGATCGGCGGAAAGACCCCAGTTCTCTCCTAGGAGTGGACCCAAGAAATTTTGCCCGGTGAGTGGAGCGCGTAAGGCCCGACCCAGTCGCCAGGCAAAGATTCAGCGTTTGCTCGGAGAACGACTGGGCGAGGTTTCAACCCAAACCACGTTAGGAACGGCAGTTTTCCCATAGTGAAAATTCCAGTTCCCAGCATGGACAGGGGATAGAAGCGATATTCAGGCGAGTTTATAATTTCTCAATCAGGACAAAGATACTATGGCTCAGCAGGATCAGTTGGCTCTTATTGAAAAAGGTGTACGAGTCTGGAATGAATGGCGGAATCGGTATCGTATTACGCCTGATTTGACTGAAGCCAAGCTCAGCCGGGCAAATCTCCGGGGATTTAATCTCCAGGGCGCAAAGTTAGTTCGCGCGGATCTGGGGCTTGCTGACCTCAGGCGTGCAAACTTAAGTCTTGCAAACATGACCCGGTGTAATTTGATTGGGGCAATGATGAATGGGGCAGATCTGCAAGGCACTGCTCTTATCGGGTGCAATTTAATTGGGGCGAAGATGATCGCTGCCAATATGGAGGAATGTAATTTAATTGGCGCAAAGATGACGCGAGCTGATGTTGCCGAATCTAATTTCATTGGAGCTGACCTGACTCGGGTGGATCTAGTAGAAGCGTTTATGGTGGGAGCGAACCTGCGCATGGCAAAGCTCGAACATGCGAATCTGCGAGACAGCAACTTGGAGCGGGTCGACTTGCGGGGCGTTAATGCCAATTGTGCCGACTTTAGCCGTGCAGTGTTGACCGAAGCGTTTCTAGGCCATGCAAACTTGACTGACGCCACAATGCTGGATGCCCGGTTCAACCGCGCCCACATTAATAAAACCAACTTTGCAAATGCCGATCTGAGGCGGGCTGATTTTTCCCGTACTCAGCTTCGAGACTGCACGATGGATGGAGCAAACTTGTCAGAAACCAAGATGCCTTTTCCAAAAAAGCATAACGCGATCGCCTAAGCTCAACCCAGAGATAAAGGGGCGATCGCATATTTTTGGCCGTAGACACGTTGCACCTTGCCAGGTCATAAACTTATAGCGCTGTGCACGTGCATTAAACACAACAGTTTTGTTGAGTGGGGGCGCAGAGCGCCCCCACAAAAGCGGCTTAATCAATAACGCTCAGCACTGCATTGTGGGCAAAGCCAACGGTGACGAACTTGGGCGGGGCTTCCTCGATAAATCCGGGCAGCGACAACGCTTTCTCAATGGCTGGAGTATAGTCAGGAATGCCATGCTCCTCCGCGGGCAGGTAGGTGAGATCTAGAGTTTGAACAAATTTCTTTACTCAAACCGTGAAACCCTCTCTAAGAGAGGGTTTCACGGTTTGAGTAATCTCAACACCAAATTTTCTGAAAGGCAGGCTGTGCCTGCCTTTCAGAAAATTTGGTGCGATTTTGTTAAAAGTCAAGTGAGATGAGGATAGCCCACTGCCTGCTGGATTGGGAAAAGTTGCAGCAACTTGCCGAATAATTTTCCATGCAGAATCCTGCCCAATCGTTCAGGATGACGGTTAAAGTGGAGAGATAGAAATAATCCCTTTAAGGTTCAATGGATAACGAACGAATTGTCTTGCTCTCAAGTCGAGAGATTGAGAAAATGCGCCAGGCAGGGCAAGTGGCAGCCCAACTGCTCGCCCACCTGGAAAAAATGGTGAAACCCGGCGTCACCACCCTGGAAATTAACGATGAAGCAGAGCGCTGGACTCAGGCCCGAGGTGCGACTAGCGCTCCCCTGGGATACCACGGCTTCCCAAAATCACTTTGCACTAGTGTGAACGAAGTGGTGTGTCACGGCATTCCCAATAGCAAAGAAGTGCTGAAAGAGGGCGACATTATCAACATTGATGTGACGCCTATTGTGGATGGCTATCACGGCGACACCTCCCGCACCTTTTTTGTGGGCGAACCGTCTCCGACAGCGAAGCGCCTTGTAGAAGTCACTGAAGAGTGCATGATGCGTGGCATTGCAGCGGTGAAGCCTGGTGCTCGCATCGGAGACATCGGAGCCGCTATTCAAGAGTACGCTGAGTCCTTTGGCTTCTCGGTCGTGCGCGACTTTGTGGGTCATGGCGTAAACCGGATTTTCCACACTGCTCCTCAAATTCCCCACTATGGTACGCGCGGTAAGGGGAAGAAGCTGCGTCCCGGCATGGTTTTTACCATTGAACCGATGATTAATGAGGGAACCTGGGAAGTCGAAGTCATGGATGACGGCTGGACGGCTCTGACCAAAGACCGGAAGCTGTCCGCTCAGTTTGAGCACACACTTGCTGTGATGCCCGATGGCGTGGAAATTCTGACTCTTCACCCCGAATTGGTACCTGCATAGCAGGTATTAGCGAGTCGTTCATGCCTGCCTACACTGAGTTCTTGCTTACGCCGGTGTACGCTTATCTGTATGCCTGGTTTGCGTTTTTGCTGTTAGCTCTTGTGAAACTTGTATCCGATGTCTGGATCTCACTTGCACCCACTCACGATACCTCTACCTGGCCAGTCTAATAGCGGCGCATCCACCGTGGATGACATTCTAATCCGAGCCTTGGAGGGGCGGGATCTATCGGAAGCAGATGGTGTTGTGCTGCTCACTCAGCAAGATGAGGGGGCGATCGCCGCGATTCAGCACGCTGCCGACACCCTTCGCCAAACCCTGGTGGGCGACACGGTGACCTACGTGGTGAACCGCAACATCAACTTCACCAATATTTGCGAACAGCACTGTAGCTTCTGCGCGTTTCGGCGGGATGCGGGGCAGGACGGAGCTTACTGGCTAGATGCCGACACCATCATCCACAAATCCCTGGACGCAGTTCAACAGGGGGCGACGGAAATTTGTATGCAGGGAGGACTGAATCCAGCGGCAAAGCACAAGGGGCGATCGCTCGACTACTACATCCAGCTTGTGCAGATTATCAAGTCCCAGGTTCCCGGCATCCATCTCCACGCCTTTTCCCCCCAGGAAGTGCAGTTCATTGCCCGTGAAGATGGCGTCAGCTACACAGCGGTCATTGAAGCTCTGCAAGAGGCAGGAGTAGGGTCCATGCCGGGAACAGCGGCAGAAGTGCTGGATGATGCGGTACGTCAGGTGCTCTGTCCTGAAAAAATCAACACTGCCACCTGGGTTGAGATTGTGGAAACTGCCCATCGGCTTGGCATGCCGACCACCAGTACGATGTTGTCCGGGCATATTGAAACCCCCGAGCAGCAAATGCGGCACCTAGGGCACCTGCGATCGCTCCAGCAGCAGGCATACCAGAGGGGCGATCGTGGCATCACTGAATTCATTGTGCTTCCCTTTATCGGGCAAGCCGCGCCCAAGCCTCTGCGAAAGCGAGTCGGACGGGATCAGCCTGTGCTTGCTGATGCCCTCAAGCTCATGGCGGTGGCAAGGTTGTTTTTAGGGTGCTGGATTGTGAACCACCAGCCCAGTTGGGTCAAGCTCGGCATCAACGGAGCGGCTGAAGCTCTACGATGGGGCTGCAACGACATTGGCGGCACCCTGATGGAAGAACACATCACCACCATGGCCGGAGCCCAGGGCGGCACGTGCATGACCGTGGAACAGTTGGAACAGGCTATTCACTCAGCGGGGCGATCGCCCCAGCAGCGCGACACCCTTTACGGCTATCTTCCCTAGAATGGCGACCAATTCGCCAGGCAAATGCTGCCTCGTCAGTACTTTGGTTCCTTTTAACGGCTTAAAACTTAAGCCACTCTTCCATCCTCATGCTTCACCTCAGATCCCAGGGGTCTGACCTCATCTATGCCTCACACCCTCATGCCCCCAAGACCCCTGGGATCTAACTGCTTGATGAAGGAGCTTATCGACCTGCCCGTCGCTATCTCAAACGGGTGGAGGTGCTGGAAGATTATGTGAGCCAAGGGTTGGCGATCGCCCAAACGAATGCTAATGGCACAACAGACTTTGAAGTTTTCTCTGGTTCACTCATTGTCCGCTATCTTATTTGCAAGGCCACCCACTGCTACCTTTATGACACCCAAACCCCTATTTTTGCGTTGTGAATTTGAGAACTTTGCCAAGTCGTGACACCCAAAATAACGACCCGCGCTACTTGCCCTTGGTTGTAATGCTGATGTTAATCGGGAAGTACTTGTGCAAAAGGCATGGAATCTCTTAGAAGGAGCACTGCGGCATGTTAGTAACTCTCCAGAACAACTCAGAATCATCAGAAATGAGCTGGTTCGATCATTGTTTACCATGCTGACATCATAGAAAACAGGCTGGATGAATAGCCCCATGAGTAACACTCACGATGCAGATGCCATTATCATTGGCAGTGGCCTGGGGGGATTGACTGCCGGGGCCCTTCTCGCCCGCTATGGCTGGAGCGTTGTTGTGTGCGAAAGCCACACAATTCCCGGTGGGGCTGCCCACAGCTTTTTCCGAAACGGCTTCCACTTCGACTCTGGCCCTTCCTTTTATTGTGGCCTGGGCACGGTTGGAGAAGTAGGGCGGATGCCTTCGCTAAATCCACTACGACAGGTCTTTAATGCTTTAGGAGTTCAGCTCGACACCGTGCCCTACGATCCCTTCGGGCACTATCATTTTCCAGAGGGGACACTGCCAGTTTACGGGAAGGGCGATCGCTATCGGGCTGAGGTAGGGCGCTTTACGCCTACAGGAGCAGCAGAACTGGCCCAGTTTGAACACCGACTGCTGGAACTGTATGAGGGACTGCGGGAAATTCCCGCCCTGGCAATTTGTCCTGACTTAAAGGGACTCCCCCTGCTCATCAGCCGGTATGGGTGGTCGCTGTTGAAGCTGCTGCCCCAACTCAGGATGGTGCAAGGGGCGACAGGCACCGTCATGGATGCAGTGGTCAGCGATCCGTTTGTACGGCGATTGATTGACCTGGAATGCTTCTTGCTCTCGGGCCTGAAAGCTGAGGATACAGTCACCCCCGAAATGGCGTTTATGTTTGGGGAACGGACGAACTCCGTGATCGATTATCCCCTAGGCGGTAGCGGAGCTATTGTGGATGCCCTGGTGACAGGGTTGAACAGGTGGGGGGGAACTCTGCGCCTGAACAGCCATGTTGACCGGATTAATATCCACCAGGGAAAAGCGGTGGGTGTCACTCTCCGCAATGGCGACATCCTCCATGCCCCTGTGGTCATTTCCAATGCGACAATTTGGGACACGGTGATGCACCTGCTCCATCCAGACGATGTGCCAACACACTACCGCGAGAACGCTCTTGCCACTCCTGCCGTTGAGAGTTTTATGCACCTGCACCTGGGCATTCGTGCCGAAGGCTTAGAGTCCCTTACGGGGCACCACGTTGTCGTCCATGATTCCCAGCAAGACATCACCGTTCCTGGCAACACCTGCATGATTTCTATTCCCTCGGTGTGGGATGCGTCCCTGGCTCCCCCAGGACACCATGTGGTTCACGCTTACACCCTGGAATCCTTTGAGGGTTGGCAGAAGGATGATGGCTATGGCGATCGCAAACGCTACCGTGCCGAACCTCTCTTCCGCGCCCTGGAAAAAGTCATCCCCGATGTGCGCGATCGCATTGCCCTGGAACTTATCGGTACTCCCCTCACCCACGCCCGATTCTTGCGCCGCTACCAGGGAACCTATGGCCCGGCGATCGCCGCTGGCAAGGGCATGTTCCCCGGTTGTCGTACTCCCATCGCGGGACTCTACCGGGTGGGTGACAGCACCATGCCAGGAATTGGCGTACCTGCGGTAGCAGCATCAGGTATTCTGTGTGCGAATACGTTGGTGGAACCGAAACAAATTCATCAACTTTTAGAAGCGTTGAGCCTGTAGCTGAGCTATGATTGCAGATTTTCGGGGTGAAGTTGCGGCGCTGACAGCGGCCTGTATCTGGGCGATCTCGTCCACAATCTATGCGGGGTTTGGGCGACAGCTTCCGCCGACGGTGTTGAATCTGACCAAGGGGGCGGTGGCGATCGCCTTCATTCTGCTCACCCTATGGCTGCGGGGCGATGCGTTGGCAGCAGTAAGTTTGGTGACTCTCCTGTTGCTCATCGGCAGCGGCATCATTGGCATCGGCATTGGCGACACCGCGTTTTTCTCGGCGCTGAACGGCTTAGGTGCCCGCCGGGCTCTGCTGATGGAGTCCCTCGCCCCGCCCTTGGCAGCAATGCTGGCACTGATTTTTCTCAGCGAGATTTTGACCTGGGATGCCTACCTGGGCATTGTGGTGACGGTGTTTGGGGTGGCCTGGGTTGTGGTAGAACGGACTCCTGATGCTGCTCAGGATAAGCTGCATCTCAAGGCTGGCATTTTCTGGG
Source organism: uncultured bacterium (assembly GCA_964465285.1). Lineage (GTDB taxonomy): Bacteria > Cyanobacteriota > Cyanobacteriia > CAKZMO01 > CAKZMO01 > JBCCWF01. The sequence goes on from CAYXJG010000118.1 coordinate 12,762, forward strand.
GCTTCATCGCCGCCCTCTGCCAAGCAACGGGGGCGGTGATGTCCCGTGCCGCGTTGGCGACTACGGAGATTAGTCCTCTCTGGAGCAGTCTGATCCGAATTTCAGCAGGAGCCATCGTGCTGCTGCTGTGGATGACCTGGAAACGTCCTGCCTCCCATAGCTTGAAGCCCCTGCGATCGCCCCGTTTGCTGGTGATGATTGCCGCCACTGCCTTTGCCAGCACTTTCATCGCCATCTGGCTCCAGCAAACGGCACTAAAGTACACCGCGACAGGCATTGCTCAGGCCCTAAGCGCCACCAGCCCCCTATTTGTCATTCCCATTGCCATGATGATGGGCGATCGCGTCAGCATCCGGGCAGTGTTGGGTGCCATTGTTGCTCTTGTTGGCGTCTGGATTTTGTTTCGCTAGAACTTAGAATACAGGAGTCCGAACTTCTCTTAGCCTCTTTATAGCGATGTGCAAGTAAGTGCATCCCAGTTTTGCCCGTGTGTATTTCACGACTTGGCAAGTTTCACGCAAAAATAGGGGTTTGGCGCGCGCGGAGCGCGC
>CAYXJG010000119.1:0-3580 GCA_964465285.1 uncultured bacterium
AGCGCGCCCCAAACTCCTGCTTTTGCGTTGTGAATTTGAGAACCTTGCCAAGTCGTGAAGTCGTAAAGTTTATGGCCTAGCATGGGATAGCTGAAAAGCCCATGCTTGCATTGATACAAGGAAAGCATGAATATTTCGTAAAAAAATAATTTCCTGATGCTTTGCTGTTTTGGGAGTAGAGACGAGTAATTGCAGATTTGTGATTGGCTGCCATTATCTTCAGCTTGCGTGGCAGTCTTAGGCTTTAATCTACCGTTTGAAATACCTTAGAGTGTGCCTTGAAGAAGCATCATTGGTTCGATTTCGTTGAGTACCTATCGCTCATTGGCGTGGGCACCGGAACTGTCTTGTCGATTGTGTCAAAGCAGTTTCTCTATTCGTCTGCCCCCATGTCGGTAGCCTTGCTGATTGGGTTTGCCAATCGACGACGGGTTGAGCAAGCCCAAGAGCAGCAGTTGATTAACTCTCTGTCCGGTCTGGAACAAAAGGTGTCCAAGAACCTGGAGCTGGTGGATCAGCAAATGCAGAATGTGCCCACACCCGAAATGATTGGAGATGTGCGGCAGTCCATCCTGCGCCATAACCGCGATTCGATCAAAAAGCTCCACGCCTATGCCACCAGCATTAAGCGTGAACTGGAAAATCGGCTCAATTCCCTCGACCAGCAAAACCTAGGTGAAACGAGAGAGGAAATCTCCCAGCTTCAGGCTCAATATGCCAAGCTGTACAACTCATTGACGGACGTGTCGGATTCGCTGCGACAGGTTGCGACGACAGAGCGGGTAGACGAAATGGATCAGGCGATCGCCAAGCTCACCTCCGACACCGACCAAGCTCAGGCATCGTTACGAACGCTGAAAGAGTATAACAACCAGACCCTGGCAAACCTGCAAGATCAGGTGAATCAGCTCAATCGCCAGCTTAAGAGCTTACCGCCCCACGGAGATACCAGCTCCGTCAAGCGAGAAATTAGCGAGTTGGTGAGGGTTGTAGCGGATTTGGTTCCCAAGCGGGATCTCCAGGCGGTAGCGACCGATCTGCGAGAAGTGCAGCAGCGTCAAACAGCACAGCTTCAAATTGAAGAAACTCTGCGGCGAGACATCCAGGAGGTGACTCAGCGGCTCCAGTCGGTGCCCGATGTTCCCCATCTGCGATCGCAGCTTGAGGAATCGTTTACTCAGCAAATTCGCACCATAAACCGCCAACTTCGCACGCTCTATAGCTCTCCAGAGCTGCGGGCAAAAATCGAGGACGTGCTGAACGCAGAGTTGGGAAACCTGCAGGCGCTGATTGCTGAGCGGTTGCCCTCATCTCCCTACGACCTCGTTTTTGACCTTTCAGCAGAGTCGGGAGATCAGGACGCCGCTGGGGTTCTCGGTAGCCGCAAGGCGCTCATGGATGCCATCGAACAGACCCAGGATCGCCTCATCTTAATCTGGCCTTGGTCAGCACACACGGATCTGGACGGCGACGTGATGCGCCACCTTGAGTGGTTTCTGAAGCAGAAGCGGCAGTTGGACGTAGGGTGGTGCCATGTGAGCGATCGCCAGCATGATCGGTTCCTTAGCGTGATCAATCGACGGTGGGCGATCAATCCTCTCCGCCAGGGCGACGTGCAAGACACCCTGAAGCGGCTGCTAGCCCTCAAGCGGCATTATCCCCAGTCGTTCCGGTTCAAGGTGATGGGCACGGCGGAAAACTTCCTGATTTCAGATGATGCCTTTGCGATTTTGGGGCTGGATGCCCGGCTGCAGACCCAGACATTTCTGCGCAACGCAGACTTGAAGCTGAGAACGACAGAACAGCAGGTGATTCAGCAGTTGATTCGGCGCTTTGATGAGGCTGCCCCCGCTGCCCGTGATATTGATGCCTACTGGAACCGGGCAGTGACCCGCTATGACCTGGGTGATAAGGGTGGGGCGATCGCCGATCTCAACAAAATTTTGGCAGTTATGCCCCACGACCCGGCAGTTTATAACCTGCGCGGCATCATCCGCTACGAGCAGAAGGATTTGGCAGGAGCCCTGGAAGACCTGAACGAGTCCATTGCCCTGAATCCTGACCAATTTGCCGTGTACTGCAACCGGGGGTATCTTCATTCTGAAAGCGGCGACCAGTATGGGGCGATCGCCGACTTTAGCCTGGCCATTCAGGCAAGACCGGACTCCGCCATTGCCCTCTTTTACCGAGGAGCCGCAAGCCAAAAGCTGCAAGACTATGAAGGGGCGATCGCCGACTATACCGATGCCCTTGCCCATGCGCCGATGACTCCGGTGGTGCTGTATCAGCGGGGCGTCGTTTACCAAACGGTGGGATGCTACCTGGAGGCGATCGCCGACCTTGATCAGGCGGTTCATGCCTTTACTCACCAGGGCAGTGTGGCCAATGCCCGCAAAGCGCAAGAGATTCTGGCGGATGTCAGGCAACAGGCGAAGCATGATGGTGTTGATTTCAGCACTGCCGACGCCACTGGGCGTGAACCCAAACCGCCCATCGCTCAGGATGGCGATCGCCCCAGGACAGCGAATAAGGCCGGTCAGGAAACGGTGCCCATCGATCCGGGGGGGAATGAGTTCAAGGCGATCGCTCCAACGGCAAATTCCCACGAATCAGACCGGCCTGACCATGCTGCCACACCTCAAAACAATGTACCTGAGACTCGTCAACGGGCTATCAATTCACCTACTGACGAGGAGCAATCCCTCGATTTGTTTGGGGCCCTCGATTTCACCGACGACGAGGATTACCCTGCTAAATCACCTGGCATTGAGGCTTCAGAGAGCACGGCATCAGAATCGTCGTCGCTGACCTTTGATGATTGGCAGAAAGGCGTCGAGTCGTTTCAGGGAGTTGAGCTATTTGAGCCAGCATCAAGTCCATCCCTACCCGTTAACGCTCCGGCAGCAAACAGCTTAGTCGATCATTCCGTTGAGTCGATCGTCTGGGACATGAACGACGAAACCAGTGAGGATAGCCGTGGCGGTGTCGATAGCATTGACACTCTATTTAGCGATTTTGGAGACGAGGATACCCCTGCACTATCCGACCCATCATCGCCGCCACCCCTAGACGCTCCGCTACCAGAGGATGGCGAGGCTGCGAGAGCTTTGGAGCCTAAGGACGCACCCCCCCCCACTGCTCAGTGCAGTGACCTAGACGCTGGCTCTGCAAATACACAATTGTGGGTAGCGGAGTCAGGAGACAGGGCAACCTCACCGGTGGAAGTATCAGAGTTGGAAACACCCGACCCTGCACGATCAGATAGGAAAGCAGCGGACGCAGAGGCAGCGCTCCCCGAAACGGTCATGCCGTCAGACCCCCCGGAGTCGTTGCAAGTCCATGATGAAACAGACACCCAACAAATTGGGACACAAACCTTAACAGATTTCTTTAGCGTCATCAACGCAGAAAATGAGAACAGTGGAGCTGACACAGCACTGTTTATGGGGGATGAATGTTTGTCGTTGCCTGACCCCGATAGGGCTGATTTACTCAGGCAGGACGACTATTCGGCTGAGGAATATGCGGCTGAGGAATATGCGGCTGAGGAATATGCGGCTGAGGAATATGCGGCTGAGGA
>CAYXJG010000119.1:3680-13286 GCA_964465285.1 uncultured bacterium
CGGCTGAGGAATATGCGGCTGAGGAATATGCGGCTGAGGAATATGCGGCTGAGGAAAACAATTCAAATGCTCGTCCTCTGATAGAGACACCTTCCCCCACCCTGACACCTGTTGTAGATGGCGAACCGATGCGGATGCCTAGGGGACTAGACGATCTGTTTTCTGACGCGGCAGACCATGATAGTGCTGAATCCACTAGAAACGGCTCCCATCCGATTGAGCAGCCGACCTTCGAGTCGGCGGATATCGACTCAAAAGTTGAGCAGCCCGACGTTGAGCAGTCCACTGTGTATCAGCCTGACAACGACGCATCCAGCGTTCACGCCAACCTAGACGATGATCTAGCTCGCACTGATCGCCGGGCAAAGTACCCAGACAAATCCTTCCAAACGGTTGATGAAGAGTCCCTTGCAGATTTTTGCCAGCGCTTCAATTTCTAAAGGGTCAACATGCACGATCGTTTCCCGAAAGCCAAAGTGGGGTGCGCATTTCCACTTGCGGCTTGGGCATACTGGATTGAACCCTGTGGACAGGATGGCTTCTACCTATGCGAATCGTAATGATTTCTTCGACGTTTCCTTATCCGCCTAGCCGGGGAGGAACAGAAGTTCGGACGTTTCACTTGCTCAAGTATCTGAATCAAGCCCACTCCGTGTCGGTCGTGACGCAGCGCCACAAAGATGTCACCAATGCAAATATTGATGCATTGAAACAATGCGTCGCTGACCTCCAGATTTTTGACCTGGCTCCTGATCCTCAGAGGCTTTCGAGGGCATGGTCGAAGGTCAGCTCGGTAGCGGGGAAAGTCCGCCGCTTTACCGCGTCTACGGCGTCGGGGACACCACCCAATGTATTGCACCGCTATTCGCCCCAGATGCAGCAATGGCTCGATAGGCAGGTGGATGCAGGCCAGGTTGATGTGGTGACCTGCGAGCATAGCGTCAATGCTGTTTATATCCGTCCTACCTACAGAAAATCAGTGCGAACGGTGCTGAACATGCACAGCCTGGTGTATAACTGGACGCTAAACCATCTCCAGATGGATGCGTCTGATAATGCCCTGCGCGATCGCCTCTATCTGTCCACCGTCAAACGCTACGAGAAGCGCTATCAGCAACAGTTTAGCCATGCAGTGGTGACAACGGAAGATGACCGGGACGCGTTAACCCGCCTTTGCCCCGCCTTGCCCAGCACCATTGTCTCGAATGGGGTTGATTTAGAAGCATTTCCCTACCGTCATCATGATCCGGGGGGACACGAACTGATTTTCGTGGGTGCGATGAACAGCTCCCACAACATCGACGCTGCCAAATTCTTCGTCAGCGAGGTCATGCCTCTGCTGCGGGAGCGGTATCCGTCTGTCCAGTTCACCATCGTCGGTGCGAAGCCTGTTGATGCTGTCCGGGCGTTGGCAGACCAACCCGGTGTGACAGTGACAGGTAAGGTTCCCTCTGTGGCAGACTACCTGCATCGGGCAACGGTCTGCGTCGTGCCTCTGCGGGCGGGCTTTGGCATCAAAAACAAAACCCTTGAAGCAATGGCGGCAGGAGTGCCAGTGGTGGGGAGCGATCGCGGGTTAGAAGGGCTTGATGTGGATGGCGAGGGCATTCCTCTGCGAGCCTTACGCGCCAACCACCCTCAGGAGTACGTGACTGCCATCAGCCATTTGCTGGATCATCCAGAACTGCGGGCTAGCGTCGCCATTAATGGGCGATCGCTCATTGAACACACCTTTAGCTGGGAAGAAGCTGGACGTGACTACGAAGCTGTTTTAAAGGGGAACACCCCGCTAAGGAATAAAAGCCGTACCGCATTCCCCATGGCGCTGCATAGAGCGAATAGAGCTTCTTCTGGAATCACAATTGAAAGATGGGAGCGTCCCACTTTTGCAAATTGATTAATGTTGTTTTGTTGGGTGGGCGGGCTGCGCCCGCCCACCCAACAAAAATGGGATGCACCCTGAAAGATTACCTTAACCTTTCTTAAGAAGATGTCGCATCATCCCATATCGTCAGTACTATCTGGTCAGAGACTGCTGTATTCCAATGCATGATTGAGGGCATGGTGTAAGGTCATGTTGCCGATCTGCATAGATGCCTGATAATTCAATAGGGCTGGCATTCGATGCCATTGGTCGAACCTCCAGCGATAAATAGGTGCTGTAAACACTATACGTCCACAGGCTGCAACCTTAATCTTTGAATTGGGGAAATCCTGTGCGCAGTGCAGGATTTCCCCAGTTCAAAGCCTAAGTTGATGATCTGGCGTTGATGACCTGGCAAGGTATGACATCACTCCATCTGTTCGTTCCATCTGTTCGTTCCATCTGTTCGTTGACATCGTAGTAGATGGCTATTTATGACTTCTCCTGAAAATGTATCCCTGTATGAACTTGCGCTCGCCTCTGAGCAACCTCCCAATCCCCTAAAAATCAGCCCGACAACCTTCAAGGCGATGGTTGACTCTGTGGTAGAGGTGCTAGTCCAGCACGATCTGCCTGCCACGATTTGGGTAAAGTTGCCTCGGGGAGGTGTTTGGAAAGCAGCTCTATCCTACTACTGTCAAATTGCCAGCGTGACACCGTCTATTTACATTCTGCGGAGTGCATCGAGGATAGCGGCAGCTTCTGAGTCATCCAGCCTGGGCGATCGCCATCCAGGACGGTCAAACAATGTAGGGACAAGCAGTGTCGCAGAGGACTCTCCTCCCTCGTCCCACCCGTCTATCATCAGTAACTCTGATGAGGACGATGAGGACGATCCGGTGGACGCAGAGCCTCGCAGCACATCATTTCCGGGAACAATTTTGCCCCTGGCGGCAGATAGTCGGCTCAGGCGCGAATATTTCATTTTGGCCGTGGCACCCAACTTTCATGCCCTGGCCCTGGCCCACCGCCCCCGGTCAGCGCGGCAGGTCTCCAGTGACAGTAGGCCCCGGCGAAAGTCCAATCCCTCCTATAGTTTCTCCAGCACCATCATCGAAGATGAACGGGAGCGGCGACATCCGCTATTGGGGTTGTGCTCCTTCGACCAAAACACGATTGCAAATGTGCTGAGTGGAATCCAGCAGTCCATTGCCTTAGGTTCTCCACCGACGAATCCAGTGGCTGCTAGTCAACAGGTGCTGGCTCGATGGGACAAGGTTGTTCAATGCGTCGATACCTCATCAATAAACTCTATTGTGTTAGGCAGTTTCTGGTCTCATCACCTGAAACACTTTGAGGAGGTATGGTCAGCTAGCTCCAGTATTCGGAAGCAAGCCGATAACGCGTCTGCTTTACAGCTCGAAAACGAAGAGCTGATTAATGCCCTGCGCCTGAAAGATGAGTTTCTGAAAACGGTCGGTCAAGAGCTCCGTACTCCGCTATCTACCATGAAGACAGCGCTATCACTGCTAGGTTCCTCGAACCTAAAGCCGAACCAACGGCAGCGATACATGGATCTGCTAAGTCAGGAGTGCGATCGCCAAAGTTCCTTGATTACAAGCGTGCTGGAATTTGTGCAGCTTGAAAACATCGAAGAGCAGGTATCCATGCAGCCCCTCCGCATTGGTGATATCGTGCCTGGGGTTGTCAGCACTTATCAGCCCCTTGCTCAAGAAAAGGGCATCATGCTGGCGTATACTATCCCTGAAAACTTGCCAGCGGTTTCTTGCGTCAGAAATTGGCTCCGTCAGATTGTGATTAATCTGCTTCATAACGGCGTTAAATTTACCCCCGAGGACGGGCAAGTTTGGGTACGTGCCCGTCCTATGGGAGACTATGTGCAGCTTGAGTTCAAAGACACAGGCATTGGCATTTCGGCAGCAGAAATTCCAAAAATTTTCAATCGATTTTACCGGGTACGCCAATCATCCAGCGAAAACTCCAGTGGCGCGGGATTAGGGTTGACCATTGTGCAGCAGCTATTACTAAAGTGTGGCGGCTCAATTTCGGTCAAAAGCAAACCCGGTGAAGGAAGCACCTTTAACGTCATGATTCCTGTGTACCATCAAGAATCCTAGGAGCAAGGATTAAATAAAATCCAATTTTCACGGCGCGGCGCGGCATCGCTGCGGCGTGCCACCAAAACTTGGTTCAAATTAGTTAATTCTCGTTCCTTATAGCGGCGTGCAAATTGGTTAAGCACACCCAAATGTGTTGAGTGGCGGCGCAGTGCGCCGCCACTCAACACACTGTACTTAATGCGCTTGCATAGCGCTACAATTGTGACGACTTGGCAAAGTTCTCAAATCCTTCATTCCTTCGTGAACTTTGCCCAGTCGTGTAATCGCGAAGGATGGGCAAAGAGCAAGAGTACGTCGCGCTGTTTCTGCGGCCTTGTCCCGATTGCTCCCATCCTTACAACCAGTCACTCACACAGAATTTTCGGCAGGTCATGACCGGAGAGTCACTCTGCTGATACATGGGGCAATCGTCATTCGCGCAGATCATGCAGTCAGCGCGAGTATAAACAGGAAGATCTGTAGCCGTGTAGAGGCTGACCTGCTGACTGAGAAAGCCACGGGCTTCGAGTTCTGAGAGGCGATCGCCAATCAAAACGGCATGGTGAATGCCTAGCTGATCACGGCTGCAATTAACTGCACTGACCACCTCACTAAAGCGCTGGTCTTCCCGGAGGATGAACACTAGGACACGCATGCGCTCACTTTTGAAGCAGGGAGGCTTTGTCTCTGGGAATCGATCTTTGTATTGAATCGTAAGTGCCCCATCTGGATAGTGTCGGGTACGGATACAGCGATGAAAGGGTACCGTGAATTCTCCACTATCATCGAGCATGTACCACCAGGTCTTATACCAGCCATCCTGGGGCAAATGCAGAATGGCTTGGATTTGGCTGGAGGAAAAGCCACAGTGGGACAGGATAGCCAGGGTTTCTCCCAGAGGCATGTGGTGAACAAAGGTTTGCAGATCTGACTCGCAGCGGGTGAGGTAGCTGATTTCCCGACGGCAGTCTACGGCATTTTTACCCAGGCATGGTGAGAATGGCTCAATGGAAGAGCCATCGTCGGCAAGAACACAAGTAATGTGGTCAAACGATAAAACAGCGTCAACAGTATCGCCTGACGGAACCCGCACACCGATAACAGATGATACATGACCAATCTGATGCTGAGGGGCGATGGCTGGCAGGCAGGCAGTTAGCACCGTTTTTAGCATCGACTCATCGGCGATCGCCAACGCAATCTGAACCTGATCAATGGAACTGTGGACGGAGCGCTGGTGCTGGCGATTGCCAGACTCGGGGGAAGTGGAGTGGACGAGGCTATGATCCACGATTCGGTCATACATGGTGCGATCGCCCTTCTCGAAATAACGGCAGCTACTATGAAACTTGCAGCGGAATTGAAACTTGCAGCGGAGTAGATGAATGCCCCCATTGTGAAAGGAAAACCTTACGCCTGGGCGTATCGTTGCCTTGTTTTAACAGAGTTGTCATAAATCGTTTGATTTCGTCACATTCTGTTGCTTTACGGAACGAAATTCCAAAACAATCAAAGCGATCACTCTCCATCGCTTTAAGAAATACTTACATTTCTCTAATCTAGTCAGCATTCTTAGACGTTCACCCTAGAAGAAGACCTGAGAAACGGTTCAGGCATTCTGGAAAGTGAAAGATACAGGCAAAATGGCTCACCTTTACAAAGGGTATAACGATAGACTACGTCATTTTACTGAATATTGAGAAATGCAACGATTAGATTTCATCATGTCAGATAATATACTTCAGTGAAATACCTGAAGTGCCTCACGTTCTCGATAAATATACTCTTTGTGAACAGTGAGCTTATCGAGAGCAACTATGGCATCTGTAGAGAACAGTTCGACTCGCCTACAAGCCTGCGTCATCTTTGCAGGATTCTGCATTCTGTTTGTTTTGTTTATGGGAATAGTAACTGGACGAGATCATCACGGTTCCCTAACTCTTCCACAGCGTATGCTAGTTGAGCATCATCCTTAAGAAAGTTCCGTATTTCTTAACTTTCATCCTGATCCTCTGGTATCGTTATTTTCTTGCAAGTCCCTAGGTAAGTGAGCACAATTAACTGTAGAACCCTGCCCGCCCGTGTAGCGGGCGGGCAGGGTTCTAAATCTGACTTTTAGTTGTGCCAAGCTATTTATTCAGTACGCTGCTCCCCCATGAGGAGGGGCTTAATGGTTAGCGTGGAGACTTTATTCTCAATCCAAAATCTTTAGAATCACGACTTAGCAAGTTTCAGGCAAAAATAGGGGTGTGGGGCGCGCTCCGCGCCCCTACTTTTGCGTTGTGAATTTGAGAACTTTGCCAAGTCGTGTGGAATCCAAAGTCTACGACTGCTTTACAGACGTAAGGCACGGTACTGGTCACTCTGCTGGGGATGCCCCCAGAGTACAGTTTCTTGTTTATAAATCACCATGCCAGGCTTCGCGCCCTTGGGTTTAAACACCTGATTGGGAGTGGTGTAAATGACGGGAGCCTGATCGCTCTGGCGGGCACGGCTATAGTGGGCGGCGAGATCAGCGGCACATTGGAGATCAGCATCGGTGGCGACCTGTCCTGGTTCCACTCTGAGCAGCACATGGCTGCCGGGAATTTCCTGGGTGTGGAACCAGAGGTCGTAGTCGTTGGCAAGGCGGAAGGTGAGTTCGTCATTCTGGCGGTTGTTTCTGCCGATGAGAATGTCGAAGCCGCTGGGTGAACGGTACTGATAAAAGTTGGTCGGTTTGTCACGGGAACTCTGTCGCTGCTGGTCGGGGGCAAAGTACCCCTGCTGGATGAGTTCGTCTCGAATTTCATACAGGGTTGCCAGATGGTCTTCGCTGGGGGTGTCCAGGGTTTGGGCGATCGCCGCTTCTACCTGTTCGAGATAGCGCAGCTCCTCCTCCGTGTCTTCTAGCAGGGGCACCAAGGAGTTGCGCGATCGCCGCATTTTTTGATGCTTCTTGTAGAGTTTCTGGGCATTTTGAATGGTGTTTTGGGTAGGGTCGAGGGGAATCTCCACGTCCTCACCTGTTTCAAAATCGGGTAAACTGATGCGTTCCAGGCCGGGTGTCCACTGGTGCTGGTATGCCATAAGCAAGTCGGCCTGTTGCCGCAGAACATCGGACTGGTCGGAGGCGGCCAACCGCTGTCGAAAGTCTTCCGCTTTGCGATGGAGCTTTTTGAGCACCGCATCCAGCTTTTGCCGCAGTTGGTGGCCCACCTGGGCTAGCTCGTCTTGAATAAGGGCTTGATTGTAGTAGCGGCAAATCAGCACCTGTACAGAGTCCTCCGGCTCGTACTCGCCCCAGCCCGTGACGGTGTAGCCTGTGCCCTGCCATCCGGGTTGGAACTGTTCGGTGTCGAGTTGATGCAGCCAGTCCTGCCACGCTTGGTGCATCGCAAGCCAGTCATCCCCTGTCATATCCTTAGTGGAAATACTAGGGTTTAACCCTGCTTGCCGCGCCATGAACTTCGCCAACACGGGACTGACGCCCCGGTATAGTTTCATCACATTGCGCCAGAGAGGGCCGGGAACGAGGGCAATGCGTTCTTGCCACTGCTCAAACGGTTCCGTTAGAGAAGGCACCGCATCGGACTGGGCTGGTGGGGGTTCGTAGGGCTGTCCGGTCTGGATGGCACGGACGCTGGACTGCTTTTCGCCTACCTGCTGAGCTGCTGTGATGACCTGGTTTTTCTGGTTCGTGAGGATGACGTTGCTGTATTTCCCCATGATTTCCACGTACACATGCCACAGGACGGGGTCGCCAGGACGGTTGGCAAACTGCAAATCTACCGACCGTTCCCAGGGGGCGATCGCCGTAATGCTACTCAAGGCCAGTCCAGAGAGTTGGTGACGAAGCTGCTGGCTAAAAGTGAAGGTGTCTGGCTGGCGCGGGGGCGGGTCATCAATGCAGAGCCGTGCTGCCTGGGGATGCCAAGATAGGGTCAGCCATCCCCGCCTTTTTAGGGTGCGGAGAGCAATGGATAGGGTATGGCGATCGCGCTGATACACGTTTTCTAGCCGCGCCGGAACCCAGTCCCGCCGCAGGTCGGCACAAATCGCTATTAGAGTTGTAAAGTCAACAGTCTGCACAACAGGCAGTTCTCCAGCGCGTGGGACACATTCAAGTGTGGGACACATTCAAGTGTGGGACACATTCAAGTGATGATATTTAGGGTGGTGATATTCAGACACCCTAGATACCATTGAAGAAGATTAACGGCAATTCTGCGTGCGATCGCCCAATTTTACAGCGCGGGTCGATTGAGGAATAAGAATCTAGTAGTTTAACCCAGGTTGTACCAGTGCAATGTGCCGATGCCGCATTGCACCAGCAAGGTTGAGGTACCTTAATCCTTGTTTCTCTGCACGATCGTTTGAGAGTCGCTTGAATAGCTGGAATCTGGCGCAGGGATCATTTCAATGCTCATTTCCTATACATCAGCATCAGGGTGGTAGACCTATCGCTTAGCGGCATCTCTAACCGCGAGGCGATCAGCACAAATGCTATGGATATCAAACTTATCAATATTGGATTTGGAAACATTGTGTGTGCAAACCGGGTGGTTGCCATTGTGAGTCCAGAATCTGCCCCCATCAAGCGAATTATTAGTGAAGCCCGTGATCGGGGGGAGCTGGTGGACGCCACCTATGGGCGACGAACGCGGGCTGTGATCATTGCAGATTCAGGACATGTCATCTTGTCGGCGATTCAACCAGAAACCGTAGCCCATCGGTTTGTTCTTGACAAGGAACACTCAAGTTCTTAACACTATGTAGACCACTCATGGAATTCTGGTCTTTCCGTTAAGCCCATCGTTTGGGGGCGCTGCGCGTCCCGACACCGTAAGCAGGAGAACCAATTCAGAGGGTGTTCTACTTCGTTTTCCCAACGCAACCAATTGAACATGAGTAAAGGCAAACTAATCGTACTGACAGGGCCAAGCGGTGTCGGCAAGGGAACGCTCTTGCGGCGGCTGCTGTCCCAGCATCCTGAACTAACCCTTTCAATTTCAGCGACGACCCGATCGCCCCGCCCAGGAGAAGTACCGGGGAAGCACTATCACTTTGTTGACCGGGATACTTTCCAGGCGATGATTGAGGCGGGAGAACTGCTGGAGTGGGCTGAGTTTGCTGGAAATTTCTACGGGACACCGCGCCACGCTGTTGAGGACGCCCTCAACGATGGACAGTGGGTAATCCTGGAAATCGAACTGTTTGGAGCACGGCAGGTAAAGCGATGCTTCCCGGCGGCGTTTATGATCTTTTTGCTGCCCCCCTCTCTGGAAGAACTGGAGCAGCGTTTACGGAGCCGGGGCCATGACTCTGACGAGGCGATCGCCCGGCGGCTGGTGCGCGCCAAGACGGAAATGCAGGCTGTTGATGAGTTTGACCTCACAATCGTAAATGATGACCTGGACAAAGCGCTGCGGCAGATCCAGGACGCCCTCTTTATCCCTATACAATGTTAGGGCAATTTTTAGACCGACCATCTATCCTTCCACAGGCTACAGCTTTAATTTTTGAATTGTGGAAATCCTGCGCGCTGCACAGGATTTCCACAATTCAAAAATTAAGTTTATGACCTGCCAAGGTATAGTGCTTTGCAAGCGCATTAAGTACAGCACAGGTGAGGGGCGGCGC
>CAYXJG010000120.1:0-13226 GCA_964465285.1 uncultured bacterium
CGCGCCAAACCCCTATCTTTGTGTTGTGAATTTGAGAACTTCGCCAAGTCGTGGCAATACGCACTTATAGCAATACGCACTTAGGTTAGGGACATTAGATGAGAGTGTATCCCCTGCTGAGCGGGGGATACACTCTTGAACCTAAGTCCGTGGGGCTATATCTCACTTCTCATTTCTTTAGCAAAATGAGCGATCGCCAATTTTGCGGGGCATGTTAGTAATGCGTCTGAAGTGAAACCAACGTTTAGGGAAGCCCCGCTGCTTCAGTCCTGGTGCTTCTCTAAGCGTTGAGTCTCTGATGCACGCTTCAATGGTAATGACCTGAAAATCATCATCACCAGCGCCCCATGCCCAAACGCCGATCATCATCGCGGAAAAACAGCAAGCCAAACAAACCCCAAGCCCCAAACGGAAAACCCTCTGAAAGCCTCAGCCTAAAGGAACGGTTAGCAATCAAACGGACGCGCGATCGCCAGCGGAAAGCGCTGATTCAGTTTACAGGCATTGCAACATTTCTGTCGGTGGTGGTCGGGGCAGTAGCAGGGCTTGCCACTGAACCTAAGCTGGGGATCGGGGCCGCGGTCGGCATCCTATATGTATCCCTATCATTCAAGTACCCCCGCTATGCCCTATGGGGGTTTCTGATCTACCTGCCCTTTGGGGGCACTATCACTTACCTCATCGGCAACAGCCCCTTACTTCAGCTTGCCAAGGATGGCTTCTACATCCCTGCCCTCTTCGGCATTGTTCAAGCCTGCCGCCGGGGCAATCTCCCCGTTGTCATCAACAAACCCGTGATGACAGCTCTATGTATTCTCTGTGGCTATTGCGGCATTGTGCTGCTGTTTGCCAATGGGATGCAGCAACTCGACGCAGACGGTGAACTGCCCTTTTTTTTGGGAATTCTAGGGCTAAAGGTTTTGATTGGCTATGTGCCGCTCATTCTTTGTGCTTACTACCTTATCACCAATAAGAAAACCTTTTTCTTTCTGATGCGCTTGACCTTGGTATTAATTTTCGTGTGCTGTATGCTCGCTTTTCTGCAATACATTTTTCTGCAAACAGGTCGCTGCGAAGGGACACGGATGGCGGAAGGCAGCAGTCTGTTTAGGGCGACCCTGGATGCGCGCTGTCTGGTCGGCGGCTCATTACTCTACAGTCCCCAGCAGGGCCAAATTCGCTTACCAGGAACCTTTGTTGCGCCCTGGCAATGGGGGTGGTTTCTTATCTCGTCGGCATTCCTCTGCTTTGCCAGTGCCTTCAACGAGCCACGTATTCCCTGGCGGATTTTTGGCATGGTGACACTGGGATCAGTCTTCATCATGGCGGTCTTGTCTGGGCAACGCATTGCCCTTGCCCTTGTTCCCATTATCATCGTGGCCCTGCTGTTGATGACCGGGCAAATTGCAAACCTAAAAAAGTTCATTCCTGTGGCAGTGCTATTGTCCCTGGTGCTTAGCGTGGCGACCATGCGCAATCCCGAAGTGGTTGAAGAGCGGATTACAAGCCTGCAGGCTCGATGGAGTGCATCGCCGCCCCACGCCTTCATTTTTGACCAATTTGAATGGGCGTTAGAGGAGCAGAATGGTGTGTTTGGCAATGGACTGGGACGGGCAACAAATTCAGGGCGATCGCTCGCCAAAACCGCTCTAGTCGAGACCTACTACCCCAAGCTGATCTACGAGATTGGCCCCCTCGGTGCTTTGTGCTTTTTGGGGTTGGTTACGGTGCTGACCGTCCAAACCTTCAAGTCATATCGTTCCGTGCGCGATCGCACCCTCCGCAGCTACGGGGCATCTTTCTGGTTCTACATCCTCTTCATCAGCTACAACACCTACTACTACCCTCTAGATGTTGACCCCGTCGCAGTTTACTACTGGTTTTTTGCGGGTGTCTTATTGAGGCTTCCCGCATTAGATAAGGAAAAAGAGCCGACCGAATTAGATGAGCAGGACACCAAGCGGTTGAGCCGACGGCGCAAGAGTCGTCGCAGACCTGTTCCCGAACGTGCCAAAACATTCGCTTAACATTTGCCTAAGGACAACGGAGTCGATACCCATGTCATCGCCCCACCCCTTGCCCCGATCATTGCCCCAACTCTCCGTCATCATTCCCACCTACGGGCGTGAAAAGGTGCTGTGCAACACGTTGGCAGATGTGCTCCAGCAGGCATACGCCGACTTTGAAGTGCTAGTGGTGGATCAAACCCAGACCCATGAACCGGAGACCCAACGGTATCTAGATAACCTAGCGAACCGGGGAGCCATTCGCCTCTTTACGGTGCCCTGGGCAAGCTTACCCGGTGCCCGCAACTATGCCATCCGGCGATCGCACGGTGACTATCTCCTGTTCCTTGATGATGATGTGCAGGTACCGCCGGGATGTTTTGCCGCCCATGTCCGCGCCTTTCAGGAACACCCCGAAGCTGGAGCGATCGCCGGACGGGTGCTCGACCGCATGAAGCTGGCAGACGCAGACCCAGGGCTGGAAATCGATTTTTTGCCGCCTGAAGCCATGGACCCGGCGATCGCCTGGTACCATATCGACCTGGTTCACACCACCCAACCCCAGCAGGTGTTGACGGCACGGGGCTGTAACATGGCCTTTCGCCGGGAGCTATTCGAGCATCACGGCCTTGCCTTTGACGAGCGCTTCAGAGGCAGTGCTGTCCGCGAAGAATCCGACTTTTGCCTCCACATTCGACACACAGGCTACACCATCTGGTATGCCCCCGATGCCTATCTGGTGCATCTGGGCGAAGAAAGCGGCGGCTGTCATGACATCAGCACCCGCACCATCCAATACCAAATCACCTTCTACCACAACCATTTTTTGATGGGACTGAAAAATCTGACTCCAGGACAAAACCTCCGCTTCTTTAGCAAGCTCTTCGACTGCCACGTCCTCGGCCATCCCCCCTGCAACAAATGCGGAACACCCATCAAAGTCGCCACCCGCCTCCTGTTCTACAGTATTGGCTGCTTCCAGGCTGCCTACAGCCTCCTGCGAACCCCCTCGGATCAGGGACAACTCTACAGCCACCAAGACCCCCTCTACACCTCCCCTGCAAGCACAGTCACTATCCTGCCCCAAGACAAAGATCTTACTTCACCCTCAATTGACCCCACTCTAAAGAAAAATCTCCCCCTCCCCTAGAAACTCTCACACCCATCCACCTCCAAGAGGCATCTATGGAACCCGACCCATCACCCAACATCTTCTTTACTGCCGCCATTCGCACGTACAACGCAAGCAGCCGCATAGCGTCTATTCTTGAACGTTTAAAGAATCAACAGAACACAGCTAGCCTCACTTGGGAAGTTTTGGTTGTTGATAACAATAGTACAGATACTACCGTTGAGATAGTGGCTCATTGTCAAGCAAATTGGCTCCCTTCTGTACCTTTCCGATATGTGAATGAACCAAAGCAAGGTGCATCACATGCACGTCTTCGTGCCATTCAAGACGCCCGTGGTCAATGGATTGGCTTTCTAGATGATGATAACTGGCCGGATCTAAATTGGGTTGCAGCTATCTGTAAATTTGCACAGCGACATCCCCAGGCAGGAGCAGTCAATGGAAATATTAGCGGTCTTTTTGAAGTTGAGCCGCCTCAAGGATTTGAAAAAATCTCGGCATTTTTTCCAGTCATTCAACGTTCTAATACAGAAGCATTTTGTTTTAACACCTATAAATATGCACACAAGAAAGTGATGCCGCCTGGTGCAGGACTTGCAATTCGTAAAGAAGCCTGGTGCGAATGTGTTCCTCAAACGTTAGTGTTACAAGGCCCTATTGGTTCAAGCCTAAATCTCAAAGGTGAAGATATTGAAGCTTTGATGTATCTATCTCAAAAAAACTGGAAAATCTGGTTTAATCCAGAACAAAATATCGAGCACTATATTTCCAGAAAACGCTTTGAACGAGACTATTTAATGCGGTTTTTCAGGGGAATCGGATTAAGCCGATATCGTACTCGTCTAATAGGATATATAAGATGGCAGAGAGTATTTATGATTCCAGTATATCTTTTCAATGATCTGAAAAAGTTAATTTTTTTCTGGTTAAAATATAGGAAAAAAATAGCTGATGATATTGTTTTAGAAAGTCAATTACAGATGTTGCTGTACACTATCGTTAGTCCCTTTTACTTATTAATATCAAAAAGTACAAAGAAAAAACCAGTAGTCCATCAAAGCAACATTACCTAGTTAGCGTGGCGCGCCATGCTAACTAGGCAGCTATACAGCATTTACCTAGCGGGCTACTAGAGTGCATGTCATTTTTGTTGGGTGGGCGGGCTGCGTCCGTTCACCCAACAAAACAAAATTCAAAATTAATCAATTTGCGACAGTGAGATGCTCGCAGCTACTAGCGATGTAAGGGAGTTTATTATGCTAAATATCAACAATTATTCATTATCAGAAATCATCGGTAATACCTTCATTATTGCTTATAAGGAAGACATTACTCAACTTAAAACAACATTGAGTCGAGAAGGGTTTTCATACACGGTTCTTAGACAAACCCATCAACCCCGATATCGGGACTATTCACCCAGTTACTTATGCCTCCTAAACCACAAAGAAGCATGGCTTCGAGCGACATACTCTGAGCAACCAACCCTCATTTTGGAAGCTGACTTTGTTCCTGTAAAAGGGATAGGCCAATTACCGATTCCCTTTGATCCTACCAATACCCAGGCTGGTGTTGCATGGCTATATACTTGCGCTCCGCAAGTGTATAGCGTGTCTGCCCAGGGATTTGCCCAGGGGTTTTCTACCTCAACAGTTGCTTACATCATTATGCCAAGCGCTGCAAACCAGCTATTAGAATTGGTCGAGCAAATCAGTCAAAATCCTGGCCCTGCTCACTATAGCAGTTGGGACTCTAAGATTGAAAAATTCCTAAGGGAAAAACAGTTTAGAAATTATATTCCCTTTCGGAACTATGGTGAACATGGTGGCAAAGCTAACCCGGAACACCGACAGGCAGGTCTCAGTTCTGTGCATCGCGCTGATGTACTATACGGCCCATTAGCATTCATTCCTCCCTATGCGATCGCCCATAGTCATCCGCAATTCATCCTCTTTCTCACGCGTGTAAAAGCACGAATGAAAGGAATTGCACGACTCCTCACCCAAAAATATTTGCGACTCAAAGTCTTAGCAAATTCAAGTACCCCCATCCGTCTAGTGAAATTTGCACTGGCAAAGCACCTGACCTTAACCCTATAGAGATTATTCCAAGTACACCGCGCATATCAGCACAGACTGAAATTCCAAAAATGTTTTGCCATCCTCAATTATCACTAGCTCTTAATCATGAACATGAACATGAAATCTCTAGCGCAATCACTCTTGAAGCAAAACTATCACGTTACTCACCTGTACCATCGCTATCGTTTGAGGTGGCAGGGGCGACAAACTCCTGAAAAAATTATTGTCTATCAAATGGGAAAAGTTGGCTCAACCAGTGTTTGGAAAAGTCTGGAAGCCTTACATCTCAATATTCCTATTTATCACGTGCATGGCATGACCCATCAAAGCGTTGCCAAGCAAATTCAAAAATCCCAAGAACGGTTTAAAAAGCTTCGTTCCATTTATTACGAAATCAGTCACGCAGAGTATCTTAGACACCAGCTCGATCACCAGAAAATTACAAGTCCCTGGCAGGTCATCACTCTAGTTCGAGACCCCATTGCACAGACTCTTTCTTCGTTTTTTCAAGCCTTAGAAATGAAATTCAAGTTAGGAACAGACGAGAGCGGTTCCACTAGTCATCAAGCGCAAGAGCAACTGCTCAATTACATCACCCAGAGCTTCTATGACCGCTATGTTAATAATCCTGATCGGGATCATCCCTTTGCCTGGTTTAATCAGGAAATGAAGACAAGTTTGGGGATTGATGTGTTCTCAGAAGCGTCTTCTCCAAGAGCGCAAACAGCGTCCGATTACTACATTTTTTCTGGGGCGATCGCCCATGTTTTGCTACTGAAATTAGAGTCTCTTAATGAGGTGTCGAAACAAGCGTTTCAAGATTTTCTAGGCATTGAAAACTTCACCCTCATCACCTCAAATTTAGGAACTCAGAAGCGCCGCTATGGTTCCCTGTACAAAGAATTTACAAAGCGGGTTGCCCTCCCCGAAAGCTATTTAGACCGAATGTATCGGTCTCCAATGGTCAAGGCATTTTATTCAGACGCTGAAATTGATGGGTTCTATCGTCGGTGGCGTTCTGCTTAAAGCGGTTAACTCTCCTCAATTCATTTCTCACAGTTCATTTCTCACAGTTCATTTCTCACAGTAATAAGTAACCCAGCATCAGTAGCCTCAAAACTTAAAAACCGGGGGAGCGCTCCGGAGGGGCGCTCCCCCGGTTTTTAAGTTGAATGTATTAATACCGACCTACTTATCATGAGAATTCTTGTTGCTAGCCACACCTACATCGTTAAGTTGAACTGCGAAAAGTTTCGAACCCTGGCAGCGCTATCCTCCGATCATGAGGTGACAGTGGTGGTGCCGAAGCGATGGCGACCGGGGGGGGTGCAAAACAGCGTGATTGAGTCGGAACCCTGGGAGGATAGAAATTTTCGCGTGGTTCCCATGGCTAACTTTAGCCAAAATAACCAGGGCTTGCTGACTTTCTCGCCGGAACTCATTGCCCTGCTGCGTTCCTTCTGTCCCCACATTATCCAGACGGAGCAGGGGGCAAAGGCTCTGGCTCAGGTAGAGATGATTACTCTGAACCGACTGCTAAATCTGGGGGCAAAGCTGACGTTCTTTACCTGGTGGAACCTGCCGTATACGGTGACATTTCCGGTATCGCTGCTGGAGCGCTACAACCTGGCGCACACCCACGGCATCATTTCGGGCAATCAGGATGGGGCGAACATTTTGCGGGAGCATGGCTTTCGGGGAACGATGCGGGTGCTGCCGCAACTCGGGGTAGATGAGTCGCTGTTTTGCCCAGAACCTCAGCCGGAATTGACGGCGCAGTTGGGCCTTCAGCCCGAGGACTTTGTGGTGGGGTTTGTGGGGCGGTTCGTCGAAGAGAAGGGGCTGCTGACCCTGTGCCGTGCGTTGGGTGAACTGGGAAAACGGGTGGGCGATCGCCCCTGGAAATGGCTCTTACTGGGTCGCGGGCCGTTGAAGAACGCAATCAAGCAGCAGGCGCAGGAGATGGGTATCAGCGATCGCCTCATCTGGGTGGAAAGCGTGCCCCACGATGCCGTGCCCCGCTACATCAACCTGATGGATACGCTGGTCTTACCCTCCGAGACCACCTATGAATTCAAAACCCTGTCGGCGGCAGGGTGGAAGGAGCAGTTTGGTCATGTGCTGATTGAGGCGATGGCGTGCCGGGTTCCGGTCATCGGCTCCGATTCTGGCGAGATCCCCCGCGTCATTGACCAGGCGGGACTGGTGTTCCGAGAGGGCAGTGCGAAAGAGTTGGGCGATCGCCTCACCCTGCTGATGACCCAGCCCCACCGGGCAGAGGAACTTGGCAACCGAGGCTATGAGCGCGTCCTCGCCCACTACACCAACCGCGCCCTGGCGCAAAAGCAACTGGAATTTTACGAAGACCTCCTGGCATGACTCATCCTCTCCGTGTGCTGCAAATCGTTCCCTCGGTGTCCCTGGTCTATGGGGGGCCAAGCCAAATGGTGCGAGGGTTTTCCAGGGCGATCGCCGCCGAGGGAGCAGACGTAACCCTGCTGACCACTGACTCCAACGGCGATGCAGGACAGCCGCCCCTCGACGTTCCCCTCAACTGTCCCATTGACCAAGACGGCTACACCATCCGCTACTTTCGCTGTGCCCCCTTCCGCCGCTACAAATTCTCAGCGGGGCTGCTGGCATGGCTTGCCCGCCATGCCCAGGACTATGATGTGGCGCACATTCACGCCCTGTTTTCCCCCGTCAGCTCCCTAGCAGCGGCGATCGCCCGCAGTCGAGGACTCCCCTACATCCTCCGTCCCCTCGGCACCCTCGACCCCCTGGATCTGCAGAAGAAAAAGCACCTGAAACGGCTCTACGCATCAGTTCTGGAGCGCCCCAACCTCGCAGGAGCCGCCGCCATCCACTTCACCAGTCCCCAAGAGGCAGAGACCTCGGAACGCTTCGGCGCTCCCACCACCGACATCATTCTCCCCATCGGCGTCGAGTTTCATGATTTGGGCGGAGTCGAGGAACCGGCGTGCACTGTTTCCTCGACTTCGCCTCCGGTCATTCTCTTCATGTCACGCATTGATCCAAAGAAAGGACTGGACTTGCTGATTCCGGCGTTGATCAATCTCCAGGCTGAAGGAGTAGACTTTCGGTTTGTGTTGGCGGGGAGCAATCCCCAAGATCCTCAGTATGAGAAGGGGGTGGGCGATCGCCTTCGCTCCTCACCGCTGGCGGAACGCATTGAAATCACCGGGTTCGTGACTGGGGATGAAAAGGCGGCGCTGCTCCAGAAAGCCGATGTATTTGTGCTGCCGTCCTACTATGAAAATTTTGGCATTGCCGTGGCAGAAGCGATGGTGGCGGGCATTCCCGTGGTCATTTCCAACCAGGTGCATATCTGGGCGGACGTGCAGGCAGGACAGGCGGGGTGGGTCTGTGGCTGTGAGGTGGAGGCGCTGACCCAGGCATTGCGAGTGGCGTTGACCCAGCCAGAGGAACGAACCCAGCGAGGCCAGAACGCGAAACAGTGGGCGGTCGATCACTACAGTTGGGGGGCGATCGCCCGCAAGACCCTGGACATCTATCAGCAAATTTCCAGAACGGATTTTCACAAAACCGCTACTCCACACCCGTGAAATTCAAATGGGGCTTTAGAATAGATGAACAAGACTTAATGATCTCTGTGTAAAAGGGCAAGTATCCCGCACGCGCGTTTAGCGTCCAAAGGACTACCCGTGTTGTCCAAGCTCTGCCTGGGCAGCTAGAAGGGAGGCTCTGCCTCTCGGATGCTGGAGGCAGAGCCTCCAGTGGGCTTTCCCAGCGTCTCGCTGGGAAACAGTCATGGGGGGCTTTAGCCCTTTGCCTTACGTGAGTCTTCGTTATCAAGTCACTTTAATTAAGTTCTTAAGGCATCCAAACGTTTATGTCAGTTTTAGCGGCGATCGCAGTTCTTGCACTCCTCATCGTGGTTCATGAGCTTGGCCACTTTATGGCAGCTCGTCTCCAGGGCATTCATGTCAATCGCTTTGCCATCGGGTTTGGCCCCGTTGTCTGGGGATACCAGGGCAAAGAAACAGAATATTCCCTTCGCGCCATTCCTTTGGGTGGCTTTGTAGGATTCCCGGATGATGACCCGGACTCCGAAATTCCCCCCAATGATCCCAACCTGCTTAAGAATCGGCCCCTGCTGGATCGCGCTATTGTCATTAGTGCAGGCGTGATTGCCAATTTGATCTTTGCCTATCTTGTATTTGTTGCTCAATTTACAGGGGTCGGCGTTCCCACAGGGGTAAATGCTCAGCCCGGTGTTTTGGTGCCCCAAGTGGTTTCGCAGAACGGCCCGGCGGCTCAAGCAGGCATTCGAGCGGGGGATGTCATTGTCGCCATTGACGGGGAAGACTTGGGCGGGTCGGACACAGCCATCCAAACCCTGATGGAGACCATTCAAAACAGTCCCAGTGCGCCCCTGGAACTGACGGTAGAGCGAGGCAACCGCGAGGTAGACCTGACGGTGGTGCCCGCCCTAGAAGACGACGGCAAAGCCCGCATTGGGGTGCAACTGACCCCCAACGGCAGCATTGAATATCGGCGTCCCAACGGATTCGGTGAAGTGCTTGCCCTTGCCGCCGTCGAGTTTCAAGACAAAACTATGCTAATTTTGGGGGGCTTTGCGTCGCTGATCACAAACTTCTCTGAGGTCTCTGGTCAGGTAGCTGGCCCGGTGAAAATTGTGGAGCAGGGGGCACAGTTCGCTGAAAGCGATGCATCCCGGCTGTTCCCCTTCACCGCCATCATCAGTATAAATCTGGCGATTATCAATATTCTGCCGCTGCCTGCCCTAGATGGAGGACAACTGGCCTTCCTGCTGGTGGAAGGGCTGCGGGGCAAACCGTTGCCCAATCGGTTCCAGGAGAACGTCATGCAAACTGGGTTGTTCTTGCTTCTGGGTCTGGGCATCTTCCTGATTGTTCGGGACACGACACAACTGGAAGTTTTCCAGCAATTGTTTCAGTAACCATTTCCTGTGCCTACTACGAAATCCTCAACGCGCCGTTCGAAGCTGCCCCCAAAAAAGCGGCGGGCGCTTGAAATTCTGTCGCGGCTGAAGCACCTCTATCCCGATGCCACCTGCTCCCTGGACTACGAAACCCCTGTCCAGCTTTTGGTGGCGACCATCCTCTCTGCCCAATGTACCGATGAGCGGGTGAACAAGGTGACGCCAGAGCTGTTTCGTCGATTTCCTGATGCAGCGGCGATCGCCAGTGCTCCCCTCACGGAAATTGAGGAACTGGTGCGCTCTACAGGCTTTTACCGCAACAAAGCGAAGAACATTCAGGGAGCCTGCATCCGCATTATGGAGATGTTTGGGGGTGAATTGCCGCAGACGATGGAGGAGTTGCTGACCCTCCCTGGCGTTGCTCGAAAAACCGCTAACGTAGTGCTTGCCAACGCCTTCGGCATCAATGCTGGGGTGACAGTAGACACACACGTCAAGCGGTTGAGCAATCGGCTGGGGCTGACTAAGTATACTGATCCATCCCGCGTTGAAAAGGATTTGATAAAGCTGTTGCCCCAGCCTGACTGGGAGAACTGGTCAATCCGGCTCATCTATCATGGTCGTGCCGTGTGTCCGGCGCGAAATCCGGCGTGCGATCGCTGCCAACTGGTCGATCTCTGCCCCTCTGCTGATCCTGCCAAGGTCGATTTGAATGAGATTAAGATCACGGTAGGCGATCGCCCTATGAATCCTGCCGAGGAGCAACCCCGTGACGCTCCTGCATAGGAGGATTGCCATGCCGAATCACGCCACATTCCGACATCTCCGCAGCAGCAATGGGGGCCAATCCTGCGTTGCTCCTACTGTGCCTATTGGATTAGCCTCCCTACTCATCATTCTTGGACTCACGGGTTGTTCGCAACTCCGGGCATCTGACCCAGCCCCCGCGTCACCGTCCATCGAGCCAGCACCGTCCATCGAACTCGCGCCCCCCATTGCGCAAACCAACGAGGAATCCATGACATCTCTAGATCCCCGCTTGCAGAGCGCTACCACCCAGTTCAGCTTTGACCTGCTGGCTTCCGTGCTAAACTCCGCCAACGACGAGGAGAACGTGCTGGTGTCCCCAATGAGCGTAGCGATCGCCCTGGCCACGGCGCAAAACGGTGCGGCTGGCGAGACGCGGATGGCGATCGCTGACACCCTCCGCATCCATAACGCTGACCTGGACACCATCAACGCCTTCTACGCATCGCTGTTGAGCCAAACCCAGGCATTGCAGGACGACGACGGGGATGTGCAGTTGGCGATCGCCAATTCCCTCTGGGCACGGGAGGACATAACCATCCAGCCTTCGTTTCTCAATCCAGTGGAAGAGGCGTTTAACGCCGAGATCACTACCCTCGATTTTTCTCAGCCTAATGCCCCCGCCACCATCAACCAGTGGGTCAGCGACCAGACACGGGGACGCATTCCGCAAATCATCAACGCCATCAACCCCGAAGACGTGCTGTTTCTCATCAACGCCGTCTACTTCAAGGGGAACTGGACGATGCAGTTCGACCCGGAGCAGACGAGCGATCGCCCCTTCACCCGGTTAGACGGCAGCGAAATTCAACATCCCCGCATGGCCCAGACCGGTCGGTTCCGCTATCTGGAAACCGAGGAGTTTCAAGCTATCCAGCTCCCCTACGGAGACGATCGGCGCTTCTCCATGGTCATCTGGCTACCTGCCCCGAATTTCCCCTGGTCAAATTTTCTCGCCACCCTCACCGCCGACCAGTGGAAGTCCCAGCAGTCCCAGTTTATGTCCCGGCAGGGCACCATCCAGCTCCCTCGATTCACCCTGGAAGACTCGATGGTGCTCAACGACGTGCTGCAAACGATGGGAATGGCGATCGCCTTTGCCCCCGACCGTGCCGACTTCTCGAACCTGAGCGACACCTCCACCGTCATCACCCAGGTCAACCACCGCACCTTCATGGAGGTCAACGAAGAGGGCACCGAAGCTGCCGCCAGCACCTCCGTCGGGTTCTCCGTCACCTCCGTTGAAATGCCTGTGGAACCCTTTGAGATGATTGTCGATCGCCCTTTTGCCCTCGGCATTTATGACAGAGAAACCAATGTCTTTCTGTTCCTGGGCACCATCGTTAACCCCACTTAGCCATCAGCAGATTCCCGATCAGGCGCAGCACCGTCACGATGATGATGATTCGTTACCTGCAATTTTTCGTAGACCAAGAATGAGCAGGACACCAGCGATCGCCCCTCCTAGGTGAGCAATGCGGTTGATGCCGTCTTGTACCCCCACGTTTTGGATTTCGCTGAGCACCTGGCTGACCACAAACTGGCCCAACACTAACACCTCTACAATCCGCCGCCAGTTCCAGCTAAGCCTGATCAACACGCTCACCACAAACAGCCCAAACACTGCCCCCGACGCACCAAGAGACACAATGGCTGTCGGCAGCAAAATCCAGCTCAGCAGGTTGGCAAACAGCCCGGTGATCACATAGCTGCTGACCACACCCAGTACCCCTTCGTCTTCTTCGATGAGCCGCCCAAAGATAAACAGCATAAAGAGATTACTGGACAGGTGCGCCCAATTGGCATGGCAGAACATGGAGGTAATGAACTGATACCAGGCGGGATTGGCGTGATTGAGATAGAGACTATTCAGAGGAAGATGCAGGGGATGGTCGAGGATATAGATGACCAGGTTAATCAGAATCAGCGCCAGAACGCCGGTGTAGTTTTGCTTTGTGGTGTTTAACCCGGGCGAAAGGTCAGCCTTCATGAGTTCAGTCCTTACTCTTGTCATTACTCTTGTCATTCGCTTGACGGTGAGGGCAACTTCCGAAAGGATGGCAAAATCAAACGTCCCAACCCAACCATGACCCAATATATACTTCCACAGGCTACACCTTTAGTCTTTGAATTGGGGAAATCCTGCGCGCAGTGCAGGATTTCCCCAATTCAAAGATTAAGTTTATGACCTAGCCAGGTATAAGTACTTATGCAGAATTAATTACAAACAAGTTTCCCAGGGGCACACCCCG